>NZ_CP059692.1:2200000-2514166 GCF_014058705.1 Aureimonas mangrovi
AGCGTTCAGGCGTCGCCAAGGAACGCCTTGATCGTCTCGATAAACCGCGTGACCGAAATCGGCTTGGAAATATAGGCTTCGCAGCCGCCTTCGCGGATCCGCTCCTCGTCGCCCTTCATCGCGAAGGCGGTGACCGCGATCACGGGAATTGCCTTCAGCTCCTCGTCGGCCTTCAGTTTGCGGGTCACGTCCAGCCCGGAAATCTCGGGGAGCTGGATGTCCATCAGGATCAGGTCCGGCCGATGCTCGCGCGCAAGATCCATCGCGGCCAGGCCGCTGCGGGTCTGGACCGTCTGATAGCCATGTGCCTCGATCAGGTCGCGGAAGAGCTTCATGTTGAGCTCGTTGTCCTCGACGATCATCACGGTCTTCGACATGGTTCGCGATACTCCAACACTCGAACTCGCGATGCAGGGCGGCCGATGGTTGCAGCCCCGCATGGGCAGGTTCTACACCCGTTTCGTTTAAGAAATGGGAACCGTGCCCTGCGCGGGAAAAGGAGCGCTCGATGCTGAAGGCGGACATGACCTCGAACCGGGGCGACGACGGGCTCGCCACCGGCGTCGCCGCGCTGCAGTTCCTGGCAGGCGATCCGGACCTGACGAACCGCTTTCTCTCGCTTTCGGGCCTTGAGGCGCACGAGCTGCGCGAGGCCGCCACGCAGCCCGCCTTCTTCGCCGGCCTTCTGGACTTCATGCTGGCCGACGAGCGCACGCTGCTCTCCTTTTGCGAAAGCGCGCAGTTGCGGCCCGACGCTGTCGTTTCGGCGCGGACCCACCTTTCGCGCAGCTACGGCGCGGCCGACCCGGCATGACGGGGGCGACGACCGTCGGCCCCGCTCCCGCCGACATCGCGAAGCACCGCGAAGCGCTCCTCGTCCTCGACGTCGACGAGGTGGTCCTCCATTTCGTCGAACCCTTCTGCGCACTCCTCGAGGAGAATGGCGCGCGGATGCATTTCGACAGTTTCGCTCTCACCGGCAATGTCCGATCGCTGGCGACGGGCGCGGCTGTCTCGGGGCAGGCCGTCGGCGGTTTCACGCGCAGGCTCTACGAGGAGCAGGAAACGCGCCAGCGCCCGGTCGACGGCGTCGCCCCAGCGCTCGAGCGCCTCTCGCGCATCGCCGACATCGTTTTCCTGACCGCAATGACGCCGAGCTTCCACACCCATCGCCGCAGACTTCTGGATGCGGCGGGCCTTCGTTACCCGATGATCGCGACGGAGCGCTCAAAGGGCGGCATCGTTGCCGAACTCGCCGAGCGGTGGCACGGGCCGATCGTCTTCGTGGACGATCTGCCGCCCAATCTCGCCGGTGTGCGCCGCAGCCTCGCGCGGACGCGGCTCCTGCATCTGATGGCAAATGACGGGCTGCGCCCGCATCTGCCGCCGCTGCCGGAGGGCGCGGAGCAGGCGCGCAACTGGGCGGAGGCGGAACCGCTGCTGGAGACGATGCTGCGCGGCTGAGCGCGCTTGCCGCAGAGGGCGGCGGGCGCGATAATCGCGCCTGTTCCGTCACCCGCAGGCCCACCATGCCGGACCAGCCCGCCCTTTGCCGCGACTGCCTGCGCGCCCAGCCCGCGGGCGCCCGCCGCTGCACGGCCTGCGGCAGCCCGCGCGTGCTCGCCCATCCGGAGCTGCACGACCTATCGATCGCGCATCTGGATTGCGACGCCTTCTATGCCGCCGTGGAGAAGCGCGACCGGCCGGACCTTGCGGATCGCCCCCTGATCATCGGCGGCGGGCGCCGCGGCGTCGTCCTCACCGCCTGCTACAATGCGCGCATCAAGGGCGTGCGCTCCGCCATGCCCATGTTCAAGGCGCTGCAACTCTGCCCGGAGGCGACGATCATCCGGCCCGACATGGCGCGCTACGCCGAAGTCGGCCGGCAGGTGCGCGAGATGATGCGCTCGATCACCCCGCTCGTCGAACCGCTCTCGATCGACGAGGCCTTCCTCGACCTCTCGGGGACCGAGCGGCTTCACCGGCAGTCTCCAGCCGTCACGCTCGCGCACCTCGCGCGCGCGGTGGAGGATGAGTTGCGCATCAGCGTCTCGGTCGGCCTCTCGCACAACAAGTTCCTCGCCAAGATCGCCTCGGATCTCGACAAGCCGCGCGGCTTTTCGGTGATCGGCCGCGCCGAGACGCTCGCCTTCCTCGCGGCGCGGCCGATCGGCGCCATATGGGGCGTCGGCGAGGCGACGCGGACCCGGCTCGCACATGACGGTCTGACCTCGATCGCCCAGCTCCAGACGATGGACGAAGGCGATCTCATGAAGCGCTACGGCGCGATGGGGCAGAAGCTCTTCCGCCTTTCACGCGGGCTCGACCGGCGCGCCGTCCAGCCACGGGCCGAGGCCAAGAGCATTTCGGCCGAAACGACCTTCGAGGGCGACCTGTCGCGCGAGGATCAGCTGGTTCCGATCTTGCGCACGCTCTGCGAGAAGGTCGCGCGGCGCCTGAAGACGACGGAGCTCGCCGCCGACACCATCGTTCTGAAGCTCAAGGGCAGCGATTTCCGCATCCGCACGCGCAACCGGCGCCTCGCTCAGCCGACGCGCCTGGCCGGCACCATCTTCGAGACGGCGCGCGCCATGCTGCGGCACGAGCTCGACGGCACGCGCTACCGCCTGATCGGCGTCGGCTGCTCTGAGTTCTCGCCCGCCAACGCCGCCGACCCGGTCGACCTCGTCGATGCGGGTGCGGCACGCCGCGCGCAGGCCGAAGGCGCCGTCGACGCGCTGCGCGAACGCTTCGGCCTCGAGGCGATCGAGACCGGCTACACGTTCCGGCCCGCCGCCGCCCGCGAACCGGAAGCGGCGCGCCGCGCGGCGCGCCCGCGCGAGATCAACCCAGGCGACCGCGACCGGCGAGGCTGAAGCTCCCGCGCGTCAGGCCAGTTCGACGTCGAGAATGCCGGGCGCCGCACGGATCGCGCTCGCCATCTGGGGCGAGACGCGGTAGCGTCCGGGCATGGCGATCTCCACCTCCCGCTCGCCCCCGTCCTGCACGATCACCAGAGAGACGGCACTGTCGCCATCGGTCTTCAGATGCGCCCGCAGGGCTGCCAGCGGCGAGGCGTCGCGCATGAAGACGCGCATCGAGCTCTGCATCCGCTCCGCCTCCCGCTCCAGCGACTGGACCGACTGAACCCGCAGGGAGATGCCCTCCGGCCTGTCTTCCGCCGAAACCGTGACGATGACCGAGCTGCCCGGCTCCAGCATCTCGCGATAGGCGACGAGCGTCTCGGTGAAGAGCACCACCTCGTACTGTCCGGTCGCGTCGGAGAGCTGGACGATGCCGATCTTGCCGCCGGTGCGTGTCTTTCGCTCCTGGCGCGAAGTGACCGTGCCGGCCACCCGGCCCGCCGTCGCGCCCTTGCGCACGCTCGCCACCACCTCCTTGTAGGACTGCACGTTCAGGCGCTTCAGCGCCTTGGCATATTCGTCGAGCGGGTGAGCGGAAAGGTAGAAGCCGATCGACTGATGCTCGCGCATCAGCTTCTCGGCGCTCGTCCAGATGCCAGGCTGCGTGAAGCGCAGTTTCTCCGGCTCGGCGCCGGCCCCGCCGAACATGTCGTGCTGGTTCGAGGTGCGCCCCTCGTGCGCCGTCAGCGCATAACCGGCCATGCGCTCCAGATTGGCGCACAGGAGCGCGCGGTCGTGTCCGAAACAATCGAGCGCACCGGCGCAGATCAGATGCTCCAGCGTGCGCTTGTTGACGATCTTTGGATCGATGCGCGCGCAGAAGTCCTCGAGACTCGCGAAACGGCCGCCCTCTTCGCGCAGCGCCACGATATGATCCACTGCATGTTCGCCGACGCCCTTGATGGCCGCGAGCGAATAGAGGATGCGCCCCTCCTCCACCTCGAAGGGCCGATACGATGTCTGCACCGAAGGCGCGACGATCTCGATGCCGAGGCGCATCGCATCGACGCGGAAATCGTTGAGCTTGTCCGTGTTGCCGCTGTCGAGCGTCATCGAGGCGGCGAGGAACTCGGTGGCGTGGTTCGCCTTCAGATAAGCCGTCTGGTAGGCGACGAGCGCGTAGGCTGCCGCGTGGCTCTTGTTGAAGCCGTAGTCGGCGAACTTGGCCAGAAGGTCGAAGATCGTGTTCGCCTGCGCCTTCGCGATGCCGCCCTCCAGCGCGCCTTCGACGAAGCGCACGCGCTGCTTGTCCATCTCCGCGCGAATCTTCTTGCCCATCGCGCGGCGCAGGAGATCGGCCTCGCCGAGCGTGTAGCCCGACAGGACCTGGGCGATCTGCATCACCTGTTCCTGATAGACGATCACGCCCTGGGTCTCGCGCAGGATCGGCTCCATCTTGGGATGGATGATCTCGACATCCTCCTCGCCGTGCTTGCGCGCGTTGTAGACCGGGATGTTTTCCATCGGGCCGGGGCGGTAGAGCGCCACCAGCGCGATGATGTCCTCGAAACAGTCCGGTCGCATCCCGATCAGCGCCTTGCGCATGCCGACCGATTCCACCTGGAACACGCCGACGGTCTCGCCGCGCGTCATCATCTCGTAGGTCTTGGCATCGTCGAGCGGCAGCGCACCGAGGTCGAGGGACACGCCCTTTCTAGCGATCAGCGCCACCGCCGTCTGCAGTGTCGTCAGCGTTTTCAGGCCGAGGAAGTCGAACTTCACGAGCCCGGCCTGCTCGACCCACTTCATGTTGTACTGCGTGACCGGCATGTCGGAGCGCGGATCGCGGTACATCGGCACGAGCTTGGAGAGCGGACGGTCCCCGATGACGATGCCGGCCGCGTGCGTGGACGCGTGGCGGTAGAGCCCTTCGAGCTTCAACGCGATCGACAGGAGGCGATCGACGATCTCCTCCTTCTCGCGCGCCTCCTGCAGGCGCGGCTCCTCCTCGATCGCCTGCGCGAGCGTGACGGGGTTGGCGGGGTTGGCCGGCACCAGCTTGCAGAGCTTGTCGACATGGCCGTAGCTCATCTCGAGCACGCGCCCGACGTCACGCAGGACGGCGCGCGCCTGCATCGACCCGAAGGTGATGATCTGCGCCACCTGCTCTCGGCCGTACTTGGCCTGGACGTAGCGGATCACCTCCTCGCGCCGGTCCTGACAGAAGTCGATGTCGAAGTCGGGCATCGACACGCGGTCCGGGTTGAGGAAGCGCTCGAACAGCAGAGAGAAGCGGAGCGGATCGAGGTCGGTGATGGTCAGCGACCACGCGACGAGCGAGCCGGCGCCCGAACCGCGGCCCGGGCCCACCGGTATCCCTTGCGCCTTCGCCCATTTGATGAAGTCGGCAACGATCAGGAAGTAGCCGGGAAAGCCCATCCGCTCGATGACCGAGAGCTCGAAGGCCAGACGCTCGCGATAGTCGTCCTCGCTCTGTCCCGGCGCCGTCCCGTGATAGGAGAGGCGCGCGGCCAGCCCCTCCTCCGCCTGACGCCGCAACTCGGCGACCTCGGCCCGCTGCGCTTCTTCCGGATCGGCGTCGGCGCCCGCGAAACGCGGCAGGATCGGCTTGCGAGTGCGCGGACGGAACGAGCAGCGCCGCGCGATCTCGACCGTGTTCGACAGCGCCTCGGGCAGATCGGCGAAGAGCTCGCCCATCTCCTCGGCCGACTTCAGACAATGGTCGGGCGTCAGGCGACGGCGATCCTCGTGACTGACGAGACGGTTCTCGGCGACCGCGATCAGCGCGTCATGGGCATCGAAATCTTCGCGTGCGAAAAAATAGGGCTCGTTGGTCGCCACGAGCGGCAGCTCGAACTCGTAGGCGAGATCGACGATGTCGGCCTCCAGCCGCTGCCAGCGATCGCCGTGACGCTGGAGTTCGACATACAGTCTGTCCGCAAATAGCGCCTTCAGCCGCTCCAGCCGCGCGCGCGCCACCGGTTCGCGGCCGGCGTCCAGCGCCGCGTCCACCGGGCCGAGCGGCCCGCCGGTCAGCGCGATGACGCCTTCGCAGCGTCCTTCCAGCCATTCGGCGAGGATGTGGGGACGCGCGTCGCCGCCATGGGCGAGATAGGCCATGGAGACGATTTCGACGAGATTGGCGTAGCCCTCTTCCGTCGCGGCGATGAAGGCCATCGGCGCCATGGAAGAGAACGCGTTACGCTCGCGCCCCTGCCCCGACGGCTCGCCCGCGTCCGAAAAGTCGACGTCGAGCTGGCAGCCGACGATGGGCTGGATCCCGGCCTTGGCCGCCTTCTCCGAGAATTCGAGGGCCCCGAAGAGATTGTTGGTATCGGCGATACCGATCGCCGGCGCCCCGTCCGCCTTGGCGAACTTGACGATCTGGTCGATGCGCAGCGCGCCTTCCAGAAGAGAGAAGGCGCTGTGGATGCGCAGATGGATGAAGCCTGGCCCGTTCGCCGCCGTCGCCTCGCCCATCGCCATCACCCTTCGCACACATCCAGATACCGGTAGAGAACTCGACTCGCCACGCCGGCAGACGATCACCCTGCCCGACCGAGATGCATTTGTCGTGCCACCGCGCCGCGTGGTCCACGCATTCCACAGCGCGCGACCTGCATCGAGACCGGGTACGCAACCGTGAAAATGATTAGACGACGGTCGCGAAAAGGCTGAAGCAGAGGACGAAGGCCGAGATCGCGGCGAGAGAGGCGCATTCCTTGACGAGCAGCATCGGACTGTTCTCCGGTTTGTCGATGTTCATGTTTTGTTCTAGTGCGACTGAAGAGTCAACCCTCGTCGTCCTCGTCCCCGCCGTTTGCCTCCAAGCCCCCTGTCTCCCTGCTTTCCAGCGCCTTGTCGCGCCGGGCCTCTGCGCGCTCCAGGAGTTTCGCGAGTGACGATCCGCTGCTCCCAGCGGCACGGCTCTCGAGGCGCCTGAGCACCAGCAGTTCGAATGCATGACGGGCGCGTACCGCCTCCACCGCCCTGCGCTGGGCGGCGATGCGGCGGGCGAGCGGGTCGCCCTCCGTCACGGTCGTCCCCGCCCAGCGGAGACGCGCGATACGGTGTCGTTCAAGAAAAGACTGGCCTTGTCTGCGCGGAATGTCGTAGCGACCGCACGAGAACGCGCGATCGATGTCGGCCGGAAAGGTCGGCGGCTGGCCCATCCCGAAGGGCGCGACGCGCCCAATGCGGAGGAAATGATGGGAGCGCTGCTCTTGTTCAGCCGGTCCGTGGATCGGCTGAACGCCGGATTTGCGGTCATCGCGGAATACATGGTCCTTGCTGCGGTGCTGATCAGCGGCGGAAACGCGCTCCTGCGCTACACGCTCAATATCAGTTCGAACGGCGCGATCGAGATCCAGTGGTATCTTCTCGCCGGCATGGTGCTTCTGGGCTCGGCCTATACGCTGCGCATGAACGAACATGTGCGCGTGGACCTCATCTATTCCACGCTCGCGCCGCGCACGCGTCTCTATGTCGACATCATCGGCTTCGCCGTCCTGTTCCTCCCAGTCGTCGGATACCTGTTCAGCCTGTGCTGGCCGTTCTTCTGGCGCTCGTTCATCTCGGGGGAAACGTCGATGAACGCGGGCGGGCTGATCCTGTGGCCGGCGAAGGCGGCGCTGCCGCTCGGCTTCGGCCTCCTGTTCCTGCAGGGCCTTTCGGAGCTCATCAAGCGCTTTGCCGCGCTCGCCGGGCTGATCGAGCTCGAAACGAAGTACGAAAAGCCTCTTCAGTAGGCCGCAGACCGGAGGGGTCGCTCATGTTCGCTTACGGTCCGATGCCGCCGCTGATGTTCGGCGGCATGATCTGCTTCCTGCTCTTCGGCTTCCCGGTCGCCTTCTCGCTGGCGGCGACGGGGATGCTCTTCGGCCTTCTCGGCATCCTCACGGAGCATTTCTCGCCGGCGCTCCTCAACGCGCTGCCGCTGCGCTTCTACGGGGTCATCTCCAACGAGCTCCTGCTCGCCATCCCGTTCTTCACCTTCATGGGCGCGGTTCTCGAGCGCTCGGGGCTGGCCGAGGACCTTCTGGAGGGGGCGGGCCAGCTCTTCGGGCCCCTGCCGGGCGGCGTCGCCTATGCCGTCATCATCGTGGGCGCGGTGCTCGGCGCCATCACCGGCACGGTCGCGGCGTCGGTGATCGCGATGGGTGTCGTCTCGCTGCCGGTGATGATGCGCTACGGCTATTCCAAGCGTCTGGCGACCGGCGTCATCGCGGCGTCTGGCACGATCACGCAGGTCATCCCGCCCTCGCTCGTCCTCATCATCCTCGCCGATCAGCTCGGGCGCTCGGTGGGCGACATGTACAAGGGCGCGATCGGACCGGCGCTCCTGCAGATCCTGATCTTCCTCACCTTCATCTTCGTCCTGTCGCGGCTGAAGCCGCATCTGATGCCGCCGCTGCCGCCGGAGGCGCGCACCAAGAGCGGCGGGGCGCTTCTTTGGCAGGTTGCCAAGGCGATGGTGCCCTCGCTGGCGCTGATCCTGATCGTCCTCGGCACGATGTTCGCAGGCCTTGCCACGCCCACCGAAGCCGGCGCCATGGGTGCGATCGGCGCGATGCTCCTGGCTGCCGCGCACCGACGCCTCGACTGGACGCGCACGCGTGAAGCGATGAAGATGACGATGCGCATCACCGCCATGGTGATCTTCATCCTCATCGGGGCCACCGTCTTCAGCCTCGTCTTTCAAGGGATGGACGGCGGCCTGTGGATCGAACATCTCCTGTCGCACATCCCCGGTGGAGCCGTCGGCTTCCTGATCTTCGTCAACGTCTTCATCTTCTTCATCGCCTTCTTCCTCGATTTCTTCGAGATCGCCTTCATCATCGTGCCGCTGCTCGTGCCCGTGGCGAACTCGCTCGGCATTGATCTCATCTGGTTCGGCGTGCTCCTGTGCGTGAACCTGCAGACGGCCTTCATGCACCCGCCCTTCGGCTTCGCGCTGTTCTACCTGCGTGGCATCGCGCCGCCCGAGGTGAAGACATCCGACATCTATCTCGGCGCGATTCCGTGGCTGTGCCTGCAGCTCGTGATGGTGGCGGTGCTGATCTTCTTCCCGCAGTCGGTGACGTATTTCCTCACGCCGGAGGCGACGTTCGACCCCGCGTCGATCCAGATCAACGTTCCGAGCTTCGGCGATCCCTCGCAGGCGCCGGGCGCCCCCTCCTTCGGCACCCCGCCCCCTCCGAGCTTCGGCGCGCCGCCGGCTGGGCCGGTGGACGCGACGCCGCCTCCGCCCTCGTTCGGGGCCCCGGCAGCGCCGAGCTTTGAAGCGCCGGCAGCGCCGAGCTTCGGCCAGTAGCGCGCCCAAAAGAAGAGGCCGGCGGATCGCTCCGCCGGCCTCTTTTCTTGTGCCTCGATGCTGCCCGCCGCCTAGCGTCCGGCAGCCTGCTGCGCATAGGCGTAGCTGTCGTTGGTGAACTCGGCGACGCGGAACCATTCGTAGCTCTGCGTGCGGAACTCGTTCCACGGGTCGAAGATCTTCTTCCAGTTCTCGTTGGTCTCGTCGAGTTGCCGATAGAGGTTCTGCGCCGAATCGTAGGCGGCGTCGAGAACGTCGCGCGGCAGGGGGCGAAGCTGGGCGCCCTTGCCGACGAGCGAGCGGATCGCGCGCATGTTCTTCACGTCGTAATCGGCGGTCATGTCGAGGTTCGCGGCCATGGAAGCCGTCTCCAGCGCGGCCTTGTATGAGTCCGGCAGGCCATCGAACTGCTCGCGGTTGAAGATGTAGTGGACCGTCGGCCCGGCCTCCCAGAAGGCGGGGTAATAGTAGTAGGGCGCAACCTGATAGAAGCCGAGCTTCTCGTCATCGTAGGGGCCGACGAACTCGGTCGCGTCCAGCGTGCCGCGCTCCAGCGCCGGATAGACGTCGCCGCCGGCAAGCTGCTGGCCGACGACGCCGAGCGGCTGGAGCACCTGTCCCGCGATGCCCGCGATGCGCATCTTCAGGCCCTGCAGGTCGGCGACCGAGTTGATTTCGTTGCGGAACCAGCCGCCCATCTGCGTGCCGGTGTTGCCGCCGGGGCGCGCCGTCACGTTGTAGGACTGCAGGAACTCGTCGATCAGTTCGTTGCCGCCACCGTGATAAAGCCAGGCGTTCTGCTGGCGCGCGTTCAGGCCGAAGGGAATCGCCGAGCCGATGGCGAAGGTCGGATCCTTGCCGACATAGTAGTAGAGGACGGAGTGCGCGGCCTCGACCGTGCCGTCCTGCACCGCGTCGAGCGCGGAAAGGCCCGGCACCAGTTCACCCGCCGGGAAGAGCTGGATGGTGAACTGCCCCTCCGTGATGTCCGAAACCATCTGGGCGAAGCGCTGCGAGGCGCCGAAGAGCGTGTCGAGCGTGTTCGGGAAACTCGAGGTCATGCGCCAGCGGATGCGCGGGCGCTCCTGGGCGATCGCCGGAGCGGCAAGTGCGACGCTGGCCGCCGCGCCGCCCGAGACAATGCCGGCCTGCTTGAAGAATTGGCGACGATCCACCTGGATTTCCTCCCATGCTGGGCCGATCTCGCGCCGGCCGTGAAACGGCCGGATACAAGCGGAAGCGGCCCTGCCGCACAAGTGGACGGATCGCATTTTCGCCGTTCTTTCGATCCGAGGAGCTCGCCAGACGATTCCGAAGGGTTTCCACCACTTTGCGAGATCTCTATCGTTTTCGCGGCGAGAGAGAAGAAAGGCATTCCCGGATGGGCGAGATCAGGGCGCTGGAGCGTGGGGACAAGCAGAACTGGCAGAAGCTCTGGCAAGGCTATCAGGCCTTTTACGAGGTTTCGATCTCTCCCGAGGTGAGCGAGGAGACGTTCGAACGTCTGCTTGCCCCGGACGAGCCGATGCACTGCGCCCTCGCGGTCGAGGATGGCGAGCCCGTCGGCCTCGTCCACTACATCTTCCATCGCTCCACATGGACGCGCGGCGACTACTGCTACCTGCAGGACCTCTTCGTCGATGCGGCTGTGCGAGGCCGCGGCACCGGCCGCGCGCTGATCGAGCATGTGCGCGAAAAAGCGGAGGCGGCCGGCGCCTCGCGGGTCTACTGGCTCACGCAGGAGGCCAATCATGACGCGCGCGCCCTCTACGACAAGGTCGCCGAGCGCAGCGGATTCATCCAGTACCGCCAGGTTCTGGGTACATGAAAACCTCGCCCCGCCTGTCTCCAAACTGTCTTAATATGGCCGGCGAGGACTTTTCGTTTGCCGAGAGGCCTCGCGTCAGTCATGGTCTGCGCGCGCACGATGCGCTCGACTTGGAACGAACAGGTTTTTTCAATGGCTACTGGTACCGTTAAGTTCTTCAACGCTGACAAGGGCTTCGGCTTCATTACCCCCGATGACGGCGGAAAGGATCTGTTCGTGCACATCTCCGACGTCGAGCGTTCGGGCATGTCCTCGCTCACCGACGGTCAGAAGGTTTCTTTCGACAGCGCGCCGGATACGCGCGGCAAGGGTCCGAAGGCCGTGAACCTTCAGAGCGCCTGATTGCGCTTCAGATCGCGCAACCCGCGATCCAAGCATTGGAAGGGCGCCTCGGGCGCCCTTTTTTTTATCGCGACGTGCGGTCGCGCGGCACACATATTCCTTAAGCTATAAGACGTATCCTCGCAGTGATGACGCGCCGCTCTTTCGCCATCTGGCATACGCTCTTCGGCGAAGATGCCGTCGATCCGCAGACGCGGGACGAGCTCGGCCGCCTCCTCTTCACCACCATCGTGCCGAAGACGATCGTCGGCATCTCGCTCGTCGCCTTCTCCGCCCTCCTGCACATGAAGACCGGCGACAACGCGATGATCGCCATCGGCATTGCGGGCCTTCTCGCCACGACCTACCGCATCGCCTGCGTGCTCCTGTTCCGCCGCTACGAAGCGACCGCCCGCGTCGTGACATGGGAGCGTGCCTACGGCATCGGCAATTTCTGGTTCGCGCTCGTTCTGGCGGTCTTCTCCTTCGTTGCGGTCCCGATGGAAGGCGCCTCGGCTAAGCTGATGGCGGCGATCCTCGTCGTCGGCTTCTGCGCCGGCATCGTCGGGCGGGCCTCTGTAAGGCCGTGGATCGCGATCCCCACCGTGCTGATCTCCGGGGGCGCGCTAGCGCTGGCAACAGCGCTGCATCCCGGGCCCGAGCATCTCGTCATCGCAGCCGTCCTCGTTGCGATGACGGCCGGAAGCTTCGACATGATCATCAACACCTACAACATCACGCTGGAGCATCTGACAACACGTCAGCGCTTTGCGGAAATGGCGGGGGAGGATTCGCTGACGCGGCTGCCGAACCGCTCGATGCTGCACGAAAGACTCGACGCGCTGTTCGCGCACAAGGAGCCGCAGCTGATCGCGATCCACTTCGTTGACCTCGATCACTTCAAGGCGATCAACGACACCTACGGGCACGCAGCCGGCGACACCATTCTCGTGGAGGTCGCCAAGCGCATGCGGGCCGTTCTGACACGCGGCGCCTTCGCCGCGCGCCTCGGCGGAGACGAATTCGTCATCGTCCAGCCGAATATCGACGACGAGGCCCAGGCCCAGGCGCTCAGCCGCGACGTCGTGAAAGCGATCAGTTGGCCGATCTTCCTGCCGCATGGCGCGGTCAATATTCAGGTCAGCGATGGCTGCTGCATCGTGGAAACAACGGCGGCGACCGGGGCGGAGGCAATGGCCGCCGCCGATGCCGCCCTCTACGAGGCGAAGCGCGACGGGCGCGGAAGGGCCATCGTGCGCGGCTACCGGCCGGACGCGGCCTGAGGCGTCTGCCTTCGCTCAGGCGTGAACGCCAATCCTTCGGTACGACATTTCTTCGACCCCGCTCGCGGCATCGCCTTCGGCCAGTGCCAGCACCTGCCCATGCAAGGGCGAGAGCGAGCAGGCCGGATCCGTCGCCGCGGCGTCGCCCGCAAGCTTCATCGCCTGGCAGCGACACCCGCCGAAATCGATGTCCCTGCGCTCGCAGCTTCGGCACGGGTCCTTCATCCATGCCGTGCCTCGATAGGCCTTGAACGCCGAGGAATGCGCCCAGATCTCGCCGAGCGGCGTCTTGGCCGCATTGTCGAAGACGAGATGGGGAATCTCGTGGGCGCCATGACAGGGCATCGCCGTGCCGTCCGGCGTGATCATGAAGGCGTCGCTCGCCCAGCCGCCCATGCAGGCCTTGGGGTAGCGCGCATAGTAGTCGGGCGCCACGAAATCGATCGCGAGCACACCGCGCAGCGCGGCCTGCGCCTGTGCCACCGTCTCGGCGAGCTCAAGCACGGCGTCACGCGGCGGCATCAGGGCCGCTCGGTTGAAGAGCGCCCAGCCGTGATACTGCACGTTGGCGATCTCCAGCCGCTCCGCCCCCAGCTCCAGCGCAAGGTCGATGAAGGCCTGCGCCTCGCCGATGTTGCGGCGGTGGATGGGGGCGTTGATCGTCAACGGCAGGCCCGCCTCGCGCACACGGCGCGCGGTCTGAAGCTTGGTCTCGTGTGCCCCGCGCCGCCCGCCGATCAGTTCGGTCGTCTCCGGCCGAGCTCCCTGGAAGGAGAGCTGGACGTGGTCGAGCCCCGCCTTCGCCAGGGCCTCGAACGCGCCCTCCTTCACCCCGACGCCGGCCGTGATGAGGTTGGAATAGACGCCGCGCCGGGCGAGCGTTTCCACGAGCCTCGCCAGATCCTGCCGAAGCGTCGGCTCGCCGCCCGACAGATGCACCTGCAAAACGCCGAGATCGGCCGCCTGCTCGAAGATCGAGATCCAGCCGTCAGTGTCGAGCTCCCGGTTCGCCTTCATCAGCGCGAGAGGATTGGAGCAGTATGGGCATTGAAGCGGGCAGCGATGCGTCAGTTCGGCGAGGATGCCGATCGGAGCCTGCAACGTAGATTCTGCAGCGCTCACAGCCGCACCACCATGCGATCCGACCAGTCCTGCAGAAACTCCGTCACGTCGCGCCGGACCTCCGCCTCGTCGGCCTCGTACTCGGCGGCAAGCGCGCCGGCGATCGACGCGACGTCCGTGAGCCCGTCGCATCGGCGCAGGATCGCAAGGCTCACCTCATCCGGCCACAAGACCTTCTCCGGCGATAGAAGCGCCCAGGCCCCTCGCACAGGATCATGCCGCAGGCGCACGTGCCGCGGCAGGCTCGGCCTGGAAGCGTCCGCGACGATCGGGCGATCGCGGGCCGTCACGGCCCGTCCTCCGCAATCGGTACGAAGCAGCCGGGCGGCGTGAAGGCCGGCTCTACATAGGAGAAGTGCAGCGCGTCGAGCATCGCCCAGAGGATGTCGCACTTGGTAAGGAGCGCATCGACGCAGGCCTGCTGCTCCTCGCGCGTCCTCGCGTGCTCCTTCACATAGGCCAGCGCGAAGTCCGCATCGCGCGGCGCCTGCGTCAGGCGCGGCTTAAAATAAGACAACGTTTCCTCGTCCACGTAAGGGTAGCGCGCGAGGATCGCCGGCACGCGCTCGCCGATCGCCAGCGGCGAGAACATCTCGGTCAGGGACGAGGCGATCGCCTCCAGCACCGACCGCTTTTCGACCAGCGTCAGATAAGCGTTCACCGCAAAGCGCGTAGCAGGGAGCGCGAGGCGTTGCGAGGCGACGTCCTGCGCGTCGAGCCCCAGCCCCGTCGCCAGGCGCATCCAGCGCTCGATCCCGCCCGGCTCGCCCGCCGCGCCGTCATGATCGATCACCCGCTCACGCCATTCAATGCGCAGCGCACGGTCATCGAGACGCGAAAGGATCATCGCATCCTTCCGCGGAATGGCGGCCTGGTAACAGTAACGGTTGAGCGCCCAGGCCTGCATCTGGCCGCGGGTCAGATCACCGGCCACCATCCGGTGGTGGAAGGGGTGGCGGTTGTGGTAGCGCGCGTCTCCCACGCTGCGCAGGAGCGCCTCCAGATCGGTCGGCGACAACACACTCTCGATGCGGAAGGGTTGCCTCATACGTGAAGCTCCAATCCATCTTCGGCAACGCTCCAGCCAGCGTCCGTTACGCGGCGTCTTTCTTCCGACGCCTCTTCAAGGATCGGGTTGGTGTTGTTGATATGGATGTAGATTTTCCGTTCGACGGAAAGGTTGTCGAAGGCGTCGATCGAGCCTCCGTCACCGGTGATGGGAACATGACCCATCCGACGACCGGTCTTGGTTCCGACGCCAGCCTCCGCCATCTCGGCATCGGTGAAGACCGTCCCGTCGAACAAAAGCGCATGTGCACCGCGCACTCTTTCGCGCAACCGGTCGTCGACCCGTGCACAGCCCGGAACGTAGTGGACGATGCCGTCGCTTTCGCCGCGGATCTGCACGCCGACAGTGTCGCCACCATCCGCCTCGAAATCGTTCGCCGCGTCGCCCGTCTCCATGAACAGCGCGACCTTGCCGGGCACAGGATACAGCCGAATCGTGATACCGAGCGGCCCTGCCGGCCCTTCCAGCGCGACGTCCTTCTCGATCGGCAGCGTTATGCGTCGCACATAGTCCGGGTCGAGAACGCGGAAGATCGGGTTGGCCTCCAAAACGGCCAGCACCCGGTCGGTCGCGTAGAGATTGAACGCCTGGCGCTCGCGCAGCGAGAGAAGCCCCGCGAGGTGATCGACGTCGGCGTTCGTCAGCACCACGGCGGCAATCGGGCTCGAGCGCAACTCGGCGTCCGCATGAGGCTGCAAGGCCTGGGTCTCGTTGATCTGCTGGCGGATATCGGGTGATGCGTTGAACAGCACCCATCCGCGGCCTTCGCTGCCCTGCGCGGCTATGCTGGACTGGAGGCGCGGCCTCACTTCGCCCTTGCCTTCACGCGCCCTGCGGCTGATGCGGTAGTTACAGTTCCATTGCGGCACGCCGCCGCCGGCGGCCGAGCCGAGCACCCTGATGATCACGGGGCTTCACTTTCTTCGATGCGAGATATCGCGCCCGTCACGCGACGGGCTGGTGATGGGCGAGGCTCTCGCCCCGCCCATACCGAAGGCTACTTGCGGAGTTCAAGCTCCGACGATGCGTAGCGCGAGATCTCGAATCCCGTCGCCACCTGACACATCTGCGGCTTCGTCCAGACCTTCTTCATGTCCAGGCTCCTCTACTGCGGCGCGGCGTCTGCCCCGCCATCACGCCGAAAGAATAGGGCCTGCGCCGCAATCCGCCATGCCGAGCGCCCTCAAAGCTTTTTGACCGGATCGGCGGACTATCGGCATTTTTCTGCCGGTTTCACGGAAAATTCTTCTGTTAAGTGGTTGGAATCAGACGCCGGCTCATGCCACGCTGGTTGTGACGAAAAAGTGGCAGGACGTCCCATGCAAAGGACCGCAGAACGCCCCTCGCCGTTCCAACGTTGGCTGATCGAGGAAAACTCCTGGGACCAGCGGCATGACGATCGCGAATACGTTCCCGAAGTGAGCGCCTATCGCTCCGACGAAGAGCCATGGCGACTGGAACGGCTGCAGCGGGTCTACTCGACGGCACGCGCGCTCTTCCTCATCACCGAGCAGCGCCCGCTGCCGGCGACTGTCGTCGTCTCGCTGCAAGACGAGCGCGGCACGCTGACCGTCACTGCGACGTCGGACGAGTGGTGGGCCTATCTCGAGCTGATCTTCCGCCTCGCCTGGCGCTCGGAGAACGAGGACGCGACGAAGGTGAAGGGCGTCTTCCCCGCCTAGACCTTCAACCATCCGGCGACAGGACGATCGTGGACGCCGTCACCGCATCGACAGCTTCCAACGAATAGGCCAGCGGATGATGGTGCCCCTCAAGCCAGACGGGCGCGAGGTCGCGGTAGTGCGTCGATGCCGGATCGCCGGACTGGCCAGGCATGTTGATGAAGACGCTTTCGTCCCACGCGCCCACATCGACGATCATGCGCACCGACGCGCCGACGGTGATCTCGAAATCGGACGGACGATAGACCGCGCACATCGGCGTCGAGCCGCTGCCGCCGAGGGGCATCGACGGCACCGACAATTCGCCTGCCGCCTCCGGCGCAACTCCTGCAAGCGGGTGATCCAGCGTCAGGCGGTGCAGATCGCCCCAGCGCCAGCCCGCCGGATCGGGCCCGAGCCGCGCGGCGATGTCCGCCCAGGCGGCGGCGAGCGTCCGAGAGACCAGGACGGCGACCTGCTGCTCTTCTCCATCCAACGCGTCCATGACCCCATCGACGTCACCGGGCAGCATGATCGCCTGCAGCGCGGTATCGTGCGTCGCGCGTGCGAACAGCGCCGGCTTCAGATGCCTGGTGAACCAGAGCTCGAAGAGCGCAGCGGGCGCCGAATCCGCCTCCAGCCGCCCGTCCCAATCGGCCAAAAGCTCGGCGGCGGGGCGCGCGCCCTCCTCCAGCGCCATTGCGGCGATCGCAGCCTTCGCGCGGCGCGCGACCAGGGACAGGACGTCGGTCTGCAGCTTTCGCGAATCCTCGAACGTATGCCGATCCTGCGTGTCGAGCACCTCGTGGATGCGGCGCGAGCGGCTCGCTTCGATCCACTCGAAACCGATCGGCGGATTCGTCGCGAGCCATTCGGCCGCGATGTTCATCTCGTTGGCCGTGGCGATGAAGCCTCGCTCGGGATCGACGACATGCGGCAGATCGAGCGGATCGACATGCCCGGCCCATTCGTGCCGCCCGTCGCCCGCCACCGGCAGGAGCCCGCTCCAGTTCGGCCGGATGGGCGTCTTGCCGACGACCTGCCAGCCGATCGTGCCGCTCGCATCGGCGTAGACATGGTTGGTGGCTGGCGTGCCCCAGCCCGTCAGCGCCTCGCGCCAGCTTTCGACGGACCGAGCGCGCATCACCGAAAGGCTCGCCATGTAGGGCGCCGAGCCGGGCTGGCTCCACACGGTGCGCAGCGCATAAGCGCGCTTCGCGGCCTTGTCCTCGAGAAGCACCGGGCCGTGCCGCGTGAAGCGCAGTTCCTGCGTTACCGCGTCGTGGCCTTTCACCTCGAAGCTCTCGCGCACGACCTCCATTGCCTCGAAACCCTCGCCATAGCGATACGACGCGCTATCGCCCTCAGCCGTATCGTAGACGTAGACGTCTTCCTGATCGGCACCCGAAATGGTGATGGCGAACGCACTGTGGCCGTTGTGGCCGAAGGTGATGCCCGGCACGGCGGGCTCACCCGCCCCGATGACGTCGAAGCCCGGCATCGAGAGATGCACGACATAGCGAAGCGAGGGCACGGCGTGCGCGCGGTGCGGGTCCATCGCCAGGATCGGGCGGCCGCTCCCGGTCCGCGAACCGCTGACGGCCCAGTTGTTCGAGCCCTCCGCCTCCGCTCGCGCAATCACCTTGCCGATCGGGTCGACCACCGCCCAGCGCTCTGCGTCCTCCAGGCGCGCGTCCAGTCGCTCGCGGGAGAATGACACACCCGCCGTTCCGAGCTTGAAGACGTCCGCGACGGCGAGCGGCACCGGGCCGACGCCGGTGGCGAGCTCCTCGGAGAGATCGACGGCTGGCTCCAGCGAGCGCCGCAGGCGCTCGGCCTCTTCGCCGGCCCTGCCCAGGACATTCGATCGCAGAACCTCCGAAAGCGCGTTGCGCGTCAGCGCATGGCTGCGGATGCGTACGACATCGCTCGCGGCCCATTTCGCCGGCCGCGTGCCCATCAGCTCGAATTCGCGCGGCAGCGCGGCCTCGCCGCATTGCGTGCTCTCCACATAGGCGTTGATGCCGGCGACGAAGGCTTCGCAGATTTCCTCCGCATCCGGTGCGTAGGCTCTCCACTCCGGCGCCATCTCGCCGCGATAGAGGAACAGGCGAGAGGCGCGATCCTGCGCGAGATAGCCGGGGCCGAGGTCCGCCGCGAGCAGCCCGAGCCCGCGCTTTCGCCACAGGTCGATCTGCCACAGCCTGTCACGTGCCACGTTCCAGCCTTGCGCGAAGAACAGATCGTCCCGGTTCTGCGCGCGGATATGCGAGACGCCGAACCGGTCCACCGCGATCTCGACGTCTGCGACGAGCTCCTTCAGGCGGCGCATCTCCTGCGAACGTAGCATCTCGGTCATGAAACTGGGGCCTTTCGGTTCGATGGTAGCCAGAGTCGGTCAGCCGATGGCGTTGGCCGCATCCTGCAGGCGCGGGACGATCCTGTCCGTCACCGCCTCGTCGGTCCAGTCCGTCGGGGTGACGGAACAGTGCAGCGCACCGAACCCGCCATCGCGCGCGCGGATGGCAACGGCTACGCCGATCTCGTTCATCATCAGCTCGTTGCGCGTGATGCAGAAGCGCTTGCGTGCCGCCGTCTCCACGCTGGCGAGGACGCGGGCGCGGTCCATCTCCGTCTCGGGTGTGAAGCGGCGCATCGGCCATTCCTCGACGCAGCGTGCGCGCTCCTCCTTCGGGCGCAGACCGACCATCGCTCGTCCGCTGGCGGTATTCAGCGCGGGCACACGCCGGCCGATGATCATCGCGGCATAGTTCGTGCGCACATTGGGCAGGCGCACGACGTAGACGATGTCTGAACCGTCGAGGCGCGAGAAGTTGATCGTCTCTCCGAGCGTTTGCCGAAGCTCGATGAGCTTGGGCATGGCCACACGCACCAGCTCGTCCGCCCACAGGTAGGCATTGGCGAGTTCGCTCATGCGCAGTGAAGGGCGGAAGCGCCGCGTGGCCACGTCCTTCTCCAGATATCCGAGCTGGTGGAAGGTATTGAGAATGCGCTGGACCGCGCTTCGATCAAGACGCACGGCGCTCGCGATCTCCGTCAGCCCAACCTCCGGGCGCGCCTCGCCGAAAACCTCCAAGACGCGCATCGCCTTTTCGAGGGAGAGGATCTTGCCAACCTGTCCCGTCCTCGACCTCTCATGAGCGACGTCCGTAGCCTGCATATTTTTTGCTCGTTTCCCGCGCTTGACTATTTCATGAACGTCTACCTAAACTCTCTCATTCTGCCAAGCAGTATCGCAATGCGATACTTTGCCGTCGTCGATTTCCAGCCCGTCCTTACTCGAACGGAGACGCACAGAATGACCTTCCACTTCGAACATCCCGGATGCTCTCTTCCCCGTGCGCTGCGAGCGGCCCTGCTGTCCGCAACCGTTCTGACGGGCGCAGCCCTGCCCGCCGGCGCGCAGGAGATTCGCGCAGTGATGCATTCCGGCATTCGTGTGCTCGATCCGGTGATCACCACCGCACACATCACGCGCAATCACGGCTACATGATCTATGACACGCTGATCGCTATGGACGAGAACCAGCAGCCGCAGCCCCAGATGGCGGACTGGACGATCTCCGACGACGGCCTGATCTACACTTTTACGCTGCGCGACGGGCTGACCTGGCACGACGGTGAACCCGTGACGGCGGCCGACTGCGTCGCCTCGCTCAATCGCTGGGCGGAGCGCGACGGCGGCGCACAGCTGATGATGGACTATGTCGAGAGCCTCGAAGCCACCGACGACAAGACCATCACGCTGACGCTGTCCGAGCCTTTCACCTATGTGATCGAGCTGATGGCCAAGCCCTCCGGCCTGCCGACCTTCATGATGCCCGAGCGTGTCGCGCAGACGCCGTCCACCGAAAGCATCAGCGACTACACCGGCTCCGGCCCCTTCCGTTTCGTCGAGAGCGAGTACCAGCCGGGCGTCCAGGCCGTGTACGAAAAGTTCGAGGAGTACGTCCCGCGCGACGAGCCGCCGAGCTGGACGGCAGGCGGCAAGGTCGTGAACGTCGACACCGTTCGCTGGATCGCAATGCCGGACGCGCAGACCGCGATGAACGCCGTCAACAGCGGCGAGATCGACTATCTGGAGGCCGCGCCCGTCGACCTTCTGCCGATCCTCCAGGCCAATCCGGAGCTGACGGTCGATCTCTTCAACGAACTCGGCTCGCAGACGATGGGCCGGATGAACTTCTTGCACCCGCCCTTCGACAATATCGAGATCCGGCGCGCAGCTCTCGCAGCGTTGGGCCAGGAGCCGGTGCTTTCAGCACTCATCGGCAATCCGGAATACTATTCCGTCTGCGGCTCGATGTACGGCTGCGGTTCGCCGCTGGCGACGGACGCCGGCGACGATCTCATCATGAACGGGCCGGACGCGGCGACGGCCCGCCAGATGCTCGAGGAGGCCGGCTACGACGGCACACCTGTCGTCATCATGCAGCCGACCGACGTCGTCACAACCTCGGCGCAGCCGGTGGTCGCCGCGCAGCAGCTTCGCGAAGCCGGCTTCACTGTCGATCTCCAGCCGATGGACTGGCAGACGCTCGTTACCCGCCGTGCCAGCCAGGCCGCGCCCGCCGATGGCGGCTGGAACATGTTCTTTACAAACTGGGTGATCCCAGAGGTGTGGAGCCCCCTCAACAACCCGATGCTGAACGGCGGCGGTCCGGAAGGTGCATGGTTCGGCTGGCCGACCGATCCCGAGCTCGACGAGATGCGCGTCTCCTTCGCGATGGCCGAGACCGACGAGGAACGCGCCTCGATCGCCGCTGAAATCCAGGAACACGCTTACGAGCAGGTCACCTACGTGCCGCTCGGCGACTACTTCACCCCGTCCGCCTGGACCAGCCAGATCACCGGTTTTCTGAAGGCACCGGTCCCGGTCTTCTGGGCGGTGGAAAAGGCCGAGTAGCGCATCCGCGCCGAACATGCGGCCCCGCCGGATGCGGCGGGGCCGACCCTCCCCGCATCCCTGATCCGAGGACCAAGCGATGATCGGCTACCTCGTGCGCCGCGTGCTCGCCGCGATCCCCGTGATGATCGTCGTCGCGCTGTTCGTGTTCCTGCTCCTGCGGCTGACGCCTGGAGACCCGGCGGCCGTCATTGCCGGCGACATGGCGACCCCGCAGCAGCTCGCCGACATCCGCGCCAGCCTCGGCCTCGACCAGCCGATCTACAACCAGTTCGTCACTTGGGCCGGTCAACTCCTGACCGGTGACTTCGGCACCTCGCTGATCTCGCGCACGCCCGTCCTCACCCTCATCGATCAGCGTCTTGAGCCGACGATCAGCCTCGCGCTCGTGACGATCGTGCTCACCGTTCTCATCGCGGTTCCGATGGGCGTCATCGCGGCCTGGCGGCACGGCAGCTTCATCGACAATCTGGTGATGAGCGCCTCGGTTCTCGGCTTCTCGATTCCGGTCTTCGTGATCGGCTACATCCTGATCCAGGTCTTCGCCATCAATCTGCGCCTCGTTCCGGTGCAGGGCTTCGCCAGTATCTCGGACGGCATTGGTCCGTTCACGCAGCGCATCATCCTTCCGGCGCTGACGCTCTCCTCCATCTACATCGCCCTCATCGCCCGCATGACACGTGCCTCGATGCTGAACGTCCTCGGCGAGGACTACGTGCGCACCGCCCGCGCAAAAGGCCTGAGCGAGCGGCTCGTCCTGTTCCGCCACGCGCTGCGCAATGCCGCCGTGCCAATCCTCACCGTCATCGGCACGGGTTTCGCACTGATGATCTCGGGCGTCGTCGTTACCGAAAGCGTCTTCAACATTCCCGGTCTCGGGCGTCTCACCGTCGATGCGATCCTGGCCCGCGACTATCCGGTGATCCAGGCGCTAATCCTTCTGACAAGCGGCGTCTACGTCCTCATCAACCTCCTGATCGACCTTTCCTATGCCCTGATGGACCCGAGGATCCGTTACTGATGACGAGCCAGGTGGACCGGGGCGCAGAGCCCGTCGTCAAACGCCGAATCCTGCCGCGCGTGGATTGGAAAGGGCTCGGCATCGCGCCGCCGATCGCGGCCCTGTGCCTCGCGGTGATCGTGATCGCGGCGTTCCTCGCGCCGTGGATCGCGCCGCACGATCCGATTGCGATGAACCCGACCGCACGCCTTGCCGAATCCAGCGCCGCGCACCCCTTCGGCACGGATGCCTATGGCCGTGACGTCTTCTCGCGCACGCTGCACGGTGCGCGCATCTCGCTGATCGTCGGCCTCGGCGCCGCGCTCGTCGCCGTGCTCATCGGCCTGCCGCTCGGCATCCTCGCGGGCTTCTTCCGCTGGCTCGACGCCGTCCTGATGCGCATCATGGACGGTCTGATGGCCATCCCGAGCGTGCTCCTTGCCATCGCCATCGTCGCACTCGCGGGGTCCAGCCTCTGGACCGTGATGATCGCCATCACCATTCCCGAGATCCCACGTGTGGTGCGCCTCGTGCGCTCGGTCATCCTCTCGGCGCGGGAGGAGCCCTATGTGGAGGCCGCGATCGCGGTCGGCTCGGGGCTGCCGAAGATCATGTGGCGGCACCTCCTGCCCAACACCATCGCGCCGATGATCGTTCAGGGCACCTATGTCTGCGCCTCGGCGATCCTGACCGAGGCGATCCTCTCGTTCCTCGGCGCGGGCATCGGCACCGAGACGCCCTCCTGGGGCAACATCATGTCGGAGGGCCGGCTCTATTTCCAGATCAAGCCCTCGCTGATCTTCTGGCCGGGCCTCTTCCTCTCGATCTGCATCCTGTCGATCAACATCCTCGGCGACACCGCCCGCGATCTTCTTGATCCACGCATGGCGAAGAAGGGAGGACTGCGATGAACGCGCAAGCCGAGGCGAATGCACCGGCCCTCGTCATCGAGGACCTCGTCGTCGAGACGCGCGGCGGCCGGCCGATCAGCATCCTGAACGGCGTCTCCCTCACCGTCGGGCGCGGCGAGACGGTCTGCCTCGTCGGCGAGAGCGGGTCGGGCAAGTCGGTCTCCTCGCTCGCGACGATGGGACTGCTGCCGAAGGGCGCGCTGGTCGCGAGCGCGGGGCACATCCTTCTCGACGGCGAGAACGTTCTTGCCGCAAAGCCCGCCCGCCTTCGCGAATTGCGTGCGACGAAGATGTCGATGATCTTCCAGGAGCCGATGACCGCGCTGAACCCGGTGCTGACCGTCGAGAAGCAGCTCGACGAGGTGTTGGCGGCGCACTCGCGGCTTTCTCCCGGCGAACGACGGGCGCGCATCCGCGACATCCTCACACAGGTTCACATGCCGGACGTCGATCGCATCGCCGGCTCCTACCCGCACCAGCTTTCGGGCGGCCAGCGCCAGCGCGTGATGATCGCGATGGCGCTCGTGCTGGAGCCGACGCTCCTCATCGCCGACGAGCCGACGACGGCGCTCGACGTGACGACACAGCGCCAGATCCTGCATCTGATCTCCGAGCTGCAGGAAAAGCACGGCACCTCCGTCCTCTTCATCACGCACGACATGGGCGTCGTCGCCGACATCGCGGACCGCGTCTACGTCATGCGCCACGGCGACATCGTCGAGAGCGGACCGGTGGCGCATATCCTTCGCGATCCCGGTCAGGATTATACCCGCAAGCTCCTGTCGGCGGTGCCGGCGCTGCATCCGCGCGCAGAGCGTCCGGCCGGGTCGAGCGAGACCGTGCTGGAGGCGATCGACCTCGCCATGACCTATGGCGGCGGGCGCTCGATCTTCGGCCGCAAGCACGAGACGGTCGCCGCCGCCGACGTGAACTTCAAGCTGAAGCGCGGGCGCACGCTCGGCATCGTCGGCGAAAGCGGCTCGGGCAAGACCACGGTCGCGCGCTGCGTGATGCGGCTCCTCGACCCGACCGGCGGCTCCATCCGCGTCGGCAACACCGACATCTCCGGCCTCTCGCGCCGCTCGCTGCGACCGTGGCGCAAGCGCATCCAGATGATCTTCCAGGACCCCAACCGCTCGCTCAACCCACGCCGCACGGTGGGCGACAGCATCACCGAAGGGCCGATCAACTACGGCACGAGCAAGGGTGAAGCACGGCGCCGCGCGCAAGAGCTTCTGGAACTCGTCGGGCTTGGGCGGGACGCGATCGACCGTCATCCCCACCAGTTCTCCGGCGGCCAGCGCCAGCGCATCGCCATCGCCCGGGCGCTCGCGATGGACCCGGACGTCATCGTCGCCGACGAGGCGGTGTCCGCGCTCGACGTCTCGGTTCAGGCACAGGTTCTGGAACTGTTGGCCGATATCCAAGAGCGACTCGGTGTCGCCATCCTGTTCATCACCCACGACCTGCGGGTCGCGGCCCAGATCTGCGACGATGTCGCGGTGATGCAGAAGGGGCGGATCGTCGAATATGGCCCCGCCGCGCAGGTGCTCGGTGCGCCGAAGGAGCCCTACACCCGCGCGCTTCTGGAAGCGGCGCCCGGCAAGCACTGGGACTTCCCGAACTTTCGCCCGCTCGAAGTTGCGGTGCCCGTCGCGACCGCGGTCCATTGAATTCCGGAAAGATGATCATGACCCCTCCCCGCATCGCCATCGGCGGCTTCATGCACGAGACCAACACCTTCGCGCCGAGCAAGGCAGGCCTCCAGGCTTTCGTCGAGGGCGGCGGCTTCCCGGCGATGAGCGAAGGCCCGGCGATGATCGAGGCGCTGCGCAACGTCAACATGGGCACATGCGGCTTCGTCGAGGAGGCCGAGCGGCGCGGCTGGGAGCTCGTGCCGACCATGTGGTGCCATGCAAGCCCCTCGGCCCACGTCACCGAAGAGGCGTTCGAGACTGTGGCGGGCAAGATCGTGGCCGCGATCGAGGCGGCGGGGCAGCTCGACGGCGTCTATCTCGATCTTCACGGCGCGATGGTCGCCGAGCACGCAGACGATGGCGAGGGGGAGATCATCGCGCGCGTTCGCGCGGTCGTCGGGCCGGACGTGCCGATCGTCGCCAGCCTCGACCTCCACGCCAACGTCTCGCCGCGCATGGTCGCGGAAGCCTCGGCCCTCGTCGCCTACCGCACCTATCCGCATGTCGACATGGCCGAAACCGGTCGCCGCGCGGCCGTCCACCTCGCCCGGCTCGTCGGCGGTGCGGCCGAGTTCAAGGCGTTCCGCCAGATCCCCTTCCTCATCCCCATCGCCTGGCAATGCACCGACATGGAGCCCGCTGGGAGCATCTACGCGCTGGTCGCCCGGCTGGAAGACGGCCCCGTCACCTCCACGTCCTTCCTCTGCGGCTTTCCGGCTGCGGACTTCGCCGATTGCGGCCCCTCGGTCGTCGGCTACGGCGCCACGCAGGAGGCGGCGGACGCTGCGGCGGACGCGATCGTCGAAGCCGTCTTCGCCGCGCGCAACGCCTTTGCCGGCAAGGCCTTCGACCCGCTTGACGGTGTGCGCGAGGCCATGCGCCTCGCGGATGGCGCCACGAAGCCGGTGGTCATCTCCGACACGCAGGACAACCCCGGCGCGGGCGGCGATTCCGACACCACAGGCATGCTCCGCGCGCTGGTGGAGGCCGGTGCAACGCGCGCCGCGATCGGCGTGATCGTCGATCCGGCGGCGGCTCGAACCGTCCACGAGGCGGGCGTCGGGGCGACGGTGAAGCTCTCGCTCGGCGGCAAGTCGAACATTCCCGGCGACGCGCCCTTCGAGGGCGAATTCGAGATCGTCTCGCTTTCGGACGGGCACCTCGTCGCGGACGGCCCGTTCTACGGCGGCGCGCGGATGCGGCTCGGCCCCTCCGCGTGCCTGCGCATCGGCGGGGTTCAGGTGGTGCTCGGCTCGCGCAAGGCGCAGATGGCCGACCAGGAGATGTACCGTTTCGTCGGCATCGAGCCGAAGGATCAGGCGATCCTCGTCAACAAGAGCTCGGTGCATTTTCGTGCCGACTTCGCGCCGATCGCCGAGACCATCCTCGTCTGCACCGCGCCTGGCCCGATGCCGCTCGATCCGGCTTCCCTTCCCTTCACCAAGCTGCGGCCGGGCGTTGCCCTTTCGCCGGCCGCCTGACCAAGACCATCGAAGGACCGTTCCATGACCGTCATTCCGCGCATCGAGAGCTTCGCCGAAGACCTCACCGCCATCCGCCGCGATCTGCATGCTCATCCCGAGATCGGCTTCGAGGAGAAGCGCACCGCCGGCATCGTCGCGGAGGCGCTGCGCTCATTCGGGATGGAGGTGCATGAGGGCATCGGCGGCACGGGCGTCGTCGGCGTTCTTAAGGGGACCGGGGGCGCCGGGCGCACCATCGGGCTTCGCGCCGACATGGACGCGCTGCCGATGGAGGAATTCACAAACCTGCCCTATCGCTCGACGATCCCCGGCCGGTTCCACGGCTGCGGCCATGACGGGCACACGACGATGCTGCTCGGAGCGGCACGCTATCTCGCCGAGGCGAAGGATTTCGCCGGCACCGTCGTCTTCATCTTCCAACCGGCCGAGGAAGGGCTCGGCGGCGCGCGCGCCATGCTCGCCGACAAGCTCTTCGAGCGCTTCCCCTGCGACGAAATCTACGGTCTGCACAACACGCCCGAGCTCGGCCTCGGCGAGATCGCGGTGTTCCCCGGCAAGGCAATGGCGGGCGCCAGTTTCTTCGACATCCGCATCAAGGCGCGCGGCAGCCACGGCGCGATGCCGCACAATTCCAAGGACCCGGTCGTCATCGCGACGACGCTCGCCCAGAGCCTGCAGAGCATCGTCAGCCGCAACGTCACGCCGATGAAGCCCGCCGTCCTGTCGATCACGCAGATCCACGCGGGCTCGGCCTACAACGTCATCCCCGAGGAGGCCTTGCTCGCCGGCACGATCCGCTACTTCCACGACGAGGTGGGCGAACTCGTGCGCGAGCGCATCCGCACGATCTGCGCCGGGCTCGCCACGAGCTTCGAATGCGAGATCGAGATCGACATCCGCGACATCTTCTCCGTCCTCGAGAACCATCCCGCCGAGACCGAGGCGCTGCGCGAGGCGGCGGCGGAGATCGTCGGTCCGGAGAACGTCATCGGCGATCCGCGCCCGACGATGGGCTCGGAGGATTTTGCCGACATGCTGCACGCCGTGCCCGGCTCCTATTGCTGGGTCGGCCACGGCGGCACGGTGCCGCTCCACAATCCGAGCTTCGTCCTGGACGACGCGATCCTGCCGATCGGGGCGAGCCTTCTGGCACGGATCGTGGAAAAGCGCACCGCCGCCTGAGCTTGCGACAGCATCGGCCCGAAAACCGTGTTCGGTTTTCGGAAAGCCTGATGCGTGGATTCAATGGCGCTCTAGGAGGAGACGAAGATGATCGACACGACCAGGCTGCCGCTCGATGCCGAGACGATGCTGGCCGCGCTGAAACCCTGGATCGAGTGCGAAAGCCCGACCTTCGACAAGGCGGCCGTCTCTCGGATGGTGCGTCTCGCTGCCGCCGACATGGAGGCGGCCGGCGCGAGCGTCGAGATCATCCCCGGCCCTGATGGGCTCGGCGACTGCGCGCTCGCCTCCTTCCCGCATCCGCGCGCGGGCGAGCCGGGCATCCTCGTGATGGCACATCTCGACACCGTCCATCCGGTCGGCACGCTCGAGAAGCTGCCCTTCCGGCTAGACGGCGAGCGCTGCTACGGGCCGGGTATCTGCGACATGAAGGGCGGAACGCTCGCCGCGTTCCACGCGATCAAGGCACTGGCCGATGCCGGCATCGAGACACTGCTGCCGGTCTATTTTCTTCTCACCAGCGACGAGGAAATCGGCAGCCCCGGAACGCGCCCGCTCATCGAGGAGACCGCGCGCCGGCACCGTTACATCCTCGTGCCGGAACCGGCCTTCATGCGCGAGGGAGTCGTCACGGGGCGCTATGCGATCGCCCGCTTCCACTTGACGGCGCATGGCCGCCCCAGCCATGCGGGCGCTGCGCTGAAGGAGGGCCGCTCGGCCGTCTCGGAGATGGCCCGGCAGATCCTCGCCATCGAGGCGATGACCGACGAGGACTGCACCTTCAGCGTCGGCGTGGTCCACGGCGGCCAGTGGGTGAATTGCGTGCCGACCGAATGCCGCGCCGAGGTCCTGAGCATGGCCAAGCGCCAGAGCGATCTCGACCGGGGCACGGAAAGGCTGATGGCGCTGAACCGCGCGGAGGCGGACGGCATCGGCTTCACCGTGGAGAAGAGCGTGGTCCGGCCCGTCTGGGAGCCCTCGCCCGGAACGATGGAGCTTTACGAGCGCGCCAAGCGCATCGCCGACACCCTCTCCCTGCCTTTGACGCACGGAAGTTCCGGCGGCGGCTCGGACGGCAACTTCACCGGCGCGCTCGGCTTGCCAACCCTCGACGGGCTTGGCCTGGAGGGCGCCGGCATCCACCGGCTCGACGAGCACATCATCGTCTCAAGCCTCGTCGACCGGGCGCGGCTGATGGCGGGGCTTCTGGCCAAACTCGGCGACTGACCTGCCCGCCATCCGGAAACGAAACTACCGGGCGCACGGCGCTTCAACGCGAAAGGGAGGCCTCACCGGACGGCGGGACCTCCCTTTCGATGGACTGGGCCGACGAGCAGCCCGTCAAATCACTTGGAGCCGTTGACGGCGTCCTTCAGGCCCTTGCCCGGCGCGAACTTGGCGACGTTGCGGGCCGGGATGTCGACCTCGGCGCCCGTCGACGGGTTGCGGCCCTTGGAGGCGGCGCGGTGGGACACGGAGAAGGTGCCGAAGCCGACGAGACGGATGTCGTCGCCCTTGGCAAGCGCCGAGCTGATCGAATCGAAGACCGAGTCGACGGCAGCCGTCGCCTGCTGCTTGGAGAGTTCTGCCTTGTCCGCGACCGCGGCAACCAGTTCATTCTTGTTCATTATACCACCTCCTGAGGACGGCGCCCGAGGGCACCAAATCGGCGACGACGATGGTCAAATAACCGCGATCATTCAAGCCGCCAAAGCCGAAAAAGGCCAGAATTCCGGGCTTTTCACAAAAAATGCCGCCCGAGGGCGGCATTTTTCTCGTCCGGATGGCCGAACCGGCCTCAGTGGGCGACGGCCGCGACGCCTTCCTCCGCCCGATCGGGCGTGGGAAGCGGATTGCGCGCCTCGTCCCATTCGATCGGCTCCGGCTGACGCACGAGGGCGTGCTTGAGCACGTCCCCGATGTGGCTGACGGGTACGATCTCGAGGGCGTTCTTCACGCTCTCGGGGATGTCGACGAGGTCCTTCGCGTTCTCCTCCGGGATCATCACCTTCTTGATGCCGCCGCGAAGCGCCGCGAGAAGCTTCTCCTTCAGACCGCCGATCGGCAGCACCCGACCGCGCAGCGTGATCTCACCCGTCATCGCGATGTCGCGGCGCACCGGAATGCCCGTCATCACCGAGATGATGGCTGTCGCCATCGCCGTGCCGGCCGAAGGACCGTCCTTCGGGGTCGCGCCTTCCGGAACGTGGACGTGGATGTCGCGCTTCTCGAAGAGAGGCGGCTCGATCCCGAAATCGGTCGCGCGCGAGCGGACGTAGGACGCCGCCGCCGAAATCGATTCCTTCATCACGTCCTTCAGATTGCCCGTCACCGTCATGCGGCCTTTGCCAGGCATCATGACGCCTTCGATCGTCAGGAGTTCGCCGCCGACTTCCGTCCACGCCAGACCCGTAACCACACCCACCTGATCGGCCAGTTCCGCCTCGCCGTAGCGATAGCGCGGCACGCCGAGGAAATCGGCGAGATTGGCCGCCGTCACCTCGACCGACGTCGCCTCCCCCTTGAGGATGCGCGTCACGGCCTTGCGGGCGAGCTTGGTCAGCTCTCGCTCGAAGGACCGCACGCCCGCCTCGCGGGTGTAGCGGCGCGCGATCTCGCGCAGCGCGTCGTCACCGACGGAGAACTCCTCGGCCTTGAGGGCGTGGTCCTTGATCGCCTTCGGCAGGAGGTGCCGCTTGGCGATCTCGACCTTCTCGTCCTCGGTGTAGCCGGCGATCCGGATGATCTCCATCCGGTCCATCAGCGGGCCCGGGATGTTCAGCGTGTTGGCCGTCGTCACGAACATGGTGGACGAGAGATCGTACTCGACCTCCAGATAGTGGTCCATGAACGTGGCGTTCTGCTCCGGGTCCAGCACCTCCAAAAGCGCCGACGACGGATCGCCCCGATAGTCCTGTCCGAGCTTGTCGATCTCGTCGAGCAGGAAGAGCGGATTCGACTTCTTCGCCTTCTTCATCGACTGGATGACCTTGCCGGGCATCGAGCCGATATAGGTGCGCCGGTGGCCACGGATCTCGGCCTCGTCACGCACGCCGCCGAGCGCCATGCGCACATATTCGCGGCCGGTCGCCTTGGCGATCGACTTGGCGAGCGAGGTTTTGCCGACGCCCGGAGGACCGACGAGGCACAGGATCGGTCCCTTGAGCTTCGACTGGCGGCTCTGCACCGCCAGATACTCGATGATCCGCTCCTTGACCTTCTCCAGTCCGAAGTGATCCTGCTCGAGGATCTCCTCGGCCTTCTTCAGGTCGACCTTGGCGCGCGAGGGCTTGCCCCAGGGCAGCCCGAGCAGCCAGTCCAGATAGTTGCGCACGACGGTGGCCTCGGCCGACATCGGGCTCATCTGCTTGAGCTTCTTGAACTCGGCGTTCGCCTTCTCGCGGCCCTCCTTCGAGAGCTTGGTCTTCTTGATGCGCTCCTCCAGCTCGGCCATCTCGTCGCGGCCTTCCTCGCCGTCGCCGAGCTCCTTCTGGATCGCCTTCATCTGCTCGTTCAGGTAGTACTCGCGCTGGGTCTTCTCCATCTGGCGCTTGACGCGCGAGCGGATGCGCTTCTCCACCTGAAGGACCGAAATCTCGGCCTCCATGAAGGACAGCGCCTTTTCCAGCCGATCGCGCACCGAGACGAGCGCGAGCATCTCCTGCTTCTCGGGGATCTTGATCGCGAGGTGCGAGGCCACCGTGTCGGCAAGCTTGGAATAGTCGTCGATCTGCCCGGTCGCGCCCACGACCTCTGGCGAGATCTTCTTGTTCAGCTTGACGTAATTCTCGAACTCGGCGACCACCGAACGGGCCAGAGCTTCGATCTCGACACGGTCCTCGTCCTCGGCCTCGATCTCGACCGCCTCCGCCTCATGCCACTCGGTGCGATCGGTGAAGCGCTCGATGCGCGCACGAGATACACCCTCGACAAGCACCTTCACGGTGCCGTCGGGCAGCTTGAGGAGTTGCAGGACGTTGGCGAGCGTACCGAGATCGTAGATCGCGTCCGGGGCCGGATCCTCGTCGCCGGCATTCTTCTGCGTGGCGAGCAGGATCTGCTTGTCAGCGCCCATCACCTCCTCGAGCGCCTTGATAGACTTCTCGCGGCCGACGAAGAGCGGCACGATCATGTGCGGGAACACCACGATGTCGCGCAGCGGAAGCACCGGGTATTGCGCCGGAGCCCCCGCTCCGGCCGTGTCGTTGAGATTCGACATGGAAGGTCCTTTCTGCGGCAGAGCCGCCTGAGGCCGCCCGCCCCGAACCTTCCAGGAAGCGTTCGAAAGGGCGCCTTTTCGATTTCTGCAATGTGGGCCCATGCGGCAGCGCATTCAAGCGGCTTGTCGCCGGGGCGCACAGGCTGGCGCATGCAAGAGAAAACCCGCCCCGGCAGGGCCAGAGCGGGTTATCGAGAAACGCGCGATTGGGAGAATCGCCAGGCCATCAGGCGCTGACGTTTTCCTTCTCGTCCTTGCGCTCGGCGTAGATGTAGAGGGGCCGCGCATTGCCGTCGATGACCTCCTCGGAGATCACCACTTCCTGCACGCCTTCCAGCGTCGGCAGCTCGAACATGGTGTCGAGCAGCATCGCCTCCATAATGGAGCGAAGGCCGCGCGCGCCGGTCTTACGTTCGATAGCCTTGCGGGCAATCGCCTTCAGCGCGTCCTCGTGGAAGGACAGCTCGACATTCTCCATCTCGAACAGGCGCTGGTACTGCTTGACCAGCGCGTTCTTCGGCTCGACCAGAATCTGCACCAGAGCGACCTCGTCGAGATCCTCGAGCGTCGCCAGCACCGGCAGGCGGCCGACGAATTCCGGGATGAGGCCGAACTTCAGGAGATCCTCCGGCTCGACCTTGCGGAAGAGCTCGCCGGTGCGCTGGTCCTCGGGCGACATCACGGTTGCCGCGAAGCCGATCGAGGTCTTGCGGCCGCGGTCGGAGATGATCTTGTCGAGGCCCGCGAAGGCGCCGCCGCAGATGAACAGGATGTTGGCCGTGTCCACCTGCAGGAACTCCTGCTGCGGGTGCTTGCGCCCGCCCTGGGGCGGGACGGAAGCGACAGTGCCTTCCATGATCTTCAGAAGCGCCTGCTGCACGCCCTCGCCCGAGACGTCGCGCGTGATCGACGGGTTGTCGGACTTGCGCGAAATCTTGTCGATCTCGTCGATGTAGACGATGCCGCGCTGTGCCCGCTCGACATTGTAGTCGGCCGACTGCAGCAGCTTGAGGATGATGTTCTCGACATCCTCGCCGACATAGCCGGCCTCGGTCAGCGTCGTCGCGTCGGCCATCGTGAACGGCACGTCGAGGATGCGGGCGAGCGTCTGCGCGAGCAGCGTCTTGCCGCAGCCCGTCGGGCCGATCAGGAGAATGTTGGACTTCGCCAGCTCGACGTCGTTGTTCTTCTGGGCGTGGGCGAGCCGCTTGTAGTGGTTGTGCACGGCCACCGACAGCACCTTCTTGGCGAAGGACTGGCCGATGACGTAGTCATCGAGGACGCCGATGATCTCCTGCGGGGTCGGCACGCCCTCGCGGGACTTCACCATCGAGGATTTGTTCTCCTCGCGGATGATGTCCATGCACAGCTCGACGCACTCGTCGCAGATGAACACCGTCGGCCCTGCAATGAGCTTGCGGACTTCGTGCTGACTCTTTCCGCAGAAAGAGCAGTAGAGCGTATTCTTGCTGTCGCCGCCGCTCGTTTTGCTCATTCTCTCGTTCCTTCCAGTCCCGGCACCGGTGAGGCGCCGTCGCATCGCGGCTCCGACGCACCGCGCTTTACGGACAGTCTATGCCGCGACGCATCCAACGCAAGCGCTCGAATGTCGCCGACGATCCAGTCATGGAGGATCGCCGGGCTGGCTTGAGCGACGCTGAAGCGATCGTGGAGACGGCTTGAGCCGTATCTACGGTGCCCGCGTGCCGACATCAAGGAAGCGGCGTCACGAGGTCGCGAGCGACGCCTCCAGCGCTTCGCGGGACGAATAGACCTTATCGATCAGTCCGAAGGCCTGCGATTCCTCGGCCGTCATGAAGTGATCGCGGTCGAGCGTCTTCTCGATCGTCTCGTAGTCCTGCCCCGTGTGCTGGACATAGACCTCGTTGAGACGGCGCTTCAGCTTGATGATGTCCTGCGCGTGGCGCTCGATGTCCGAGGCCTGGCCGGAGAAGCCGCCCGAAGGCTGGTGGACCATGATCCGCGCGTTGGGCGTGGCGAATCGCATGTCCTTATGGCCGGCGCACAGGAGCAGCGAACCCATCGAGGCCGCCTGCCCGACGCAGAGCGTGGAGACCGCCGGCTTGATGAACTGCATGGTGTCGTAAATCGCCATGCCGCTCGTCACCACGCCACCGGGCGAGTTGATGTAGAGGGCGATCTCCTTCTTCGGGTTCTCCGCCTCGAGGAAGAGCAGCTGGGCGCAGACGAGCGTCGCCATCCCGTCCTCGATCGGCCCGGTGATGAAGATGATGCGCTCCTTCAGGAGGCGCGAGAAGATGTCGTATGCGCGCTCGCCGCGATTGGTCTGCTCGACCACCATCGGCACAAGGTTCATCGCGGTTTCGACGGGATGCTTCATGGGTCCGGGACTTTCGGGCTTGCGATCGGGCGCCGTGACGCACCCGAATCGGTGGCGAGTTGAGCACCACAGATAGGATGGGCCTGCCCGGCCATGCAAGGCGGGCGCACGAGGCGGCCCGTTGAAGGCGCCCGGTCAGATTCGCCGGGTCTCTTCCTCGTCCTGCGAACGCTCCTCTTCGGCCTTCTCGGCTGCTTCCTCCCGGTCCGCGCCCTCGGCGTCGTCGACCGATGTCGCGGCAGCGCTGGCGATCTTCGGCTTCGGAACCGAACGCGCGATCTCGGCATGCTGGGCATCCTCGGAGGCCTGCAGCATACGCAGCGGCGGAGCCGAGCCATCCTTGCCCGTACCGAACCAGATGGTCGTCTGCGGGAACGGGATCTCGATGCGTCGCTCGTCCAGGACTTTCTTGATCAGCGCCTTGTACACGCGCCCGACGCCCCACTGCTTGCCCGGCAGGGTGCGGACGCGCCCGCGCACGAGTATCGAGGAAGCGCCCAGCGTCTCGACCCCCAGGAACTCGAAATCGCCGAGTATGTTCTCGCCCTGATCGGTGGCGCGCAGGCGATCGTACGCCTCTTCCATCGCGGCGCGAACCTCGTCGGTATCCTCGCGGTAGGCGACCTCCACGTCCGCGACGTAGTTCGAGAAATCCTTCGTCATGTTGGAGACCTGATCGACCGACGAAAACGGGATCAGATGATAGGTACCGTCCAGCGAGCGCAGCGAGACGGAGCGGATCGTAAGCTTCTCGACGACGCCCGAGGTCGCGCCGACCTGCACCACATCGCCCTCGTTCATGACGTTCTCGACCTGGATGAAGGCGCCTGTGATGATGTCCTGGACAAGCTTCTGCGCGCCGAAACCGACGGCGAGACCCACGACACCGGCACCAGCGAGGAGCGGAGCGATGTCGATGCCGATCTGCGACAGGACGAGCATCATGACGATGACGCCTAGAATGACCGTGAAGGCGTTGCGAAACAGCGAGAGGAGCGTGCGCTCGCGCGCCGCCGGCACCGTCCCGAAGTTCGGATTCAGCCGATACTCGACCCAGGACGAGACGAGGACGTAGAGTGTGAAGCCGACGACGAGGATCACGAAGGCGCTGAAGGCCCCGCCCAGCATCCGCTGGCCGTTCTGCGACAAAATCCACTGGCCGTAGTCGAAGATCGACCAGGCGGCCAAAAGCTCCATGAAGACGCAGACGATGACGATCGTGCGCAGTGCGAAAAGCAGCCGGGGCACGAAGCCGTTGATACGCCGCTCCAGCAGCGGCAGGCGCTCGCGCGTCTTCGCCGGCACCTTGATGCCTCGCGCAATGAGGCGGGTCAGGAGGGTTATGATGAGCCCGCCGACGACGATGGCGGCCAGCGAATGCAGGCTCGCGACCAGCATGAAGCGAAAGCCGTCCTGCGGACTGGAGAGCCAGAGCCCGTAGAGCGCCGTGACGAACGCAAAGGCGAGCGGCGCCCAGACGGCGCCGAGCAGCGCGTTGACACGTGCCTGGAAACCGTCTTCGCCAGCCTTGTGGCGCCGCTGGAGCCGCTCGGCCACGCGTTTGCGGTTGAAGATAATGTAGAAGACGAGGGTCAGATAGGCGATCGTCACCGCAACGAAGCGCACGGCGTTGGCCGCTCCTTCGCTTGAGGCGGTTTCCACGATCGGCGCGATGAACAGGAACGAGTAGCCGAGAAGAATGATGATGAAGGCGAGGCGCCCGTACCAGTAGCGCGCCTGGTTATCTCCGAAGGGCGTCATGCGCAGCGCAGGATGATAGGGCGCGACGAAAGCCGACAGCGTGATCTGGATCATCGAGGTGATGAAGAAGGCGTTCAGAAACAGCGCCTGCTCGAAATTCGGCGGCCCGGCATAGAAGACGATCGCGGCGATGTGGCCAGCGATCGCGCAAATAAAGATCTTCACCACGCTGACGAGCGTTGCCAGGATCAGAAGGCCGAGACGACGCAACGGCATGCCGGGCCTCGCCCGCCCGGCGATCCAGTCAAGCAGGGGGCGCTGCAAAAAGGCTAGCGCGAAATAGACCGCGAAGACGGCGACTGCGACGGAGAAGACGGGAAGGATCGCGTCGTATACGCGCGGGACGTTGATCGTTCCCGCCCCCGAAAGCAGATCCGCGCCATCTTCCACGACGCCGACCCCCTGCTCGACGAGCGAGGTGACGGCACCGATGGTGGCTCTCGTGGAGGCTGCGAGAGCGGCCGGGACGGACTCCCCGATCTCCATCTCCACGGAGGCGCCCGCTTCCCCTCCCGCCTCGGAGGCGGAGGGCTGATAGGCCAGCGAGCGCAGCGACTCGATCAGCCGGTCGCGCGTCTCCGGCGTCTCCAGGATCCGAATAAGATCGTCGAGGGTGGATCGCTCCTCCGCGCTCGGCGCCGCCGGCTCCTCGGCCGCGGGGACCGAACTCCCGGCCCCGGGAAGCCCCGGCACCTGCGCCATCGCCGGGGCGGCAAAAAGCACGGTGAAGAGGACGGCGGCGAGGAAGCGGAGCGGAGCCTTGAAAGTCATTCTTGCGGAGATCTCTCGGCGATCGGTTCTCGGGTTCTCGGTCGCGCTCGCAGCCTGCGAGCGGAGTGGCCATGCGCGAATCGTGCGGCAAAGGTTTGACTGAGCGCACCCGCAAACGCAAAGCCCGGCCGCAGGGGCCGGGCTCTTCATACAGGACGGTGGTGAAGCGTCAGCTGGCGGCCAGCGCGTCCTCCTCGTCTTCCTTCATCAGCTCTTCCTTCGTCACCGTCTTGTCGGTGACGTCGACCGTGGCGAGGAGGTGGTCGACGACCTTCTCCTCGTAGATCGGAGCGCGCAGGCTCTGCACGGCTTCCGGCGTATTGCGGAAGTAGTCGTAGATCTGCTGCTCCTGGCCTGGGAACTGGCGGACCTGCGCCAGGACCGCGCGCTGCAGCTCCTCGTCGGAGATGGTGACGCCGGCCTTCTCGCCGATTTCGGAGAGGACGAGCCCCAGGCGCACGCGGCGCTCGGCGAGCTTGCGATAGTCCGTGCGCGCCTTCTCCTCGGTGGTGTCCTCGTCCTCGAAGGACTTGCCGGACTGCTCGAGCTCGCGCGACACCTGGGTCCAGATGTTGTTGAACTCGGCCTCGACCAGCTTCTCGGGCAGGACGAAGTCATAGTCCTTGTCGAGCGCGTCCAGGAGCTGGCGCTTCACCTTCTGGCGCGTCTGCTGACCGAACTGGCTCTCGATCTGCTCGCGAACGACGGTGCGCAGGCGCTCCATCGATTCGAGGCCCATCTTCTTGGCCAGTTCGTCGTCGAGCTCGAGCTCGCCCGGTGCCGCGACCTCCTTGACCGTGACGTCGAAGACAGCTGACTTGCCGGCGAGATGCGCCGCGCCGTAGTCCTCGGGAAAGTCGACATTGACCTTGATCTCGTCACCAGCCTTCACGCCGATGAGCTGGTCCTCGAAGCCCGGGATGAACTGGCCCGAGCCGAGCACGAGGTTGGAATCGGTCGCGGAGCCGCCCTGGAACGGCTCGTCGTCGATCTTGCCGACGAAGTCCATCGTGACGCGGTCGCCCTCGGCGGCCTTGCCCTTCTTGGTCTCGTACTCGCGGGCGTTCTCTGCGATCCGCCGGACCTGCTCTTCCACCTCCTCGTCGGCGATCTCGACGACGGGACGCTCGATCTTGATGTCCTTGGTCTCCTTCAGCTCGAAGGAGGGCAGCGTCTCGTAGGCAAGCGTGAACTTGAAGTCGCCCTCGCCCCGCAGAACCTTGTCGGCCTCGGCCTCGTCTTCCGTCATCTGGATTTCGGGCTGCATCGCGGAGCGCTCGTTGCGCTCGGCGATGACGTTGCGCGGCGTCTCGTTGATGATCTGGTTCACGATCTCGGCCATGAACTGCCGGCCATACGTCTTGCGCATGTGCGACATGGGCACCTTGCCCGGCCGGAAGCCCTTCAACTGGACGCGATCCTTCGTCTCGAAGAGACGCGTCTGCAGCCGAGCCTCAAGATCCGAAGCCGGCACGACGATCTCGATCTCGCGCTTCAGGCCCTCGGCCTTGGTTTCCGTTACCTGCATCATGCACCCTTTAGCTCTGACCGGGGCCGACGGCCCGCAGATGGTCGTTCCGTGTCGCGTTCGCGATGAATGTTCTTCTGGTGCGGGTGGAGGGACTCGAACCCCCACGCTGTTAGGCGCTTGGACCTAAACCAAGTGCGTCTACCAATTCCGCCACACCCGCTCGGCCATGAAGACAGCCGTCGCGCGGCGCGCGTTCTATATCACCGGCGTTTTCAGCGTCAAACCGCAAAGTGGGCCTCTGTGCGATCCCTCGGATGCGGACCTTCCCTACCGCAATGCACAAAGCGCAGACCTGCCATGCGGAACGAACGCTGGTGAGAAAACCACCTCCCGCCTATCTCTCAACCATCGAAGCGGGGCGACAAACTCCGGTTCAAACGATTAGATCAGGAAAGGGAAAGGGCGCAGACATGAACCTCGTTCGTTCCTACGGCAACTGGCGGCGTTACCGCGAGACCTGCAGCGAGCTGAACAAGCTGACGTCTCGCGAACTCTCCGACCTCGGTATCGCGCGCTCGGACATCCCGCGTCTTGCACGCGAGGCGACGCGCTGACAGTCAAGGGTTTCGCCACGGTCCATCCTCCTCCCAGGACCGTAGCGGATGAGCCTCTCGCATCCTCCTCCCAGCGAGAGGCACCTAACGGTGCCCGTCGGTCCTCCCCCGACGGGCACCGAAAAGATCCAGAGATTCGCAGCGGCCCATCCTCCTCCCAGGGCCGAAGCGAATAGAGCCTCTCGCATCCTCCTCCCAGCGAGAGGCCACCAAACGACACCCGCCGGTCCTCCCCCGGCGGGTGTTGTCGTTTGACGTTCTCCTCGTCGACGCCTTGCCGCGCCACCGAAGCTGCCGCCTTTCATGCCGAGGCGCCGGATGGTATGACGCCGGCATGTCGAAAGAACCCATTCACATCGTCGGCGGCGGCCTCGCCGGCTCCGAGGCCGCGTGGCAGATCGCATCGGCCGGCGTTCCGGTCGTGCTGCACGAGATGCGCGGCGTCACGGGCACGGACGCACACCAGACCGATGCCCTGGCCGAGCTCGTCTGCTCCAATTCCTTCCGCTCGGACGACGCGACCGCCAATGCCGTGGGCGTCATCCATGCCGAGATGCGCTTGGCCGGCTCGCTCATCATGCGGTGCGCCGACGAGAACCAGGTTCCGGCGGGCGGCGCGCTCGCGGTCGATCGCGAGGGTTTCGCGGCAGCCGTCACCGGCACGCTGGAAGCCCATCCGCTGGTCGAGATCCGGCGCGAGGAGATTTCCGGCCTCCCGCCTCAAGAATGGGGCCGGACGATCATCGCGACCGGACCGCTGACGGCGCCGGCGCTGGCCGAATCCATCCGCGCGGAGACGGGCGGCGATGCACTCGCCTTCTTCGACGCGATCGCGCCGATCGTCCATTTCGACACGATCGATCTCGACAAGGCCTGGTTCCAGTCGCGCTACGACAAGGTGGGCCCCGGGGGCACGGGCAAGGACTATCTCAACTGCCCGATGGACAAGGCGCAGTACGAGGCTTTCGTCGCTGCACTGACTGCCGGCGAGAAGACCGAGTTCCGCGAGTGGGAAGGCACGCCCTATTTCGACGGCTGCCTGCCGATAGAGATCATGGCCGAGCGCGGCTCCGAGACGCTGCGCCACGGGCCCATGAAGCCGATGGGGCTCACCAACGCGCACCAGCCCGACATCAAGGCCTATGCCGTCGTCCAGCTTCGCCAGGACAACGCGCTCGGCACGCTCTACAACATGGTCGGTTTTCAGACGAAGCTGAAATACGCCGAGCAGGTGCGCATCTTCCGTACGATCCCCGGGCTCGAGAACGCGGAGTTCGCCCGGCTCGGCGGCCTGCATCGCAACACCTATCTCGACAGCCCGCGCCTTCTCGACGGCACGCTGCGGCTCAAATCGCGCCCGCAGCTTCGCTTCGCCGGCCAGATCACTGGCTGCGAGGGCTATGTGGAATCGGCCTCCGTCGGTCTGATGGCCGGGCGCTTTGCGGCGGCGGAGGCGCTCGGGCGCGCCGTCACGCCGCCGCCTGCGACCACTGCGATGGGCGCACTTCTGGGTCATATCACCGGCGGCCACATCCTGGCCGAGGAAGAGGGCGGCAAACGTTCCTTCCAGCCGATGAACGTCAATTTCGGGCTGTTCCCGCCGGTGGAGGTCCCGCGCGAGGAAGGCAAGCGGCTGCGCGGAAAAGAAAAGACCATCGCCAAACGGCGCGCGCTCTCCGCCCGAGCGCTCGCGGACTTCGCGGTCTGGCTCGACGGGCAGTCTGCCTCAGCCGCCGCTGCCGCCTGACGGCCACTGCGACGCGCGCAGGAGGATTGTGAAGCCGAGGCCGATCGGGGCGTCGGTCCGGTCGAGCGTCAGCGATTCGACGCGCAGGCGCGCCGACCGCCCGCCACGCGAGACGAGATCCAACACAGGCGCATCGACCGGATCGGTGCCGAAGAGATCTTCGGGCAAGGCGGCAATGGTCTGCGCCAGATCGAAACGATCATCGATCGCACGGAACCGCACGACGAGCCCTTGGCCATCGAGCCAGGCCGCCAGTTCCTGCGCGTCCACGGCACGATTGCCGGTCGTGTCCAGCGGATGCGCGTAGAGGCCGGTGACAGCGAGGTCGTAACCCGCGAGCGGCAATGGTCTTGCGCCGAAGGTCGAAATGCCGCGCGTTTCGGCCACGCCGGGCGCCGAGAACGACAGGCCGAGCGCGGCCAGAACCGCTCGCGTGCCCGCCTCGCCCGATCGCGTTGCGGCCGCCAGCGCCTCCGCGCGCTCGGGCGGTATGAACGGCTCCAGCCGAGACAACTGTCCGACATCGCCCAGCGCCGAGATCCGCGAGCGCAGTTCCAGCGGCTCGCGACGCTCCAGACCCTCAAGGCGCAGGCGCCCACCCTCCACGAAGCGCGATTCGATCAGCGCGATCTGGCTGCGACCGACGATATTACCGACGCTCCACGGCCCAGCGACCGACAGAGCTAGAAGCAGGGGCGCGACCGCATAGATCCAGCGAATGTCGCCCCGCGTTGGCCCGAACGCTTGAAGAATAACCGCGCCCGCGACGCCGCTCCCCGTGAGCGCCAGGAAGTAACGGGGCGCCGTGACGCCCTCCCCGCCAATCCGCAGCCAGAGCGCATAGGCAAGAAGCGCCAGCGGTACCACGAGCATCGCCGCCCAGAGGCGCCCGAAGAGCCGTGCGGGCAGCGCACCGCGCTCCAGGAACGGGTCGATCGCGATTCGAACGCCGAGAACGAGAAGCGAGAAGAAGCTGACGATCCAGCCGATCTCGCCTGCCGGCACTTCTCCCGTCAGCAGGATACGCCCGGCATACAGATGCAGGACGAGCGCCGTGACGAGCGCAAGCGGCGCGGCCACCCAGTCGAAGAGGGGACGCACCACCGTAACAAGCTTCTCCTCGCCAAGCGGTCCGGCTTCCGGGCTGGTGTCGCGCGCCGGCACACGGCCGAGCGCGAAGAGCGGACCGACCAGCGTGAACGACGTGACGAGGATATGCTCGTAGGCGCGGTTCGAGAGGCCGACGTCGAAGAGGAAACGGACCATCTCCAGGATGGCGAAAAAGCCGGCGACAAAGAGCAGAATTGAGAAGAAGGCGAGCGTGACGCCAACGATCGTCCACAGGCTGTGCCACCAGAAGGCACCCGACGACCCATGTCGCAGGAAGGGGGCAAGCGGCACGCACAGGATCGAGGCGCAGATGAGGGCCGGCGCGAAGAGGAGAAGCGGGCGCCCGAACCAGACCAACAGCGCCAGCGAGAGGCCCACCATAACGGGCAATGCAGCCAGAGCGAACGGCCGCGCTGTGAGCAGGGGCTCCAGGCCCGCGCGTGCGGCGACGGAAGCCGCGCCCGCAACCGCGATGGCGGACAGGAGCCGCGTCAGGTCAAGCCCGACGTCGAGACGTGCGACCTCGAGGTTGGCCAGGACGGAGAAAAGCAGGATCAGGACGGCGGCGAGCGGGAAGCGCATCGTTGCCAGAAACGCGCCGGTGCCCAGACCACGCAGGACTGCCGCGCTCCTGCGAAATGGGCCCGCGAGCCCCATCATGCCGTTGTCTGCCGGGCGCGCAGCGCGCGCCAGTAGAGAAAGCTGCGCCTGAACGGTCCGACGCCGCGCGGCGGCGATGCCGGGCGGCTCCCGATCGCGCCTGCGGCCGCCTGCAACCGCGCCGGGACGAGCGTGACCGGCAGGAACGCGGGCCGAACGCTCCGCGGCAGCGCCGGCCAAAGGCGACGAGCCTTGGCATGATGCTCCGTGGCGAGCGCCATCAGCGCCTGCGTCACCGGGCTGTCCTGGCTCGGTTCGGCCGCCCACTGCGCGCGCGTGACACCCGCCGCCTCGAAGATCTCGTCCGGCACGAAGGCTTGCGCGCGCTCCGGCCGCGTCACGCCGCGCTCCAGAACGGTGGCGATCGTCAGAGCGACGCCGGCATGGCCGGCGATATCGGCGCAGCGCTGGGCCGCGTTGCGGTCTAGGATCATCGCGGCCAGCATCAGAATCGTCGATGCGGTCTCTCCCGCATAGGCTTCCAACGCGGTGCGGTCCGGCATGGTGTCGTCATAGAGGTCGAAGATGCGGGCGTCGATCAGGCGCTCCGCGATCGCAACCGGCAGATCGAACCGGCGCATCGTCGCCATGAACGCGCCGGCCACGGGCGAGCCCTCCCCGGCCGCCAGCGGATCGACCGCGTCCGAGGCGAGCCGGTCGCGCCACCATTGCAACCGGATCTCGCCCGGCAGCGCCTGGTTGACGTGATCCCGCACGCTCGCGGTCTCGCGATCGAACGCGTAGAGTGCGGCGAGCGGTCCTTGCGCATCCGCCGGCGCGAAGGCCAGGGCGACGGCGCGATCAGGATCCGCCCTTCGCAGCTCTTCGAGGCAATGTGCGAAGGCCGCGTCGAGCTTTGCTTCGGACGACCCGCTCACTCGACGGCAACGAGCGCGGCGCCGACCGGCCGTCCCTCCGAGAGCATGATGTTGTAGGTGCGCACCGCCGCGCCCGTCGACATCGGATCGACCGAGATGCTGGCGCGGCGGAAGCGCTCCATGAGCGCCGGCGGCAGGCGCCGGATTTCGGGACCCGTGCCGAACAGCATGAAGCGGATGCCTTCGGCTTCGTTTAGCGCCTTCAGGAGCCGCTCGCCCTCGAAGGGCCGCTCCACCGTCGCCCCCCAGCCATAGAGACCGGACGGCAGGCAGAGGAGCGAGCCACGATGCGACATGTCGGCGAAGCGGAAGCCGCCGTTGCCGTAGGAGTCGATCGGCGCGGGACGCGGATAATGCGCGTCTCGTACGCTCGTCTCGGACATGGCGGGCCTCAGGTCCGGCCCTGCGGGGTGGGCGTGCTCCCGGTGATCTCGCCGCGCCTGTCGACCTCCTCCTCGATCACCTCACCCTTCGCATTGGTCTTGCGAAGCTGGAAGAAGATCAGAACCGGCGCCGCAATGAAGATCGACGAGTAGATGCCGACGAGTACGCCGACGATCATCGGGGCGACGAAGGTCTGAATGACGCCACCGCCGAAGACGTAGAGCGCCACAAGTGCGAGCAGCGTCGTCGCGGCCGTCAGGATCGTGCGAGACAGCGTCTCGTTGAGAGAGAGGTCGATTACGTCCGAGATCGTCATCTTCTTGAACTTGCGCAGATTCTCGCGGATTCGGTCGAATACCACGACCGTATCGTTCAGCGAGTACCCGATCACCGTGAGGATGGCGGCGATGGTGGACAGGTTGAACTCGAGCTGCGTCACGACGAGGAACCCGAGCACCATCAGCGCATCGTGCGCGGTCGCGACAAGGGCGCCGATCGCGAACTGCCACTCGAACCGCACCCAGACATAGAAGGAGATGCCAGCGAGTGCGCCGAGAAGGCCGAGAATCGCGGCCAAGGCCAGTTCGCCGGAAACCGTCGGGCCCACCACTTCGACACGCGAGAGGTCGTAATCGGCCTCCAGCGCGCCACGTACCGCGTTGATGCTCGTCTGCGGCGTCTGCTGATCGACCTCCTGCACGGCGTAGCGGATCAGGACGTCGCTCGGCGAGCCGAATTCCTGAACCTGCACATCGCCTTCCACGAGACCGGACAGGTCGGCGCGGATCTGCGCAACGTCCGCCTCGCCTGTCTTGGCGCGGGCTTCGATGACCGTACCGCCCGTGAAGTCGATGCCGTAGTTCACCCCTGTAGCCGCGAAGCCCGCAACGGCTCCGAGCGACAGCGCAAGTGTGGCGCCGAACCCCCATTTGCGCACCGCCATGAATCGCAAACGCGTGCCGTGCGGGATCGGCGAGACCCACCCGCGTGGGACTTCCTTCGGGCGGCGGCGCTTGACCCAGTAGGACACCAGCCAGCGCGTCAGGGTCAGGGCCGTGAAGATGGTCGTGAAGATGCCGAGCGCGAGCGTGACGGCAAAGCCGCGCACCGGACCGGAGCCGAGGAAGAACAGGATGCCGGCTGCGATCAGCGACGTGATGTTGGCATCCATGATGGTGCCGAGGGCCTTGTTGAAGCCCGCATCGATCGCCTGGATCACCGAGCGGCCGGCCCGCCGCTCTTCCAGAATGCGCTCGTAGATCAGCACGTTCGAATCGACCGCCATGCCCATCGTCAGCACGATGCCCGCGATGCCGGGAAGGGTCAGCGTGGCGCCGAGGAACGACAGGAGTGCGACGAGGATGATCACGTTGGCGATCAGCGCCACGTTCGCGATCAACCCGAGGAAGCCGTAGCAGACGATCATGAAGACGACGACGAAGACAGCCGCGACGATCGCCGCGAGCTGACCGGCCTCGACCGAATCGGCGCCTAGCCCGGGTCCGACCGTCCGCTCCTCGATGATGTCGAGCGTCGCCGGCAGCGCGCCCGCGCGCAGGAGCACCGCAAGATCGTTAGCCGACTGAACGGTGAAATTGCCGGAGATCTGCGCCTGACCACCGAGGATCGGCTCGTTGATGTTGGGCGCCGAGAGCACCTGATTGTCGAGCACGATCGCGAAGGGCCGGTTCACATTCTGCTGCGTGACCGCGCCGAACTGCTGGGCCCCGCGCGAATCGAAGGTGATGTTCACCACCGGCTCGTTCGTCTGCGAGTTGAAGCCGGCCTGTGCGCCGCTCAGATTCTCGCCCGAGACCATCACCTGACGCTGCACAAGGATGGGGAACGGCGGATCGTCGGTCGTGTAGAGGAGTTCCGTTCCGGCCGGTGCGCGGGCGCTGCCCGAAGCCACGGCCTCTGCCGAGTTCTGCGTGTCCACGAGCCGGAACGTAAGCTGCGCGGTCTGATCGAGAAGCGCTGCGAGGCGATCGGGATCCTGCAGACCAGGGACCTGCACCATGATGCGGTCGAGACCCTGGGCTTGGATGATCGGTTCCGTGGTTCCGACCTCATCGACGCGCCGGCGAACGACCTCGATCGACTGCGCTACGGCGTTTGAAAGCCGGTAGTTGATGCCCTCGTCCGTCAGCGTGAGGTTGAAAACCCCCGGCTGCGGCTCGGCGAGGGACAGTTCGGTGACCGAACCGCCCGTGAGCATGCCCGACGAAACGGGCGCAAGGAGCTGCTGGAGCGCGGTGCGTGCTGCGGCAGACTGCGAGGGATCGCGCAGGCGGAAGTCGATCCGCTGCCCCTCGTCCGAAAGGCCGCTATAGGCGATGCCGGCACCGCGCAGGGCCTGTCGCACCTGATCGCGCGTGTTCTGCAGACGCTCGGCGACGAGCGAGGCACGGTCGACTTCCAGGAGGAGGTACGAACCGCCCTGCAGATCGAGGCCAAGCGTCATCGGCTGGCTCGGCATGAAGGACGGCAGGGCGTCGATCTGGCGCTGGCTCAGGACGTTCGGAAGCGCAGCCAGCACCCCGAGTGCGACGATCAGCCAGATAAGTATCGTCTTCCAGCGCGTGAAATGCAGCATGATCGGCCCGATCGACATTCAGGATGCGGGGCGAGGAGTCCCGGTCTTCGAACCGCAAGATAAAGGTTGAGGCCGCGCGGCTAAACCGTGCGGCCGTCTGCGCAATTGACCGTTAAAACGGCTATTTCGTGTTGGCGGCGGTGGGCTCGCCCTTCACGCGGACATCGGCGACCATCGCCTGAAGGACGCGCACCTTGACCTGCTCTGAAATCTGGACCTCGAGCTCGCCGTTGTCCATCACCTTCGTGACCTTGGCAACGATGCCGCCGCCGGTGACGACCGTGTCGCCGCGGCGGATGTTCTTCAGCATGTCCTCGCGCTTCTTCATGTTGCGGCGCTGCGGACGGATGATGAGGAAGTACATGATCGCGAAGACCGCGACGAAGGGCAGGATCGAAATCAGGATACTTTCGGTACCACCAGCCGCACCTGCGGTCTGCGCGAAAGCCGGGGACACGAACATGATTTCTCCTCGAGGTGTAGACGACGGCACCGGACGGGCCTTTACGATGTGCGCGCAATATACGAACGGTCCGGTCGAATGCAACAAGGCGTGCCGGGCGCGAGGGGCGCGGGTCTACACCGCGCGCATGCGGAGGGGGAAGAGCCCGATGAGGGACATGCTGGCAGAGCTCGTCGCAACCGTTCGCCGCGTCGCGGCCGCATTGGAGCGAAGCGCGCCGCCCGCGCCCGAACTGCCCGACCTCGATCTGGCCGACTGTTTCGTCTTCGAGCCGCCCGCCACGCTGCGTCCTGTGCCGCAGGTGGCGCGCGTGCCGCTCGACATCCTCGCGGGGATCGAGCGGTCCAAAGCGACGCTTCTGGAGAACACCCGTCGTTTCGCGGCCGGCCTGCCGGCCAACAACGCCCTCCTGTGGGGAGCGCGCGGCATGGGCAAGTCCTCGCTGGTGAAGGCAGTCCACGCCGAAGTGAACACCGATCACACACCGTTGAAGCTGATCGAGATCCACCGCGAGGACATCGAGCACCTGCCCGGCCTCATGGTGCATCTGCGCGACGCCGACGTGCCGGTGCTCCTGTTCTGCGACGATCTTTCGTTCGACGGCGACGATGCCTCCTACAAGTCACTGAAGGCGGCGCTGGAGGGCGGCGTCGAGGGCCGTCCGTCCAACGTCCTCTTCTACGCCACGTCCAACCGCCGCCATCTCCTGCCCCGCTCGATGATGGAGAACGAGCAGGCGACCGCGATCACGCCCGGCGAGGCGGTCGAGGAGAAGGTTTCGCTTTCGGATCGATTCGGCCTCTGGCTGGGCTTCCACGCCTGCTCCCAGGACGACTATCTGACGATGGTCTCGCGCTATCTCGATGCCTACGCCATCGAGGCCGAGGATGAAGAGGTGCGCCGCGCCGCGCTCGAATGGGCGACGACGCGCGGCAGTCGCTCGGGGCGCGTCGCCTTTCAGTTCGTCACCGACTTCGCCGCCTCCAAGGGCATGCGCCTCGGCTGAACGACAAAGGCCCGGCGCCTTTCGGTGCCGGGCCTCAAAATTCGGTGCGCCAAGATCAGAGATACGTCATCGGATCGACGGGCGTCGAATCCTTGCGCACCTCGAAGTGCAGCATCGGCGTTTCCGTCTCGCCGGTCATGCCGGCCTTGGCGATATCCTGGCCGCGCGTGACCGTCGCGCCGCGCTCGACGAGAATCTCGTCGGCATGCCCGTAGACGGTGACGAGGCCGTTGTCGTGCTTGACGAGAACGGTCTTGCCGAACTCTTTCAGCCCCTCGCCGGCGTAGATGACGACGCCGTTCTCGGCTGCCTTCACCGGCGTGCCGCGCGGCACGGAAATGTTGACGCCGTCATTGCGGCGCGAGCCGACGCGATCGCCGAAGCCGTTGACGACGCGGCCCTGCACCGGCCAACGGAACTGGCTGATGCCGGTCGACTGCGGGGCGAGCGAAGCGACCTCGCGCTCCGTCTCGGCCGCGACGGTGGTCGCAGGGGCGGCCGGAGCCGCAGGCGCGGGCTGCGTCGCGGCAGGCGCGGCGGGCGTCGTCGCAGCGGCCTGTGCCGGCTGCTGAGGCGCCGGCTGCTGGAGCGCGGGCTGCGCGGCCGGGGTGGCGGCAGAGGGCTGGCTCGCCTGCGTGGCGGCCTGCGCCTGCAGCGTCGTCTCGGGCGCACCGAGCGCGGCGACGCGGGTGTTCTGCGAGGCGCCGCCCGGCAACGTCAGCGTCTGACCGATGCGGATGTTGTCGCCGGTGATGTTGTTCGCGCTGCGAAGGTCCGCGACGCTGACGCCGGTGCGGCGCGCGATCGCCCCGAGCGAGTCGCCGGCGGCGACCGTCACGGTGCCGCCCGGCTGGGCCGTCGCGGACTGGGTCGGCGCGGCGGCCGGACGCGTCTGCGGGACGGTCGAGGACGCCTGCTGCTGCTGAGCGGGTTCGGAAGGGAAGTTCGTCGCCTGCATGGCGCCAGGCTGCGGAGCCGACTGGTAGGCAGCGCCCGGAGGCGGGGGAAGCTGCGAACGCTCCACGCCCGACGAAGCACCGTAACCCGTGCCCTGCCCGGCCGAAGCCGGGTACTGGGACTGTATTGAGCCGGTGTTCGTCGTGTCGACACCTCCCATGCCGTAAGTGTTGGAGGCGACGGACTGCTGCGCGGGGGCCTGCTGCGGCATCGCGCCGGTGTAGAACCCGTCGTTGAGCCTTGCGACATCGTTGCTGCAGCCGGCGACCGCCGCCGCCACACCGACGATTGCGACCGAACGCACCCAACCGCGCTTCAAGCTCACCATGACGCGCTCACTCATCGAAGTCACCGTCCCCACGCAATACGACCTGCAGCCAATAGACGCCGTTAATATTACTGCCCGGTTAAGACCCGGAGCAGGCCGGCGAATTTGTCTCACAAAGCCTGCGCGACACCTTCCTTCAGCGGCTGGGTGCGAACAAGGAACAGCGATTCCGTCTCGAAACGGCTGCCGGCCTTGTGGTTGCGCGTCAGCATCTGCCGCCCGGCAGGATCCCCGATGGCGCAGACGAGGATGCTCGGCGATGCCATCTGTTCCAGAAAGGCACGCGGAAGTTCCTCGAAGGCGCCATGGACGAGGACGCGGTCATACGGTCCGCCCTCGGCATAGCCCTCACGCCCGTCTTCAAGGATCGCGGTCACGTTCGTCAGGCCGAGGTCGAGAAGCCGCTGGCTCGCCGCCTTGTGAAGCGTCCGGTATCGTTCCAGCGTCGTCACTCGCGCGCCGAGCTTTGCCAGGAGCGCCGTCGTGTAGCCACAGCCGGTGCCGATCTCCAGGATACGGCTGTCGGGCTGGACCTTGAGCGCGTTGACGACACGCAATGCGAGGCCCGCCGAATGCGTGGTCTCCCCGCAGGGCAGCGGGAAGGACTGGTCGGCATAGAGATCGCCCTCGACGCCCGGCAGGAACAGGCGCCGAGGCACCGCCTCCACCGCCTCCAGAAGCTTCACCGGAACGCTCTCGCGAGAGCGCATGCGCAGGAAGAAGCCGGCCAGATCCTCGCGATCGCGCGATGCGGTCATGCGTCTGCCGTCACGCGAAGAGCGAGGCCATCTCGCCGCGCAGTTCGTGGTCGGTGAGATCGAGTTGCAGCGGCGTGACCGAGACGAAGCCCTCGCCCAGCGCGGCAATGTCGGAGCCTTCGATCTCCCGGCCCGCCTGGCGACCGAACTTCAACCAGAAATACGGAAAGCCGCGGCCGTCGCGGCGCTCCTCGAGGCCGAGCGCATAGTCCAGCTTGCCCTGCCGGGTGACGCGCGTGCCGACGACGGCATCGGGACCGATCGCCGGGAAATTGATGTTGAAGAGCGTCGAGAGTGGCGCCTCGACCGTGAGCAGCTTTTCGATGATCGCCGGAGCGTGGCGCTCGGCCGTCTGCCAGTTCGCCTCGCGGTTGGAGTTCGGCGTGAAGGCCTGCGAGAGCGCCATCGAGCGCAGACCGAGCATCGTGCCCTCGATGGCCCCCGCGACCGTGCCCGAATAGCTGACGTCGTCGCAGATGTTGGCGCCGGCGTTGACGCCCGAAAGAACGAGGTCCGGCGGCTCCGGCATCACCTTCTTCAGCGCCATGATGACGCAATCGGTCGGCGTTCCGGTCAGCGCGAAGCGGCGCTCCTCGATCTGGCGCAGGCGCAGCGGCGAGGACAGCGTCAGCGAGTGGGACAGGCCGCTTTGGTCGGTTTCCGGCGCTACCACCCAGACGTCGTCGCTGAGTGTCGCGGCGATCCGGCGCAGCACCTCCAGACCCTCGGCGTGGATGCCGTCGTCGTTCGTCAGGAGGATACGCATCGTCAGTTCGCCCTTTCGATGATCTCGATGCCGCCCATGTAGGACCGCAGCGCCTCCGGCACGATGATCGAGCCGTCGGCGCGCTGGTTGTTCTCCATCACGGCGATCAGAGCGCGTCCCACCGCCGTGCCCGAGCCGTTCAGCGTGTGCACGTAGCGAAGCTGCTTGCCGCCATCCACCCGGTAGCGCGCGTTCATGCGGCGGGCCTGGAAGTCGCCGCAGACCGAGCAGGACGAGATTTCGCGGAACGTGTCCTGCCCCGGCAGCCAGACCTCGATGTCGTAGGTCTTCTGCGAGGCAAAGCCCATGTCGCCGGCGCAAAGCGTCACAACACGGTAGTGCAGGCCGAGGCGCTTGAGCACCGTCTCGGCCGCCGCCGTCATGCGTTCGTGCTCTTCCAGCGCGGTCTCAGGCGTCGTCACCGAGACGAGCTCGGCCTTGTAGAACTGGTGCTGGCGCAGCATGCCGCGCGTATCGCGGCCCGCCGAACCCGCCTCGGAACGGAAGGAGGGCGTCAGTGCGGTGAAGCGCAGAGGCAGAGCCGCCTCGTCCAGCGCCTGCTCGCGCACGAGGTTCGTCAGCGAAACCTCGGCGGTCGGGATAAGCCAATGCCCCTCGCCGGTCCGGAACAGGTCCTCCGAAAACTTGGGCAGTTGGCCGGTGCCGTAGAGCGCCTCGTCGCGCACCAGAAGCGGCGGCGAGACCTCCTCGTAGCCGAACTCGCCGGTGTGGACGTCCAGCATGAACTGGCCGAGCGCGCGCTCCAGCCGTGCGAGCTTGCCGGTGAGGACCGTGAAACGCGAACCGGACATCTTGGCCGCCCGGTCGAAATCCATCATCCCGAGCGCTTCGCCGAGGTCAAAGTGCTCGCGCGGCGCGAAGTCGAAGAGCGGCTTCTCGCCGACGCGACGTATTTCGACATTGGCGCTCTCGTCCGGCCCCTCGGGCACATCGGCGAGCGGAACGTTCGGCACCTGCGCCAGCGCGTCCTGGAGCGCGGCATCAATGCGGCGCTCGGTCTCCTCGCCGGCCTGGATGCGGCCCTTCAGATCCGCGACCTCGGCGATCAGGCTTGCGGCCAGCGCCTCGTCCCTGGCGGCCTTCGCGCTAGCGATCTGCTTGGACGCCTCGTTGCGCCGCCCCTGCAACTCCTGAAGGCTCGAGAGATGCGCGCGACGCTCGCCGTCGAGCGCCAGCAGCCTTGCGGAAAGCGCCGCAGCGCCCCGCCGGCGCAGCGCCTCGTCCAGAGCTTCGGGATTTTCGCGTATCCACTTCAGGTCGAGCATATTCCACCGTTACCGCTGCCTCGACCGAGCAGCCGCCGATGGCTATTCGGCCGGCGTTTCCCTGACGGCGAGACGCTCGGCACGCTTCTTCTCGATCATCCGGGCCGTGATGATGGAGACCTCGTAGAGAAGGATCGTGGGGATCGCAAGACCGATCTGGGACAGGGGATCGGGTGGTGTGATGACCGCCGCGACGATGAAGGCGATGACGATGGCGTACTTGCGCTTGCCGGCGAGCCCGTCGGCGCTGACGATCCCGGCCCGCACCAGCAGAGACGCCACCACCGGCAGTTGGAACACCAGTCCGAAGGCGAAGATGAGCGTCATGATGAGCGACAGATACTCGGAGACGCGCGGCAGAAGCGCGATCGTCGCCTGCCCGTCGCCACCGGCCTGCTGCATCGACAGGAAGAACCACATCACCATCGGGGTGAAGAAGAAATAGACCAGCGCCGCGCCGATCAGGAAGAGGACGGGTGTCGCGATCAGGAACGGCAGGAACGCGCCACGCTCCTCGCGGTAGAGACCGGGCGCCACGAACTTGTAGATCTGAATGGCGATCAACGGGAAGGCGAGGAAGAAGCCGCCGAAAGCCGCGATCTTGACCTGCGTGAAGAAGAATTCCTGCGGCGCTGTGTAGATCAGCTCGACATTGGCCGAGTCGAGCCCGGCCCACGCCGTCCCGATCTGGTAGGGCACGACGAGCAGGTTGAAGAGCTGCTTGGCGAAGGCAAAGCACAGCACGAACGCCACGAAGAAGCCGGCGAGCGACCAGATCAGCCGGCGCCGAAGCTCGATCAGATGCTCGATCAGCGGAGCGGAGGACGCGTCGACCTCGTCGCGTTCGGATGCACTCAACGCACGGCCTCCTGCGGGCTTTCGCGCCGCGTCTCGTCATTCGCCCCGATCGGCTCCATGACGGGCGCCGGCGCAGCGTCCGCCTGACCGGCGACCGCAGCATCGGGCGCGGAAGGCGCCCCCTCGGTCACCGGCATGGGCCTTGCCGCAGCGTCGGCAGGCGGAACGCGTGGCTCCGGCGCCTTCGTGGCGGCCTTGAGCGAGGAGCGGATCTCGTCACCCACCGCCTTCATCGGGTTCATGGCCTTGCGGATGTCGCTCGTCGGATCGAGCTTCTTCACGTCTGCTGCGGCCTTGCGCAGCTCGTCGAGCTCCGCCTCGCGCAGCGCATCGTCGAACTGTCGACGGAAGTCGCCGGCCATCCGGCGAAGCTGGCTCGTCGTGCGCCCGAAGGTGCGCAGCATCCCCGGCAGATCCTTAGGACCCACCACGACGATCATCACGACGGCGATGACGAGAAGCTCGACCCAGCCGATTTCGAACATGTTGGTACCGCGCTCCCAGGCCCCGAAGGCCCTCGCCTAACGACGCTTCAGACGCGCGACTTCTCAGCGGTCGTGTCGCGGACGATCTCGTCGTCACGCTGGTCGATCGAGCGACGCTCGGTCGTGGCCGTCGGAGCCTCGTCCTCGCTCATGCCCTTCTTGAAGCTCTTGATGCCCTTGGCGACGTCGCCCATCAGTTCGGGGATCTTGCCGCGGCCGAACAAGAGAAGCACGACGGCAAGCACGATGAGCCAGTGCCAGATGCTGAAGCTACCCATTTCACGATCTCCTGCGCCGCATGGCGCCGACTGAAGGCGGCACCGAATTCATGACGCCCTGACAAACACGATTGTGCAAGGCAAATCAATGCAAACCGTGGACCTGGCACGCGCTCGGGCGCGCCGACAAACTCAGATGTAGGAACGGAAAATGGCGGGCGCGAGACGCGATCAGGCGAAGCTTTGCGTCAATTCATCGAATTCGGCCCGCAGATCGTCGCCCTCGACCGGTTCGGCGCCCCTGGCGATCACCGCAACCGCTGCGGCAGCGCGCTCTGCCGCCCGGCCCTCCAACTCCGGTACACCCCGCGAGACGGCGATCATCTCTTCGAGATCACCGTTGCAATGGAGAACCATGTCGCATCCGGCGCCGACGGCGGCGCGCGCGCGTTCGTCGAAGCGCCCGCTCAGCGCCTTCATCGAGAGATCGTCCGTCATCAGAAGCCCGTCGAAGCCGATCGTGCCGCGCACGATCTCCTCGATGACGCGCGGCGAAAGCGTCGCGGGGTTGGCAGGATCGACCGCCTCGAAAAGGAGATGGGCCGTCATCGCGGCCGGGAGGTCGACGAGGTCGGCAAAGGGCGGAAAGTCGTGCTCCTCGAGTTCAGCCAGCGAGGCAGAAACCACGGGCAGCTCGAGATGGCTGTCGGCATTGCCGCGCCCGTGGCCAGGAACGTGCTTCATCACCGGGAGCACGCCGCCGGCCATCGACCCCTGCGCGGCCGCCCGTCCGAGCGCCGAGACGATCGCCGGCTCGCTCGCATAGGCCCGATCGCCGATCACCGAATGGGCCCCCTCCACCGGCACGTCGAGGCACGGCAGGCAATTGGCGTTGATGCCATAGGCGAGGAGGTCGCCCGCGATCAGCCGGCCCTGAAGCCATGAGGCGCGCAGCCCCGCCTCCTCATCCTGCCGGAAGATCGCGCCGATGTCGCGCGCCGTGGGGTAGTTCGGGGCGAGCGGCGGGCGGAGGCGCTGGATGCGCCCCCCCTCCTGATCGACGAAGACCGGCGTATCGTCACCGCCGCCGATCTCCTTCAGCGCGGCGACGAGATCGAAGAGCTGGTTCGCTTCCGAGACGTTGCGGCGGAAGAGAATGAAGCCCCAGGGGCGCTCGTCGGCAAAGAAGGAGCGCTCGTCGCGGGTCGGCGCAAGACCGATGCAGCCCGAGATCCAGGCCTTGGAAACGCTCATGGTCCGTCTTTCGATGATGTCGGAAGCACCGCCGGACGGCGGCGCGTCGAGAGAGCCCGGCGCCGGCGCCAGGCGCGCAGCCCCCAGCGCCGCGCCGAGCGTCAGCGCGTCACGAAGCAGCTGCCGCCGGCCGACTGGACGTTCGCGCAAACCTGGTTGGCCTCCTCGCGGGACGCGGTGGTGATGCGCACGCGATAGTAGGTGCCGCGATCGGGGATCTCGGCCGTCTGGATGGACATTCCGCGCCCGCCGATCGCGCTGGCGAAGCGCGAGGAGAGCGTCGACATCGACTGTTGTGCGAGTTCCTGCGAAGGCTGCGAGGAAATCTGCACGAAGAAGGCGTCGGCCGGCGGCGGGGTCGGCGCCGGCTCGGCGATTGCTGCCGTCGATTCGGCCGGCGCGGCCGGCTGCGTTTCTTCGAGCGCAGGCGCGGGGCTTTCCGCAGTGGCGGGCGGAAGCTGCGTGGAATAGGGCAGCGTAGGCTGGACGGTGCCGGTCGTCTCCGGCTCGGCGGCGGGCGCAGCTTCGGCCGCCGGCTCGCGCGGGACGAGCGTCCCGTCCGGGCGCACGTCATAGGTTCGCACGCGATGCGGCTGGAGGGATGGCGCGGCGGGCTCAGGCGCCGCCTGGGCGACCTGCGCACCCTCGAGTTCTTCGAGGCTCGCCATTTCGGTGAGGTCCGGAAGCTCGGGCGCGCCGACCATCACGCCGGGGAGATTGCTCGGCGTATCGTCGAACGAGATGTCGAGCGGCTGCTCGGCGGCCGAGATCAGCATGTCCTGCTCGAGCGGCTGGGACGGTCCGCCTCGCGCAGAGCGCTCGAAGACGGCGTTGTTCTGGTTGGGAACGACGCGACCGCCCGGATCGACCGGCGCGATCTTCACAGGTTCGGAATCAGCCCGAATGAGGATCGGCTCGCCGCTGCCGGTCGCGCCGGCAATGACGCCGCTGCCGGCCCACAGACCGAAGACGCCGACGAGCGCCACGGCCGCGACGCCACCGGCGAAGAACATCGCGCGCCGTCCGCGCCCGCCCGATGCAGCCAGACGCTTCCGAGCAACCACCGCTGCCGGAGCCTGTGCCCCCGCATCGGGCACGGCCGCATAATGCGATCCATCCTCATCGGCCTCGTATGGCTCGTAACCGCCGGCTTCGTAACCGTAAGCGTAGGCGTCCTGCTCATACTCTCCGACATGCTCATGGGCATCGTACTCATGGGCATCGTAGGGATCGGCAAAGGCCGGCTGCGTGTAGACCGGCGTCGCCTGGAGCGCGGCGAGCTCGCTCGCGATCAGGCGGTCGAAATCGTCCTGCGCGTTGGTGCGCGGCGCAACTGCGGCCTCGTGGAATTCCTCATGGCGTTCGGGCGCGAAAGCCGCCGTCTCGGCGGGCCGCGAAACGCGCGGCGCAGCGGGCTCTGCCAGATCCATCAGCGCCACCTCGACGCCGGTCGGCTCCTCACCCGTGAAGATCGGCCGGCGCCCGGAAGCGCGATGCGCCGGCTGGGTCCCGCGATGGGCGCCCATGCCCTGCGGCCCTTCAATCATCTCGACGAGGTCCGCGAAGGGATCTTCGGCCGTCTCGCCAGCGCCCGGCCTGCCGCTCTGGTATCCGCTCATCGCCCTCAAAAACCCCCGTCTTCACCGCCCCGCTGCCGATCGGCCGACGGGTCGCCTCGACAATGCGAGCGCTAGGCGAGGATCGTGGTCAAAGCATGATCCGTCACCGCATCTCCTCGGGCGCATCCACACCGACGAGGCCGAGCCCCGAAGCGATCACTGCGCCGACGGCGCTCACAAGATGGAGGCGCGCTGCGGTGATTATCGGCTCGTCAACCTTAACGAAGCGTAAAGCCGGGTCGTCCTTGCCACGGTTGTACTGCGCGTGGAAGGCCGAGGCGAGTTCGTAGAGATAGAAGGCCAGCCGGTGCGGCTCCTTGGCCTGCGCCGCCGTCTGCACGAGGCGCGGATACTCCGCCAGCTTGCGGATCAGCGCGATCTCGCCCTCGTCCGAGAGCGTCGCCAGCGTCTGCGCGTCGAGCGGCAGAGCGCCGACGTCGATCCCCTCGCCTTCCGCCTGCCGGCGGATGGAGGCGGCCCGCGCATGGGCATACTGCACGTAGAAGACCGGATTGTCCTTCGACTGCTCCGTCACCTTTCGGAAATCGAAGTCGAGCGGTGCGTCGCTCTTGCGGAAGAGCATCATGAAGCGCACCGCGTCGCGGCCCACCTCGTCGACGACGTCCTTCAGCGTCACGAAGTCACCTGCGCGCTTGGACATGCGCACGGGCTCCCCATCGCGGAAGAGCTTCACGAGCTGGCACAGGACGACGTCGAGATCGGCCTTCTCGCCGGAGATAGCCCGTGCCACCGCCTGCAGGCGCTTGACGTAGCCACCGTGATCGGCGCCGAGCACGTAGACCATCTCGTCGAAGCCGCGCGCCGCCTTGTCGGCGTAATAGGCGACGTCGGCGGCGAAATAGGTATAGGCGCCGTCCGACTTCACCAGCGGGCGGTCCATGTCGTCACCGACATCGGTGGAACGGAACAGCGTCTGCTCGCGGTCCTCCCAGTCCTCCGGCGTCTGTCCCTTGGGCGGCGGAAGCGTGCCCTGATAGACGAAGCCGCGCGCGCGCATCTCGTCGATGGCCTGGCCGATCGGCGCGCCGTTGTCGGCGTGCAGCTTGCGTTCGGAGAAGAAGACGTCGTGCTTGATGCCGAGCGCCTTCAGGTCGTCGCGGATCGCCATCATCATCGCGTCGATCGAGTAGTCGCTGACGATCGGCAGCCATTCGGCCTCCTCCATGTCGAGGAGGCTGCGGCCATAGCGGATGGTCAGCGCGACGCCGACGGGCTTGAGATAGTCGCCCGGATAAAGCCCGGCCGGAATCTCGCCGATCTCCTCGCCCAGCGCCTCGCGGTAGCGCAGATAGGCTGAGCGCGCGAGGACGCCGATCTGCACGCCCGCGTCGTTGATGTAGTATTCCTTGGTGACGTCGTGCCCGGCCTGCGCCAGGACGTTGGCGATCGCATCGCCCACCACCGCGCCACGGCAATGGCCGACATGCAGCGGGCCGGTCGGATTCGCCGAGACATATTCGACGTTCACCTTGCGCCCGGTCGGCGCGCCCTTGCCGTAGTCGGCCGCGTTGCGCAGCAGCGTCTCCAGATGCGCGGTCCAGTAGGCAGGACGCAGGCGCAGATTGACGAAGCCGGGGCCTGCAACCTCCACGGCCTCGACGTCCGCGTCCTCGCGAAGGCGCTCGGCCAGCGTCTCCGCGAGCTCGCGCGGCTTCAGGGACAGAGGCTTGGCGAGGATCATCGCGGCGTTGGTCGCCAGATCGCCGTGGCTCGCGTCGCGCGGCGGCTCGACCGTCAGGCGTGTCAGGTCGGCGCCCGACTTTCCTTGTGCGGACAGAGTCGCTTCCACGGCCTTGCGGATGCGCTGCTCGAAGTCGGCGAAGATGTTCATGCCACCCTTCCAGGGTTCGTTCTTGGGCCGCTCAGGCCGGATGCGCCGCCCTTCGGCGGACGGCGCGCGCTAGCGTAATTCGGGGCTAACGTCAAACAGACGCCGGTGCTCCGCGAGCGCGTAGGTGTCGGTCATGCCGGAGAGATAGTCCGCCACGCGCCGCTTCAGACGCAGGCCGTCCATCGCCGGCGCGTCGTCGCGCCAGCCGGCGCCCATCTTCTGCGGATTGGAGACGTAGACGGCGAAGAGGTCTTCGACAACCTGCTCGGCCTGCCCCATCACCGCCATCACCCGCGGCGCGCGGTAGACGTTGGCGAAGAGGAAGCGCCGGGTCTGGGCGATCGCCTCGCGCATGGCGGGCGAGACGTCGATCAACGTGCGGCCGGCATCGCGCACGTCTTCGATCGAGCGCACCCCGCTCGCGGCGATCGCGGCCCCGGAGGTCGCGATCACGTCCTCCACCATCGCGGTGATGTGCCGGCGCATGATCTCGTGGATGGTGCGAGAGGCGTCGAGCCCAGGATAGCGCGCCCTCACCTCGCGCAGGATCGAGCCCGCAAGATCCAGCGCCTCAAGGTCCTCGATGCCGATCAGCCCGGCGCGCAGCCCGTCGTCGAGATCGTGGGTGTTGTAGGCGATGTCGTCGGAGATCGCGGCCGCCTGCGCCTCCAGCGAGGCGAACCGGTCGAGCCCGAGCGGAAAGAGCGCGTCGAAATCGGCGATCGGGCGCGGCAGGCCATGTGCCGGATCGGCGTGAGGGCCCGCGAGAGGCCCATTGTGCTTGACGAGCCCTTCCAGCGTCTCGAAGGCGAGGTTCAGCCCATCGAAGGCGGCGTAGCGGCGCTCCAGTGCCGTAACGATGCGCAGCGACTGGGCGTTGTGATCGAAGCCGCCCGCCCCGTCCATGCAGCGCTCCAGCGCCCGCTCGCCGGCATGGCCGAAAGGCGTGTGGCCGAAATCGTGGACGAGCGCGATCGCCTCCGTCAGATCCTCGTCGAGGCGCAGTGCGCGGGCGAAGGCGCGGGCGATCTGCGAGACCTCGATCGTGTGCGTCAGGCGCGTGCGGTAGTGATCGCCTTCGTAGGCAATGAAAACCTGCGTCTTGTGCTTCAGGCGCCGGAAGGCGCTGGAATGGACGATGCGGTCGCGGTCGCGCTGGAAGGCCGTGCGAGTCGGGCTCTCGGGCTCCGGCACGAGGCGCCCACGGCTGCGGCGGAAGTCGCAGGCGAAGGGGGCGAGCGGCTCGCGGCCGAGCCCCAGGGCGCCGATGGTAACTTCCGCCAAGCCCGCTCTCCGATCCGGTGGTTGAAACAGCGTTCAGGGCACGGCGCGCCGATTGACCCTTGCGGGCGCCGTCCATACCTTAGGCCGAGCCCTGCAACAACATGAGGCCGGATGCCGCTGATCGCGCCAACCGGACAGATGCCATGAGCGAGACCCTTTCGCCGGCCACGCCCCTCACCATTTCCGACGCCGCCTTCCGCCGCATCGCCGCGATCCTGAAGAACGCCAGCGGCGAGACGGCGCTGCGCATCTCCGTCGAAGGCGGAGGCTGCTCGGGCTTCTCCTACAAGTACGACCTCACGGGCGAGACCGAACCGGACGACCTCGTGCTGGAGAAGGAAGGCGGGCGCGTGGTGGTCGATCCGATGTCCCTCGTCTACATGGGCGGATCGGTGGTGGATTTCGTGGACGACCTGATGGGCCAGTCCTTCCAGATCCGCAATCCGAACGCTGTCGCAGCCTGCGGCTGCGGCACCAGCTTCTCCGTCTGAAAGCCTTGCCCGCGTGCTGATCGCCACCTGGAACATCAACGGCGTCAAGGCGCGTCTCGACAACCTGATCGCGTGGCTCGACGAGCGCTCGCCCGACGTCGCCTGCCTGCAGGAGATCAAGAGCGTCGACGAAGCCTTCCCGCGCGCCGCGCTGGAGGCGAAAGGCTGGCATGTCGAGACACACGGCCAGAAGGGTTTCAACGGCGTCGCGCTGATCTCCCGCAAGCCGCCGCTCGAGGGCAGCGTGGCGCGCGGCCTTGCCGGCGACGACACCGACGAGCACGCCCGTTTCATCGAGGCGATCTACGATGGCGAGAGCGGTCGCGTTCGCGTCGCCTCGCTGTATCTTCCGAACGGCAATCCGCTCGGCACGGAGAAGTTCGACTACAAGCTGCGCTGGATGGCGCGGCTCGAGGCTCACGCGCGCGTCAGGCTCTCCGAAGAGCTGCCTTTCGTTCTGACGGGTGACTACAACGTCATCCCGCAGCCGGAGGACGCCCGCAACCCGTCGGCCTGGACGGGCGACGCGCTGTTCCAGCCCGAAAGCCGTGGCGCGATGCGCAGGCTCGTCAATCTCGGTTTCACCGAGGCGCTGCGGGCCGCCAGCGATGCGCCCGACATCTACACCTTCTGGGATTACCAGGCCGGCGCCTGGCAGAAGAACAACGGCATCCGCATCGATCACGCTTTGCTTTCGCCCGAGGCGAGTTCACGCCTGCGCGGCGTTGGCATCGATGCGCATGTGCGCGGCTGGGAAAAGCCGTCGGACCACGTTCCGTTGATCGTCGATCTCGCCGCCTGAGCGGCGGGCCTTTCAGCGTAGCGGCGAGGCCCCTTGCGCGTAGGCGAGAGCGCTGCGGCGATCATCCTCGGAGGAGAGCGAGAACACCTCCTCCTGCAGGGGCCGGATCCATTCGCGGTCGATCGGGTTCGCGTCCTGCAGTGCGCTCGTCAGCATGGCAAGCCCGCGCGCCCGCTCGGCGCGCAGCTCGATCCGCTCACCGTCGAAGATCAGATAACCGAGCAGCGCCTCGGCGCGAACGTGGCCCTTGCGCGCCGAGAGCTGGAGCCAGCGAGCGGCCTGGCGCGGATTGGCCGAGCCGCCCTCGCCTGTCAGCAGCATGCGGCCGAGCTCGAACTGGGCGCGTGCATCACCGAAATAGGATGCGGCATGGCTGTAGAGCTGGCGGGCCTGCACCGGGTCTGCGCCCACCGGCGTACCAGGGATGCCCGCGCTGAAATACTCGGCGAGCGCCACCACCGCACTCGCGACATAGGCCGCATTCGGCGAGTAGGACGCATCATCCTCCTGATCTCGCACGATCCGCTCGAACATCCGGAAGGCCTTGTAGTCGTCCTCGGGCACGCCATCGCCGGCGGCATACATCTGGCCGAGCTTCCAGCGCGCGCCCGGATGCCCCCTCTCGGCAGCGAGGCTGAGCGCCTCGAACGCCTCCACCTTCTCACCACGCTTGTAAGCGCTGAAGCCGAGGCTGAACATTTCCCGGATCGCCGCCTCGGACGTCGTCGGCACCGTCGCCGCGCCATCAAGCGCAGCGGCTGGCGAGGACGCGGCGAGCAGAGCCAGCCATGCGATCGAGTGACGATTAAACCTGCGCACGACGCGACCGATCCACACGCGGTGCCGCAGCACCGACTTCGACATTCACCGCGCGACGGGCGGCACCGTTGACGATACGCAAAGAGACGGGCACTTGGCCCGAAGGCCGTTCGACGCGGCAGACCTTCTTTTTCATGGCCCCCTCGCTCCCATCCTGTTCCGCATGGTGGCATTCCCCCCGAATGCCATTCAGCGCACGTTCATCTCGCCATTCTGCGTGTGCGCCGTTTATGGCGGCAGCACGGCGTGCGTGTCATGGTGCAGCGTAGACGATGCAGTTCCGCAATAGTGTTGCGTCTTGGTGACAGAGATGAACTTCCGCCGCGTCAACACTCGGTCGGGCATGGAAAAGGGGCGCGCCTGCTCCAGACGCGCCCCTCAAACTACCGGCGATATGGTTCGTCTCAGAAGGACAGCTTGAGAGAGGCGCTGCCGCCGTACACCCAGTCGTCACCCACCGTCGCGTCGAAATAGGCACCGTCGTCGATGGACTGCTCGCCGTCCGTCCAGTAGCCGACCACGCCGCCGATGCGCAGTTCCGCAAAGCCCCGCCTCAGCGAGACGCCGCCGGTCACCGTGTAGAGGTCGGTGTAGGTTGTGTCGGAGCCCGTGGAGACGCCGCGGTCGTAGCCGAAGGAGATCGCGCCCGACACCGTCTCGTTGAAGGCACGGCCGAGGCCAACATTGGCCGTCCAGCCATCGCGCCAGTTATAGGGCTGGATGGTCGAGGACGTACCGGTGATCGGGCTGGAGATCGTGCTGACGACCGTGCCGTTGGTGCTCCAGTCCGTCCAGCGCAGCGATGCGAGGAGGAGCGTCCCCGGGGCGATGCCGGTCTGTCCGCTGAGGGTGAAGCTCTGCGGGCTGATGGCCGTGCTAAGAGTGGATTCGACGGGGATCACGGCGCCCGGCGCGGGCGTCGCCTGCCCGATGCCGCCGACGATCAGCGCCTGCTGCCCGGCCGACAAGCCGAAGGCGGGGTTGGAGAAGAAGGTCGGCACGGAGACCTGCGTCCCATCCGCCAAACGGACGAACGCGGAATCGACAGAGACCGAGCCGCCACCGCTGATGCTGTCGTGCTTGACCTCGGACCGGTAGAGGCCCTGGACGCGCAGCGCGATCTCCGGGCGTTCGTAGGCGACGCCGATTCGGTAGCCGGTTTCGTAACCGCCGGTGCTGTTGACGTCGACTTCGGTCGGCAGGATGAGCTGCGAGCCCGTTCCGGCGAGCAGCAGGCCGGCCCCGGCCAGCGGCGTACCGGCAAAGGCGCCGCTCAGGTTGCGTTCGCCGAAGCTCGAACCGTCGAAGTCGAAATCCTCGAAATAGACGCCGCCGAGCAGGCTGAAGCGACCGATCTCGGCCGTATAGCTGAGGCGGCAGGTTGCGCCGAACTCGTTCGACTTGAACTCGATCGAGCGGGTCCGCGAAGAGGCGGTCGATCCCGGCTCGGAGAAGGACGGCAGCGCGCCGCCGGGCGCGCCATCGTAGTTGGCCTCGGCCGCAAACGATTCGGTGAAGTGCCCGGCGCAGGCGAACTGGTCACCGCCGAACTTCAACGCGTAGCTCGGAATCAGGTAGTCGCCGGTATAGGTCCCGTAATCACCGGAGGCGCCGTTGATCGAATCGAAGCCGCGGCGCGGGTCGATGTAGGTGACGCCGGCGCGCGTTGAGTAGGGCCCGCTCTCGAAGAGGATGTCGGTGTCGGCAATGCCCCGCTGGAAACCACCGGCCTGCGCGCCGGAGACGGCGGTCAGCCCGATGGCCGTCGCGGCCAGAAGTTTCGTCAGAGTCTGCATTGCCGGTGATCCCCCCAGATCGTTCGGGCGTTCAGAACGCCGCCGCCCTTTGGTACACCGACGCTAGCTGCGCTACCGCGCATTGGAAAGCGCGCTCGCTCACATGCCGAAGCGGAACCCACTCGCGAGAATTTCTCCACAACCAATTGTCTTTTCTGTCGTTTCGACCATCTCAGGCACCGATAGACATCGTGCTTTCGCCTCTTCCGTTTACGGAAGAGGCGCAGAGAGTGGCGCGAATGTGACAGTCTGACGCTTCGAAAGCACACTCACCCGTCGAGACGGGCGAGCGCGGCCTCCAAAGCTTCGGCCTCGGCAAGGTAGGCGGCACGCTTTTCACGTTCCTGCTCGACAACCTCTTCGGGCGCATTGGCCACGAAGCGTTCGTTGCCGAGCTTCTTGTCGATCCTCGCGACCTCGTCGCGAGCCTTGCCGGCGGCCTTTCGCAGGCGCGTGCGCTCCTGATCGACGTCGATCATACCGGCCAGAGGCAACGCGAAACGCCCGCCCCCCACCACGATCTGCGCCGACTGCCCCGGCGCTTCGTCCGCCTGGACGATCGAGGAGAGACGCGCGAGGCGCTTCAGGGCCGCCTCGTGGCGGAGCATGCGTTCGGCCGTCGCCGGGTCGCAGGCGACAGCGACCAACTCGGCCTCGGCGCCCGCCGGCACGTTCATCTCAGCGCGCACCGAGCGGATCGCCGAGACCATCTCGACCAGCCAATTGATGTCGGCGGCGGCCTCCTCGTCCTCGAAACCGGCCTGCGGCCAGCGGGCATGGCAGAGGAGTTCGCCGCGCCCTTCCCCGGCCGGGGCCGTCGTCGCCCAAAGCTCTTCCGTCATGAACGGCATGAACGGATGCAGCAATGCGAAGATGCGATCCAGAACCGTGCCGGCGACGCGCCGCGTCTCGGCCTTGGCCGCCTCGTCGCTGCCGGCGAAGACGGGCTTTGCGAACTCGAGATACCAGTCGCAGAAGGTGTTCCAGACGAATCGATAGATCGCGGCCGCCGCGTCGTTGAAGCGGAAGGCGGCGAGCGCCGCGTCCGTCTCCGCGACGGCGCGCGAGAGTTCGGTCGCGATCCAGCGGCTCAGCGGAAGCTGCAGCGACCCGAAGTCCAGTTCGCCGCCGTGCTCGGCTCCGTTCATCTCCGCAAAGCGCGTGGCGTTCCAGAGCTTGGTGCCGAAGTTGCGGTAACCGGCGATGCGCTGGGGGTCGAGCTTCACGTCGCGCCCCTGCGCGGCCATAATTGCGAGCGTGAAACGCAGAGCGTCCGCGCCGAACTCGTCGACAAGGTCGAGCGGATCGATGACGTTGCCCTTCGACTTCGACATCTTCGCGCCGGTCTTGTCGCGAACGAGGGCGTGCATGTAGACGGTCGAGAAGGGCTCCTCCTTCATGAAGTGGAGGCCCATCATCATCATCCGCGCGACCCAGAAGAAGATGATGTCGAAGCCCGAGACGAGAACGCTGGTCGGGTAGTAGGTCTTCAGCTCCGGCGTCTCATCCGGCCAGCCGAGCGTCGAGAAGGGCCAGAGCGCGGAAGAGAACCAGGTGTCGAGCACGTCCTCGTCGCGCGAAAGGAAGCCGTCGAGCGCCTGCGGGTCGGCTGCCAGCTCGGCGGCGCGCTCGCGTGTGATCGTTCCGTTCAGGACGTAATGCGCCAGCGCCGAGGCGATGGCCTCCTCCTCCTCCTCGGCCACGAAGATCTCGCCGTCCGGCCCGTACCAGGCCGGGATCTGGTGCCCCCACCAGAGCTGTCGCGAGATGCACCAGGGCTGGATGTTCTCCATCCAGTCGAAATAGGTCTTCTCCCAGTTCTTCGGGACGAAGGCCGTGCGCCCCTCGCGCACGCTGGCGAGCGCGGGGCGGGCCAGCGTCCCGGCGTCCAGATACCACTGATCGGTCAGGTACGGCTCGATCGGCACGCCGCCGCGATCGCCGTGCGGCACCATGTGAACATGGTCCTCGATCTTTGCCAGATACCCTTCCGACTCCAGCCAATCGACCAGCATGGCCCGCGCGGCGAAGCGGTCGAGCCCCTGGAACATGGCGACGGCGCGTTCGCCATCGTCGGGGTACAGTCCCTCCAGGAACTCGGCGTTGTCGCGGATATCGATCGTGCCGTCCGGCGCGAGCACGTTGATGATCGCAAGATCGTTGCGGCTGCCGACGTCGTAGTCGTTGAAGTCATGCGCGGGCGTGATCTTCACCGCGCCGGAGCCGGCCTCAGGGTCGGCGTAGTCGTCGGCGACGACCGGAATGAGGCGGCCGACCAGCGGCAGGCGGACTTGTCTTCCGACCAGCGCCGCATAACGCTCGTCGTCAGGGTTCACCGCGACGCCGCTGTCACCCAGCATCGTCTCGGGCCGGGTCGTGGCGACGGTGATGAAGGACGAGGGATCATCGAGGGAGAACCGCGCACCGTCCACCGGGTAGCGGATGTGCCAGAGATGCCCGTTGATCTCGCGCTGCTCCACCTCGATGTCCGAGATCGCGGTGCGCAGCTTGGGGTCCCAGTTGACGAGCCGCTTGTCCTTGTAGATCAGCCCCTCGCGATAGAGCTGGGCGAAGACCTTGCGCACGGCTCGCGAGAGGCCCTCGTCCATCGTGAAGCGCTCGCGCGACCAGTCGCAGGAGGCACCCAGACGGCGGAGCTGCTTCAGGATCGCCCCGCCCGACTCGCCCTTCCACTGCCAGACCCGCTCGACGAAGGCCTCGCGCCCCATGTCGCGCCGGCCTGGCTCCCCGCGCTCGGCGAGCTGGCGCTCGACGACCATCTGCGTCGCGATGCCGGCATGATCGAGACCCGGCTGCCACAGGACGTTCTGCCCCAGCATCCGGCGGTGACGCACCAGGATGTCCTGCAGCGTGTTGTTCAGCGCATGGCCGATATGGAGCGAACCCGTGACGTTCGGCGGCGGGATCACGATGGAGAAGGGCTCGGCGTCCTCGCGCGCGCCTCGGCCGGCCTTGAAGGCATCGGCCTCGTCCCAGCGCGCCGCGATCCGCGGTTCCACGGATGCCGCGTCGTAAGTCTTCTCGATCATCGTCTCTGCCCGTTTGTGCGTCGGACAGCCGTTACAGGGAAGCTTTCGAGCCTGTCAACGAAACGCGTGAAGCGGCGGCGCAGGCCGAAGGATCAGCGACGCGGCCCGCGCGCCACGCGCTCGATCTCCTCGCGCACGAGGCGCTCGACGAGCTTGGGCAGGTTGTCGTCCAGCCAGTCCGTCAGCATGGGGCGGAGCATCTCCTGCGCCATCTCCTCCAGCGAGCGCATATGCCCTTCGCGGATGGCCTCGGCGAGTTCACCGAAGGACGCGCCGACGAGCTCGCCGGTGCGCTCGGAGGTGAGCGCGTCCGCCTCCCCGACCACGCGGCGCTCGACATCGTCCTCCAGGACGGCAGCGCGAAAATCATGCAGGCGTCGGCTGTCGCTGTTGGCCGGTTGAAACGCCGGACGCTCTCCGTCCGGAGCAGCCATCGCCTCGTGCTCGCCTTCTGCTGCAGCCTCGCGCTCGAATGCGGCCGGTGGCGCCACCGGCTCGTCGTGAACGGCATCGCCGGTTTCGCTCGCGCCGACATTGGACCAGTCGACGAGGTCTTCCTTCTCGAACTCGTCATGGAGATGGGCCGCGAGCTCGTCCTCGAAGGCGAAGTCACCGCCGGTGACGGCGGGCGCCGTGTCCGGTGCGCTCCAGGCGTAGGCGGTATCCTCCTGCGGGGTAAGGCGCGCGATCACCCGCGGCTCGCCGCCTTCAGCTTCGCCGTAACGCTGGACCTGGGGACCGCGCGTGGGGGCTGCTTCGTCGCCAGTCTCGATGATGCGCCGGATCGAGGCCAGAATCTCGTCCATCGAAGGCTCATGGGCGGCGTTCGATCGTGTCATCGGCGAATCCCCTCTTCGATGCACGGCGCCCGCCGCGCGAATCACGACCCCGAGGCTAGACGCAAAGCGGGCGTGGATGAATCCCTTCACCCACGCCCGCAGTCGTCATCGACAGGCTTTTTTTAACGAAGTGCCGGAGCGCTTCGCGACTCAGCGCCCATCCGGTGTGCGCATGCCATGCCACTTGTCCTGGACTGCCTGATAATGCTCCTCCGGATCGTAGATCTCGGCGCCGAGCGCGAGCTGCTGGGCATCGATCCGGCCAACGGCAGAGAGGAGCTGATAGGCCGCGACGATCACGTCGCGCTGCGAGCCGGCCAGAAGCACCTGTGCGGAGATCACGTCGGCCTGCGCGTTGAGGACGTCGAGCGTCGTACGCTGGCCCACTGAACGCTCTTCCGACACGCCGCCGAGAGCAAGCTGCGCCGCGGCGACCTGCGCCCGGTAGCCAGTCACGTTGGCTTCCGCCGCCTGGAGCTGTGCGAAGGACGAGGCAACCAGTGCCCGGACCTGATCGCGCGTGAGATCCACCTCGATACGCCGCTGGCCGAGCACTTCCTTGGCCTGGCGCACCTGCGACGAGACGAGGCCGCCCTGGTAGATGGGGATCGAGAGCTGGGCGCCGACCGTGGCAGACACCTGGTTCTGCGTCGTGACGTTGGGATCGACGACCCCCGGCAGGTCGGTGAAACCGCCACTGCCGCGATTGCTCTCGTTCAGCGAGTAGACGTTGTCGACCGAAGCGCCGACCGAAATCTGCGGCAGGCGGGCACCTTCGGCGGACTTCACCTGGAAGGAGGCGGCCTCGACGGCGAAAAGCGTCGCCTGGATGGCGGGATGTTCGGCCTGAGAGATCTGCAGCGCCTGGGCGATCGAAGTCGGCATCAGCCCGTCACCGGGGCGGATGCCAGGCTCCAGATTGCCGGGAACGTCCCCGACAATGTCGAGATACTGCGACTCGCTCACCGCGACCTGCGCGAGTGCGCTGTTCAGGAGCGCGGTGGCCAGCGCTTCCTGGGACTGCGCTTGCGCGACATCCGTGCGGGTGCCCTCGCCCACCTCGAACCGCGCATCCGCGGCCCGGACCTGTTCACGCAGGAAGGCGAGGTTCTGACGGCGGAACTCTGCGATCTGCCGGTCGCGGCGTACGTCCATGTGCGCTGTCACCGCGTCGAGCAGCGTGTTCTGGACGGTGTTGGAGAGGCTCGCCTGCGAGGCACGCACCTGAGCCTGCGCCGAGCTGACGTTGTTGGGCGTCTGGAAGCCGTCGAAGATCACCTGATTGATCTCGATGCCGGCCGAAAGCGACTCGGTGCGCCCTTCTTGAAAGGGAAGATCGTCGCCGCGGCTCGTATGCGAGCGAACGGCCTGCGCCCCCGCCGAAGCGCCGATCGTCGGTCGCATCCCCGCTCGGGCCTGAGGAACGTTCTCGTCGGTGGCGCGAAGCTGGGCCCGCGCCACGTTCAGCGATTGGCTGTTCGAATAGGCCTTGGCCATGGTTTCGCGCAGGGTCTGCGCCTGCGCATCCCCGCTCCAGTTCGCCGCCAAGGCCACGAACATGGCCGTCGACAGCCAGAAACTCTTACGCATGGAGCCCCCATTCCAGTCCACCGCATCTCGAACCCGAGACGCGGCAGCATCAAAAAGCCGACGACTGGAAAGCTGCCGGCCTACATACACGAGTGTACGTTACCACGCGTATTGCGACTGCGAATTACGTTTTGTGTCCATTCACCAAATTTTCGCACACTGTGCCCCGGTAACGACACTCGGGTCAGAAGACGAAAGAAGGACTCTTCTGGAAGCCGGGGAGCGGTCGGAGACTGCAATTGAAGCCGAAGCGGTCGGAAACGATGTCGCCGTCCTTCACGAACAATCGCGCCATGCCAGCGTTGCCGTAACCGACCACGGTCACAAGACGGCCCCGGTCGGCGAGCTGGTCCATCAGCGCCTGCGGCACCGTGTCCACCGCGCCTTCGATCAGGATGACGTCGTAAGGGGCGGCCGCGCTGTGCCCCTCGTTCAGTGGGCCCGTGACGACCTCGGCCGAAGCACCGGCCTGCGCCAATGCAACACGGGCCGTCTCGGCCAGCGTCTCGTCGCTCTCCAGCATCGTCACCTGCGCGCCGAGGCGCGACAGGATCGCGGCCGCGTAGCCCGTGCCGCCGGCCACGTCGAGCGCCTTGTCCCCCAGGCGGACCTCGACGAGCTGCAGGAGCTTGGCGAGCGGCGAGGCCTCCATCATCGTGCGGCCGCTGCCGAGCGGCATCTCGGCACCGATATAGGCGAGTTCGCGGCGCTCGGCCGGCACGAAGAGTTCGCGCGGAACATTGAGAAACGCACGCAGGATTTCGAGGTCGGTGACGTCGGTCGTGCGGATCTGGTTGTCCACCATCTTCACCCGCGCCGCTGCGAAATCCATGGAGCTGCCCTCGTCATATCGTCTGTCGCCCTCCCCTTAGAACCTTTCGCGGGCGGACGGAAGCCGCACGCCGCGCCTCGGCCCTTCCGAAGACCACAGGCGCCCCTAAGTGTTCGGTAACCGCCTTCCGGATCAGGAGGATTCCATGAACGCGAAGATCGCCATCGTCAGCCTCGCAGCGCTTGGGCTGTCCGGCTGCGTCTCTGCCCAGACGACCGCCTTCTACGACACGTTCGAGGTCCGGCCGGCCGGCGAGCCGGTCACGTTCTGCGAGAACTACGCCGACCAGACCTTCCGCAACACGCTCACGAACATGGGCGACTACGACCGTGGCTCGGTGGCCGGCAACGGAATCACGCGCCTGCAAGCGCGACGCATCGCCGAAAACGCCTATGAGCGGTGCCTTTCCGGCCGCACGAACTGAGGCTCAAGAGGTGCGAAAAGGCCCCGACGTCGGGAAGACGCCGGGGCCATCTTGTATCCGGAGCAGAGGCGCGTCACCGCGCTCCTGCAGTCCCGTAAGGCTCTTACTGGAAGAGACGCAGGACGTTCTGGGCCGACTGGTTGGCGATCGAGAGCGCCTGCACGCCGAGCTGCTGCTTGACCTGCAGAGCCTGGAGACGGGTCGACTCTTCGTTCATGTCGGCATCGACGAGGCCCGAAACGCCATTGTCGATCGTGTCCATGAGGTTGGAAACGAACGACTGCTGCAGATCGATACGCGAAGCGACAGCACCGAGGTCGGCAGCCGCCTTCGTCACGCTGTTGATGGCGGTATTGACGGTCGCGATGAACGCCTTCATGTCGTCGAGCGACTGCGGCTCACCGGGCGTTGCAGGAGTTCCTGGGGTGCCAGCAACCGGATTGCCGTCTTCATCCTCGGTATCTGGGGTGCCCGGGGTCCCCTCACTTCCACCGGTCGCCCGGATGTCGATCTGTGCAACCTCACCCAGCAGGCCGCCGCTCTCTTCGGCATCGACGTCCGTGAAGAGGACGATGTCGCTGATGTCGATCTCGATCGAGCCGAGCGTCACCGAACCGTCCGCGCCGCGCGTGAACGAGGAGATGACGTTGCGGGCAGCGAAGGTAGTCTCGCCGCCCTCGGTGGTGCCGGCGTTCAGCAGCCAGTTTTCGCCGGAGAACGTCGACGACGACGCGACAGACTTCAGCTGCGAGATAAGCTGATCGATCTCGGCCTGGATGACCTCGCGGTCGACGCCATCCTGCGTCGCAGCCGTCAGCTTCGTCTTGATCTCGTCAAGCACGTCCTTCGCGGCGTTCAGCCCCTGATAGGCCGTGTCGACCGTGGCGGCGCCGAGGCCGAGCGCGTCCTTGACGGTGCCGAGCGCCTTATTGTCCGACTTCAGCGTGGTCGAGATCGACCAGTAGGCGGCGTTGTCCTTCGCCTCACCGATCTTCAGGCCCGTCGAGATGCGGGTCTGCGTCGCGTCGAGCTGCGCGTTGGTAGACTGCAGCGTGCGAAGAGCCTGCTGGGCGGCGATGTTGGTATTGATGGAGGTCATTGGAAAAGTCCCCTTTGGACGAAACACGAGAGGGACATGGGCGAGAACGCCCTGCGGCTTCGGCATCATGCCTCGCGGGGCGCCGGAGCCCGGCGACCGTCGCGGCCACGGACGCAACCTAGGGCGGGGACTTTAAGAAAGAGTGGAGGCGCCCGGCCGCCACACGACCGGACGCCGCTTTTCGATCAGGCGGCGTTGTAGCCGAACATCGACTTCACCTCGAGAAAGTCCTCGAAGCCGTGACGGCCCCATTCGCGCCCGTTGCCGGACTGCTTGTAGCCACCGAAGGCACCGGCGAAATCACCCGACGCGCCATTGATGTGAACCATGCCCGCGCGAATCTGCCGGGCGACCTCGCGCGCGTGCTCGACGTCCGAGGAGGTCACGTAGCTGGACAGGCCGTAGACCGTGTCGTTGGCGATCTCGATCGCTTCGGCCTCGTTCGTATAGGGCAGGATCGACAGGACCGGGCCGAAGATCTCCTCGCGTGCGATCGTCATGTCGTTGCGCACGTCGGCAAAGACCGTCGGGCGCACGTAGTAGCCGCGGTTGAGGCCCTGCGGGCGGCCGGGGCCGCCGGCGACAAGCCGTGCGCCCTCTTCCATACCCTTTTCGATCAAGGCCTGGATCTTGTCGTACTGCGCCTGGCTGACCACAGGTCCGATCTTGGTTCCCTCGCCGCGCGGGTCGCCCACCACCGTCGCGTCCGCGACGGCGCGCGCGATCTCGGCCGCTTCATCGTGGCGCTCGGCCGGCACCAGCATGCGTGTCGGCGCGTTGCAGGACTGGCCGGAGTTGCTGAAGCACTGCGCCGCGCCGTGGCGCACCGCCTTCTCCAGATCGGCATCGGGCAGGATGATGTTCGGCGACTTGCCGCCCAGTTCCTGCGAAACGCGCTTCACCGTGTCAGCGGCTGCTTTCGCCACCGCAATGCCGGCGCGGGTCGAGCCGGTGAAGGACATCATGTCGATGTCCGGGTGGGTGGAGAGCGCCTGCCCGACGCCCGGTCCGTCACCGTGCACCATATTGTACACGCCGGCCGGCACGCCCGCCTCGTGCATGATCTCGGTGAACACGATCGCGGAGATCGGTGCGACCTCGCTCGGCTTCAGCACCATCGTGCAGCCGGTAGCGAGTGCCGGGCCCACCTTACAGCCGATCTGGTTCATCGGCCAGTTCCACGGCGTGATCAGGCCGCAGACGCCGATAGGCTCGCGCGTGATCGTCGTCGTGCCGACGCGTTCGTCGAACGCATAGGTCTTCAGTATTTCCAGGACCGTCGTCAGATGGCCGAGGCCGGCACCGGCCTGCGCGGCCGTGGCGAAAGGAAGCGGGGCGCCCATCTCGTCGCTGATAGCACTCGCCATGTCGTCGTAGCGCTTGCGATAGACCGCGATAACGCTCTCCAGAAGCTCGACGCGCTCGGCGCGGCTCGTGCGAGAGAAGCTGGAGAAGGCCCGGCGAGCGGCCGCGACGGCGCTCTCCACGTCGCCCCGGCCGCCGAGCGGGATTGTCGCGAAGACCTCCTCGTTTGCCGGGTTCACCACCTCGGCAGTGCCGGATTGCGTGATGGGGTCCACCCATCCCCCGTCGATGTAGAACTGCGCGGTATTGGTCATCCGTCCCTCTCCTTCCTCAAGGTCTTTCGGCGGCAGCGCGCCGACCCGATCAGCTCGGCGAGCCCTCGGATGCCTGTGTGAAGTCGAAATCGGCGACCATGTCCTCGACCTCGGTGGTGATCTCGTCGAGGAAGTCGGACACGTCCTCGCTGTTTTCAGACCCCTGCGTGACCAGCATCGCAAGCTGTATCTTCAGCACCGTCGCCACCTCGTCGAGCGTCTTGCCCTCGAAGAGGTTGGAGATTTTCTCGTTGATCGCGTCGAGTTCGTCGTCGGTCATTCCGTTCCCTTCCATGATGTGCCTGCGGGGCCGCCTTCGCCGCGACCCCGCCACGCTATACGACGAACGCCGTCAAAGGGGCGAGCCGTTCTCCTCCTCCTCGAAGGACACCGCGACATCCGCATCTGCCGAAAGGCGCACCTTGTCGCCCTCGACTTCTGCGACGAGGCCGCCGGGCACGAAGTGGTGGTGGCCCCTGTGCGAGCCCTCGCCGCTGTCCTTCCTCGTAAGCTTGATCCGGTCCCCGTCGACGCGATCGACGGTGCCGACATGCACCCCGTCCGCGCCGATGACTTCCATGTGTTCCTTGATGTTCGTCAGCTGCGACATGTCTTTCTCCTCTGTCAGCTCAGCCTGCAACTCGCGAGAAGGCGGAATGGATGCGCGAGAGTGCGTGGCAGCATACGTCCGCGCGCGGAGCACAGGATGCGCACACACCGCGCACAGCAACGCCGCATGGAACGAGTGTCTCTTCGCGCATGCACACAGGCCGCACGCGGTCCTTGATGCTTCGAGCACGCATCAGCGATGCAGTAGCCTTACCTTCTGAGACGCTTTTTGGGATGATTACCCCGCGTGAGGGAACGAAAGCCTTTCAAAGCCCTTTTATGGTGCGAACAGTCTTTGATCGGGAGACAACAATGAAGAAGACATTTCATTCCGCCCTTCTCGCTGGTGCGTTGATGCCTTTCGCGGCATTCGCGCAGACCACAACGCCCCCGTCCGATGCTCCGGCCGGCGGTGCGATGGAAGAGCCTGCGACCCCGCCGGCCGGTGGTGCGATGGACTCCCAGCCGTCCGACGGCATGGCGACGCCGCCGGCCGCCGAGGGTGAGATGGAGACGAGCACTGAGGCAATGGGAACGGCGTCCGCAACCGGTGAAGGTCCGTTCGTGACGGTTCCTCCGACGGGAGCGTGGCGTGTCTCCGACCTCGAGGGCAAGAACGTCGAAGATGCCACCGGCGAGAGCATCGGTAGCATCTCCGACGTCCTCGTGGACGAGAATGGCGAGGTAATCGCGGTTCTGGTCGGCGTCGGTGGCTTCCTCGGAATCGGTGCCAAGGACGTGGCCGTCTCCATGGAGGCGCTCGAGTTCGGCCCGGGCTCGACCGAGGGCCTTTCGACGGCTCCGGCCGCTGACGCCGCTCCCGCCGGCGGCACGGCTCCGGCAGCAGAGGCTCCGGCAGAGGCCGACACGGCGGAGGCTCCTCCAGTGATCGGCGAGGACAATCTTCCCGACCGGATCGTCCTCAACGTGACGCGCGACGAACTCGAAGCGGCCCCGGCCTACGGCGAGCCCGAGGACGCGGCAGCCGATGCGGGCGGTGGCGAGACGGCCCCGGCTGGCGGCACCGCGCCCCAGTAAGGCTTACGGTTTCTGAAGCCTTTCGTAAAAGGCCCGGCGGGACTTCGGCCCGCCGGGCCTTCGCGTTTGGGAGTAGTTGATTTTCTTTCGGCTATCTCGACAATCTCCGCCTCATATGCTGCACACGAGCCGTATGGAGGCGACCGGGAGGTTTTGACGAATGCCCTATCTGATGTCCGCCCTGGCCGGGGCCTTGGCGTTCGTCGTGATCGGCGTATCCGGCCCCGCTGCGGCGCAGCCTCGCGACGATATCGTTCTCGGCATGGCCATCGAGCCGGCGGGTCTAGACCCGACGATCGCGGCCCCCGTCGCGATCGGTCAGGTCGTCTGGCAGAATGTCTTCGAGGGCCTGACGCGCATTGACCGCGATGGAGCGGTGCAACCGCAACTCGCGGAGAGCTGGACAATCTCCGAGGACGGCCGCGTATATACTTTCACGCTGCGGCAGGGCGTTTCCTTCCACGACGGTGCCGCCTTCGACAGCGCCTCGGCGAAGTTTTCGCTCGACCGCGCGCGCGGCGAAGCCTCCACCAACCCGCAGAAGCAGTTCTTTGCCGCCATCGACGGCGTCGAAGCGCCTGATCCGTCGACGCTGGTCGTGACGCTCTCGCGGCCGGCCGGCAACCTCCTCTACTGGCTCGGCTGGCCGGCGGCTGTTATGGTCGACGAAGGCTCCGCTGAAACCAACCGCTCGCAGCCCGTCGGCACCGGTCCGTTCCGGTTCTCCGAATGGCGGCAAGGCGACCGGCTGACGCTGACGCGCTTCGACGGCTACTGGGGCGACAGCCCGGCGCTTTCGCAGGCGACGTTCCGTTTCATCTCCGATGCGCAGGCGCAGGTTTCCGCCCTCCAGTCCGGCCAGGTGGACGCCTTCCCCGAGTTCGGCGCGCCGGAGCTTTACGCGAGTTTCGAGGTGCGAGAGGAGTTCGAGACCGTCGTCGGCCACACCGAGCTCAAGGTCGTCGCCGGCATGAACGGGCGAAAGCCCCCCTTTGACGATGTCCGCGTGCGGCGCGCGCTAATGATGGCGGTCGATCGTCAGATGATCGTGGACGGCGCTCAATCGGGTTATGGCGAGCCGATCGGCAGTCATTACACGCCGAACGATCCGGGCTTCGTCGATCTCACCGGTGAGATCGCCTACGATCCGGAGGGGGCGCGGGCGCTTCTGGCAGAGGCCGGCTATCCGGATGGTTTCACGGCGACCATCAAGGTGCCGCAGATGAACTACGCGCGCCGTTCTTCGGAAGTCCTTCAGGCGATGCTGGCCGAGATCGGCGTGACCCTCCAGATCGTGCCGACCGAATTTCCGGCGGCCTGGGTCGATCAGGTCCTTCAAAGGCATGATTTCGATATGACGATCGTCGCCCATGCCGAGCCGCTCGATATCGCCATCTACGCTCGCGAAGACTATTATTTCGGCTACGACAACCCCGCCTTCGTCGAGACGATCCGTAAGGCGGAGGAAACAACCGACGACGAAGCGCGCTTTGCGCTCTACGGCAAGGCCCAGCGAATGCTGGCAAAGGACGTACCGGCTCTCTACCTCTTCGTCATGCCCAAGCTCGGCATCTGGAACGAGAAGCTTGAGGGCCTGTGGGAGAACGAGCCGATCCCCTCGAACGACCTGACCGACGTCTCCTGGCGCGAATGAGCGAACGGGAAGCGGGCGGCTCGCTCGCGCGCCTTCTTCTCGGCCGCTTCACCGGCCTCGTCGCGACGCTTTTCGCTGTCACGGCCGTGGTTTTCCTCGTCATGCAGGTGCTGCCGGGCGACCCGGCAGCGGTAATGCTCGGCACCTCCGCCCAGCCTGACACGCTGGCCGCGCTGCGCGCGGAACTCGGCCTCGACCGCCCCGCCGTCATGCGCTACGGCGCGTGGCTTGCCGGCCTTGTCACCGGTGATCTCGGCACCTCCACCACCTATGGCGTGCCGGTCGCCGGGCTCATGGCGGATCGACTTGCGGTCACGCTGCCGCTCGCGGGGCTGGCGATCCTCCTTTCGCTTGCGGTCTCGTTGCCGCTCGCGGTCGCTGCGGCGGGACGGCGTGGAAGCTTGGTGGACGCTGGCGTCTCCCTCTTCGCGCAGGCCGGCGTCGCACTTCCGAACTTCTGGATCGGGCTCCTACTGATCCTTTTCTTCGCCACGGTCTGGCCGATCCTGCCGTCCGGCGGTTTTCCGGGCTGGGACGCCGGCCTCCTCCCCGCCGCCTCGGCGCTTGTCCTGCCCGCCATCGCCCTCGCTCTGCCGCAGGCTGCGATCCTGACGCGCGTCGCACGCTCGGCGCTTCTTGATACGCTGCAGGAGGATTTCATCCGCTCGGCGCGCGCAAAGGGTATAAGCCGGCGCCGCGCGCTGTGGCGCCACGCATTGCCCAACGCACTGATCCCGGTCGTGACGATCCTCGGCCTTCAGCTCTCCTTCCTCGTCGCCGGCGCGATCCTCGTGGAGAACGTCTTCGCGCTGCCCGGCATGGGGCAGCTCGCCTATCAGGCGCTGATGCAGCGCGACTTCGCGGTGCTGCAGAACGTCGTCCTGTTCTTCGCCGCGATCGTGATCGTGGTGAACTTCCTCGTCGACCTTTCTTATCTCGCGTTCGATCCGCGCGTTCGCGCATGAGCGCACGCGTGGATGAAACAAGCCGGCCGCGGCGTCTGCCCGCGCGCCTCATTGCCGGCGCCGCGATCCTCGTGATCATTGTGGCGCTCTCGCTCCTGTCGCTCGTCTGGACGCCGGTCGAAGCCCCCACGCGGCTGCGCATCGCGCTGCGGCTCGCGGCGCCCGGCGACGGGGGCCTCCTCGGCGCCGACCAGCTCGGCCGAGACGTCCTCTCCCTGCTGATGATCGCGGCCCGCCACTCGCTGGCCATCGCCGCGCTCTCCGTCGCAACGGGGGCCGCGATGGGCATCGCCATCGGCCTCGCGGCCGCCGCCCTCTCCGGCCGTCTCGCCGGACACGCCATCATGCGGGCGATGGATGTCGTCTTCGCCTTCCCGCCGATCCTCTCCGCGATGATGCTCGCCGCGCTTCTCGGCACCGGCTTCGTCAACGCCGTCGTGGCAATCGCCGTCTTCGTCACGCCGGTCTTCGCGCGGGTCGCGCGGGCCGGCGCGCTACGGGTGCTCGCGCGGGACTACGTCCTTGCCGCGCGTGGTGCGGGCAAGGGGCCCGTGCGGATCGCGGCCGAGCATGTCCTGCCGAACATCTCCGGGGACCTCGCGGTGCAGGCATCGATCCAGTTCGGCCTCGCGATCCTGACCGAAGCCGGCCTGAGCTTCCTTGGGCTCGGCCTCGCTCCACCGGCCCCGTCCTGGGGACGGATGCTCGCCGAATCGCAGACGTTCCTGTCAGCCGCGCCCTGGCTGGCGCTCGCGCCGGGCCTTGCGATCGCGATCACGGTCACCGGCGCCAACCTTTTCGGCGACGGCCTGCGCGACCACCTCGACACGCGGGACGAGCGCTGATGAGCACCCTCCTTCGTGTCCATGATCTCGCGATCGAGATCGGCGGCGTGCCGCTCCTCCACGACGTTTCCTTCCAGCTCGATGCCGGCCACACCCTCGGCCTCGTCGGCGAATCCGGTTCGGGCAAGTCGCTTCTGGCGCTCGCGCTGATCGGGCTTCTTCCGGCGTCCGCGAGCGTGCGTGGCCGCATCGAGTTCGAGGGCCGGGACCTCCTCAAGCTGAACGACCTTGCGATGGACAAGGTGCGTGGCCACGGCATCGCAGCTGTTTTCCAGGAGCCGATGACGGCCCTCAACCCCGCGATGCGCGCCGGCACACAGATCGCCGAGGCGTTGCGCCTCGACGGGCTCGGGCGGCGCGCCGCCCTGTCGAAGACCGTGCGCCTGCTCGACCGGGTGCGCATTCCCGATCCTGAAGCGGCCGCGCGCGCCTATCCTCACCAGCTCTCCGGCGGCCAGCGCCAGCGCGTCGCGATCGCCATGGCGATCGCCCGCTCGCCGCGCCTGCTTCTGGCCGACGAGCCGACCACCGCCCTCGACGCCGGCGTCCAGGCGGAGATTCTCGATCTTCTGGCGGAACTCGTCTCCGAGAAGGGCATGGCACTGATCCTCGTCAGCCACGACCTCGCGGTCATCGCCCGCGCCGCGCGGCGCACCTTGGTGCTCTACTCCGGCACGCGGTTCGAGGAGGCGCCGACCGCCGCGCTGATCGCCGCGCCGCAGAACCCCTACACACGCGCGCTGACGGCGGCGATGCCGCGCGAGCGCGCCAGCAAAAACGACCGCCTGCCCACCATTCCCGGCCGTGTGCCGTCGGCCGGTGCGCCGATGCCCGGCTGTCGCTTCGCCCCCCGCTGCGGCCTCCGCATCGATGCCTGCGAGGATGGCGAGCCCGAATGGCGCATCGTCGCGGGTCACGGGGTGCGCTGCTTGCGAGCCGGCGCGGTGGACCAGCCGCGATGAGCGCGCCGCTCCTCACCCTTCGCGACCTCACGCGCATCTATCGCCCGAGCGCGCCTTTCGGCGGACTCCGCGAGACGCGCCCGGCCCTGCGAGGGGTGTCGCTCGATCTCGCACCGGGCGAAATCCTCGGCATCGTCGGAGCGTCGGGCTGCGGGAAATCGACGCTTGCGCGCATCTGCGCGGCGCTCGACACGCCGGATGGCGGGAGCGTGCGGCTCGGCGATGTCGAACTCGCCGACGCGCGACCGGTCGCGCTGATGCAGGCACGGCGGCTCGTCCAGATGGTGTTTCAGGACCCCTACGGCTCGCTCAACCCACGCCACCGCGTCGGGCGGATCATCGCTGAACCGCTGCATCTCCTGCCCCTTTCGGGCGATGAGAGACGCCGCCGCGTCGCGGAAGCGCTCGCCGAGGTCGGGCTGGATGAGGACGCCGGGCGCCGCTATCCGCACGCCTTCTCCGGCGGCCAGCGCCAGCGCATCGCCATCGCCCGCGCCATCGTCGCGCGGCCGAGACTTCTCGTCGCCGACGAGGCGGTGTCCGCGCTCGACCTTTCGGTCCAGGCGCAGATCCTCAACCTCATCCTCGACATCCGCGAAGCGACGGGCATGGCCGTCCTGTTCATCAGCCACGATCTGGCGGCCGTTGGCGCCATCGCCGATCGCATCGCCGTCATGGACGAAGGCCTGATCGTCGAGACCGGCCCCACGCGCACCGTTCTCGAAGCGCCCGAAAGTACCGTCACGCAGGCGCTCGTGGCGGCGAGGTTGACGCTCTAGCCTCCCTGCTTCCTCAGCCGAGGAATCGTTCGTCGGCGCGGTCGAGGTCACGGCGAAGGCGCGTGACGGTCAGCGTGTCGTCGGCTCGGCAGTTCTCGTGTGTCAGAAGATCACCCGCACGAACCGGCGTCGTGACGACGGCCTTCTCCGCAAGACCCAGCGGCAGCGCCTTGCGCTCCCGCGCGTCGCGCCATTCCATTGCAAAGCCGCGATAATCCGCCATGCCGATGCGGCCCAGCGTCTCACCGACCGCGAGGTCGCGTTTTGCGACCGCGCCGCATTCCCCCACTGGCCGGTCCAGCGGCTGCATGTCGGGCCGCCCATAGATTACGGCGCGCGCGGCCGAAAGCGGCGTCTCGAGGCTCGTCAGATGGAAGGGCCTCGTCAGCGAGAAGCAGGGGCCGGGGCCGACCTTCAGATCCGCCATGCGCTCGATAGCGCGCGGGTGGCGCGGCCTCGCGATGCAGAATACCCCCGGCGCGACACCTTTGCCGATCGTATAGTCCACGCGCCCGCCCGCCGACAGGACACCGCCATCGGCCTCGGTGCAGAGGACCTGCGCGAGATTGTCGAGCGTCGCCTTCGGCCCGTGCATGCCCGGCACGTCGGGTACAAGGCCCGTACAGTTGGCGATGGCGGTCATCTCGACCATCGTCTTCGAGCCGTCGATGAACTCTACCAGCATGCGCGCGTTCATGTTACGCTCGCGCGCCTCGTCCTCGTAGTCGTCCGGCACGGCAGTGACGTCGAGCGGGTTGTTCTTGCCCTTGCCCGCCGCGACGATCTCCATGCCGAGGGACTGGGCGAAGGAAATCAGTTCCAGCGTCGCAGCCGGCTCGTCCCCTGCGGAACCCGTGTAGACGGTGCCGGCGCGCCGAGCCTCGGCAGCCAGATGCCGGCCGACGGTGATGTCGGCCTCCACGTTCAACATCACGATGTGCTTGCCGTTGCGGATCGCCTCCAGCGCCAGCCGCGCTCCGACCTCAGGGCTGCCCGTCGCATCCACCACCACATCGATGCGCCCGGCCGCGCACATCGCGTCGAGATCGTCGGTGATGGCTATGCGTCCGCTCTCGATGGTGCGGTCGATCTCAGCCGCGCTCGCGGCAATTTGGCCGTGGTCCGCATCGTAGCCGGCCATGGCGATCGCCTCGCGCGGGCGCGTCGGGCGGCTCGCGCCGATGGCGCCGATGCGGATGCCTGACATCAGCGCCGCCTGCACCACGATGTCCGTGCCCATCTGCCCCGCGCCCGCGAGGGCGATGGTGACGGGACCCTTCTCCTCGCTCCAGCGGTGGAGTTCGGCGGCAAATCCGATGCGCTCGATCACGGGCATGACGGTCCTTTGGTCGGCATTTGCGAAATTTAGGAACGGACGCGGTCGCCGCGCCCCCCTCCGAAGACGGTTTTGAGGATCAGGCCGAGATCCCCGAAGAAGCTTTGCTCGCGAAGATAGGCGGCGTCGAGGACGGCAAGGCGTTCGGGATCGGACATGTCGACGCCGGCGATCTGCGCCGGGCCGGTGATGCCCGGTCGCAGGGCGAAGACGCCGCGCTCGCGGCGCGCCTCGATGAGTTGCCTCTGGGTAGGCAGGCAGGGGCGCGGGCCGACGAGGCTCATGTCGCCCTTCAAGACGTTCCAGAGCTGCGGCAACTCGTCGAGCTTGAAGTGCCGCAGGCGTGCGCCGAGCGGCGTGACGGCGGCGCGAGGCGTTTCATGCGAGGCGGCATGCGCCGTGCCGGAGCGCATCGTGCGCAGCTTGTAGAAGGTGAAGACACGCTCGCCCTGCCCCACGCGCGACTGGCGGAAGATGCCCGCGCCGTCGCTCTCGCGTCGGATCATCCAGGCGAGCAGAAGGATTAACCACCCGAGGAGAACGAGGCCCGCGAGGCTGCATGCGATGTCGAAAAGACGTTTCATCGTCGCTGCGAATGCCGCAAACGCTTCGGTGTGGCAAGCAAGCCGTTGCCTCGCCCGCGACTTCTGTTCACTAACGGTCTCATGCGCGTTCTCGTCACAGGCTCGACAGGCTTCATCGGCCGTCATCTGGTGCCCCGTCTCCTCGACGAGGGCGACGACGTGTTCGCGCTCGTTCGCCGCGAGGGCGAGACGCCTCTACCGGGCGTGACACAGGTCTTCTGCGGTGAGGACCTGGTTGCGGGGATGGCGGCGGTCGAATGGCCGGACGAGCTCGACCTCGTCGTCCATCTCGCCGCGCTCAACCCGCCGCGCGGAACGCCGGAGGCCTCCGACAGGGCCGCGCTGATGCGCGCGAACGCCGCCGGCACGCGCGCGCTCGCCGAGCGCGCGGTCGAGGCCGGCGTGCCGCGCTTTCTCTTCCTCTCCAGCGCCAACGTCCACGTGCCGCAGGACGACCGCCCGATCATCGAGGACGATATCGGCGCCCCCGCCGACCCTTACGCCGAATCGAAGCTCGCGGCCGAGGGCTATCTCGGCGAGACGCTGGCCGGCTCGGGCACGCGCTACACGGTTCTGCGCCCAGCCCCCGTCTATGGCCCGGGCGGCGGCGGCGCTGTCGCGGCGCTCCATCGTCTGGCGAAATCGCGCCTGCCGCTGCCCTTCGCCTCGCTGGAGGCGCGGCGAAGCATCCTCGCCGTGGAGAACCTCGTCGATGCGCTCCTGTGGGCCCGCGCCCATCCGGGCGCCCAGGACGACGTCTTCCTCGTCGCAGACGACGAGGCGGTGACGCTCGCCGAACTCGTGGAGATGATGCGCGAGACCGAAGGGCGGCCGCGCCGGCTCTTCCGCGCGCCCGCCTCGCTCGTGCGCCTCGGCCTCGGTGCACTCGGCCGCGGGGAGATGGCGCGCAGGCTCTCTGAGGACTTTGTCGTCGACACCTCGAAGATCCGGCTGCGCCTCGGCTGGCGCCCTCGCCTCTCGACGCGTGAGGGCCTGGTCTCGCTCGGCCACACGGTGAGCAAGCGATGAGCGATCACAAGCCTGTCGATCCGGCCAAGCTCGCCCGCCAGCAGCGGCTGGAGCAGACGCTTCGCGAGAACCTCAAACGGCGCCGCACGCAGGCAAAGGCGCGGCGCGAGGACGTCGACCTGGCGGACAAGACCGACGAGCCCCAAACGCGGGACGAACAGGGCCGCGACGCATAGGACAATCGGTCCAAGGCGAACGGCCGCATAAGCCCCTCGCGGGCGTGGACTTCCATCCCACGGCACCTTAGAACCCTTCTCACGAAGGAGTTCTGCATGATCGACTATCGGAGCCATTTCGAGGCCGCCATCGAGGCGCTGCACGCCGAGAAGCGCTACCGTGTCTTCGCCGACCTCGAGCGCATCGCCGGGCGTTTTCCGAAGGCGGTCTGGCGCCACGATGGCGAGGCTCGCGAGATCACCGTCTGGTGCTCCAACGACTATCTCGGCATGGGCCAGCACCCGGCCGTGACCGACGCGATGACGCGCACCGTTTCCTCGATGGGCACCGGTGCGGGCGGCACGCGCAACATCTCCGGCACCAATCATCCGCTGGTCGAACTCGAGGCGGAACTCGCCGACCTTCACGGCAAGGAAGCGGCCCTCGTCTTCACCTCGGGCTTCGTCTCCAACGAGGCGTCGATCTCCACGATCGCCAAGCTCCTGCCGGACTGCGTGATCCTCTCCGACGAGCTGAACCACGCCTCGATGATCGAAGGCGTGCGCAAGTCCGGCGCCCGCAAGCAGGTGTTCCGCCACAACGATCTCGGCCATCTCGAAGAGCTTTTGAAGGCTGCCGGCGAGCGTCCGAAGCTCGTCGTCTTCGAGAGCGTCTACTCGATGGACGGCGACATCGCGCCCATCGCCGAAATCGCGGCGCTCGCCAAGCGCTACAACGCGATGACCTATATCGACGAGGTCCATGCCGTCGGCATGTACGGGAAGCGCGGCGCCGGCATCTGCGAGCGGGACGGCGTCTCGGAGCGCATCGACGTGATCGAGGGCACGCTCGCCAAGGCTTTCGGCGTCCTCGGCGGCTATATCGCCGGCCCCCGCGCGATCATCGACGCGGTGCGCTCCTACGCACCGGGCTTCATCTTCACGACGGCCCTGCCCCCGGCGCTCGCGGCCGCCGCGACCGCCTCGATCCGCCACCTGAAGGCATCTGGCGTCGAGCGCGCCGGCCAGCAGCGCCAGGCGGCCCGCACCAAGGCGGTGTTCGGCGAGGCCGATCTGCCGGTGATGGCCTCGCAGACGCATATCGTGCCGTTGCTCGTCGGCGATCCGGATCTATGCAAGCGCGCCAGCGACCGGCTGCTCGAACGCCACGGCATCTACATCCAGCCGATCAACTACCCGACCGTGCCCCGCGGCACGGAGCGTCTTCGCATCACGCCGACCCCGCTCCACGACGACGCGCTGATCGATGAGCTTCGCGCGGCGCTGGTCGAGACCTGGGAGGCGATCGGCATTCCCTTCGCCTCGCAGCGCCCCGCCGAGGAAGAGCGGGACGTGGAAGCAACGCCGCTGGTCGTCTCGAAGGCGGGCGGCTAGGGCCGAGAACCGCGTTCGGCCTTCGGACAGCTCGGCATTCGGATCGAAGGCGTGGAAGCGGCCTCTAGCCTTTCGAGGCCGTGTCCTTCGCAGCGTGGCGCTGCTTGCGCGTTGCCGGCTTGAGCGAGCGCAGCCAGCCGTCCACCCGCCCCTGAAGGCGCGTGAGTCCCATCAGCCTGTCGATGGCGACATTCGCCGTCTCGACGCGCTCGGTCAGAACCTCGGCTGCCGTCAGCGCCACATCGTCGGGCGAGATGTCCGGGAAGCGCCGGGCGATGGCCGCCAGCGGCGAAGCCTCGTCCCGCGCGCCGGTCATCTCGATGCGGCCGGACCGGCGCATCAGCCGCAGGGTGATCTGCTCGAACGTCCAGTCGTGATCGTAGAAGAGCTTCCACCTGGCGCTGCGTTTGGCGGTGAAGCCGGCGAGCACGATGCGCGTCGCCGGCACGGCCTCCGAAAGGAACAGCGCCAGCGCGAAGCCCGTCGTCGGCAGATGCGTCGACGGGTAAAAGCCCGCGACGCTCTGGCTGAGGTCGAGATGGCCGACCGCGCCGATGCCGAAATCGGCGGCCGGGCTGAAGACCTCGCCGCCCCCCACTCTGATGTTGAGGATGCCGCAGAAGCCCCCCTCGCGCAGCGGCGCCAGCACCTGCGGCACCTCGCGACGATGGACGATATTGGCGCCCATCGTGCCGGACCGTGCGACGAGAAGCGAGATCCCATCAAAGGGTTGGGACAAGACCTTGTAGGTCTTGTTGAAGAAGACGAAGAGCGTGTCGTCCGCGTATTGCCGGCGCAACGCGGCGACATCCATCGCCTCGCTGTTGCCGACGAGGACGATGGTCGAAAAGCGTGCGAAGAAGGCGGCGGCCTGCTCCGGCGCCTCAGCCCCGGTTATCGCCTGGCCGGCCATGTCGCTCAGGAGGCCGAGACCTTCTGCTGCACATGGAGGACACGCTCGCGCATGGCGAACCACTCCTCGGCGTAGTCGTCGTTCCGGTACTCGTCGAAATACGGCCCGCCATCGGTGAAGTGCACGTTCTTGGCGGCCGGGTCGTGGTCGTACTCGTTGACCAGCCAGTTCCAGGCCGGCGGCAGCTTGCCGATCTCGTCGTCGCTCTCCAGCCACTTGAACTGGTGGAGCTGAAGGCCCGTCGCCGTGTTCACGTAATCCGGCGTCAGCGCACGGCAGCGCGCATTGTTGAAGAGGAGGACACTCGACCAGTTCTTCTTCTCGTATTTGGTCTGCACCTGTCCGAGGAACTTCGTGTCGACCTTGGGCTGGTAGTCGTGCTGCACGCACATCACCGCCTTCGTCTCGTCGCGCAGCGCCCACAGTTCGGCGATGTCCGCACGCATCAGCATGTCGCAGTCCATGAACAGGCTCCAGCCCTCGTAGTTCGAGAGGTAGGGCGTAAGGAACCGCGAGAACGAGAATTCGGTCGATTGGAGCGCGTTGCGCTCGCGGGTGAAGATGCCCTCGAGGTTCGACAGCACCAGCGGCGAGAACATGACCGGCATCGTCGAATGCTCGATGATGCTCTGCGTCAGGACGTGGTAGGCGACCACTTCCTTCGTGTCGAAACCGATGAAGACGCGTGCGATCTCGGATGCCATCTGCGTTGTTCCCGCCCAATCGAAAGGTAGCCGTAGCAAGCGCGCTTTAGGCCATCGCCGCCGGCACATCAACATCGCAGGCCCGATCACGGCCTTGTGCGTGTCCAGTGATTCCGCCATAAGCACCGCCGCGCCCTGTGCCGCGCCCAACGGCGGAAGGACGCCTGTCCGGCGGAGATGCATGCGTTATCCAGTGTCATCGACGAAGGAATGGTCGGCGTTCGATAATCTCGGCCCGCTACGTAGGCTTTCCATCGGATTTCGCGAGATGCGCCGGCGGCGCAAGGCGCGCCGGATCACGCCGGACGACAGCCTGCAGCTTCTTTCGGGACGCGGACAGGCGCTGGCGGATGGCGAGATCGCGCTGATCCTGTGCGTGCGCAACGGGGCAGCCTACCTGCCGCTCTTTCTCCAACACTATCGCGCGATGGGTGTCTCCCGCTTTCTCGTCCTCGACGATAATTCCGAGGACGACACTCGCGCCTATCTGGCGAAGAGCGCCGACGTCGACGTCCATGCATCCGCCTTGGATTACACCGGCGCCATGCGCGGGGCGCTCTGGCGCGACGCGCTGATCGACCGTTACGGCCGCGACCGCTGGTATGTCATGGTCGACGTCGACGAGTTCCTCCTTTTTCCCGGCTGCGAGGCGCGCTCGCTTTCCTCCTTCGTAGACGATCTGGAGCGGGCGGGGCGCCTTCGATCGCTGGCTCCCATGCTCGACACCTATCCCGATGGCCCTCTGGAGACTGCTCGGCTCGACGAGGCTGCCCATGTCGAGGATGTCGGTCCTCTGATCGACGGTGACGGATACGATGCCGACGTGATGAAATACTGCCTCGGCGTGCGCGGCGGCCCGCGCCACCGCCTGTATGGCAACTTCATGCGCTTAACGAAATTTCCGGTCATCTTCGCCGATGCTCGCACGCGCCTGACGGGCGCCAGCATCCATGGCCCCTTCCCGCATACGCGCAACTACCAGGCGCCGACGTCGGCGCTCCTGCATCTCAAGTTCACGGCCGGCTCGGCGGAGGAGTTTCGCCGGTTCGTGCGTCACGGCCAGCATTTCGGTGGCGCACAGTTCTACCGTAACATTCTGGAGACGAACGGCTTCGGCGGCGGCAGCGACCTTCGCTATGAGGGATCAATCCGCTGGGGTTCGTCTCAGGGGCTGGTCGATGCAGGCTTCATGCTCGACACGCGTGCCGGCGCCCTCGCGCCCGCCTCGTAGGAGCGATACCACGCGACGAACCGGGCAAGTCCCTCTTCGAGGGAGGTCGACGGACGGAAGCCGACAGTGCGCTCGATCCGGGTGATATCGGCATAGGTGGCGGGCACGTCGCCCGGCTGAGCCGGCAGATACTCCCGGACCGCCCTCTGCCCAAGCGCGTCCTCGAGCAGCGACACGAACCGTTCAAGTTCCACAGGGCGGTTGTTGCCGATATTGTAGATCGCATGCGGCGCGCCGCCCGCGTCCAGCGGCGCCGGCCCGTCGCCCGACGGGCTCTTGTCGAGAAGGCCGCAGATCCCCGCGACGATGTCGTCGATATAGGTGAAGTCGCGCAGCGCCCGCCCCTCGTTGAAGAGCTGGATCGGCCGCCCTTCGAGGATGGCCTTGGTGAACGAATAATAGGCCATGTCGGGTCGCCCGAACGGGCCATAGACGGTGAAGAAGCGGAGGCCGGACGCCGGGATGCCGTAAAGCCAGGCGTAGGAGCGCGCCATCAGTTCGTTCGCGCGCTTGCTCGCGGCGTAAAGGGAAACCGGCTGTTCGACGGGATCGTTCTCGGCAAAAGGAACCTTGGCGTTCGTACCATAAACCGAACTCGAGGAGGCGTAGATCAAGTGCGCTGGTGTCGCCGCGCGGCACGCCTCCAGGATGCTGAGAAAGCCGTCGAGATTGGCATCGACATAGGATCGCGGCTGCTCGATCGAATGACGCACGCCGGCCTGCGCGGCTAGATGCACGACCGTCCTGGGCTTCAGTGCCTCGAACAGGGTGCGGACGCCATGGTAGTCTGTCAGGTCAAGGCGTTCGAACGTGAAGTTGGGGTTCGACGAAAGCCGCTCGAGCCGCGCCTTCTTCAGCGCCACGCCATAGTAGTTGTTGAGGTTGTCGAGACCGACGACGCTCCGGCCTTGCTCCAGCAACTTGCCGACCAGATGATAGCCGATGAAGCCGGCGGCGCCGGTGATCAGAACGGGACGTCGATCCATGGGATCACCTGTGTTGCGGCAACCGGGTCCACTCGCGCGCGTGGCGGGTCAGTATTTCATGGGTCGGTAACGGGAGAACAGCGAGGCGAGAGGCCAGCGATTGTCGAGTCCGTGCCAATGCAGGATGCGTGGAGCGAGCAGGCCCGCCTCCCGGCGCCGCGCGCGCTTTGCCATCTTCTGGCGGATTTTGGCGTTGCGCACATTGTATTCGAAGGGAAGCGAATGCAGCGCGACGCCGCTCTGCCAAAGGGCGATACGCAGGGTCGCCTGGTCCTGGCCGTTGGTGCGGTCGCGGTAACGGTGGAAAAGCTCGCGCCACAGAGCCAGAAACGCTTTCGAGGCCGGCGATGCGTCAAACAGCAGAACGCCGCCGTTGTACTCGGGAAACGCGTAAGGAATCGCGGCGTACTCTTCGATAACCTTCGCCCAGCGATCACATTTGCGGCTGTGATCGTGCACCCCGGCGACGTTGAAGCGATCCAGGACGACAAAAACGTCGCGGATATCGCGCACGACCATCGTGTCGCTGTCGAGATAGAGCGTCCGCTCGTAGGGCGAACTGCCGATGTAATCGATCTTGGCACGCTTATGGGTAGGATCGATGATCTCGACCCGATCGACCGCCGGATCATCCGTCGCGATGTCGGTAAAAAGCGTCACCGGCAGGTCGCAATGACGCTTCAACGACCGCGCAGAGAACAAGGCCTCGTCGCGGTAAAACTTTCCGAACGCGATATAGATGACGCCGTCACGGCTCATCTTGGGGCACGATAGCGTTCGTGCCCCAAGGAGCGAACGGGACGGCAGCTATGACGATGGTCGTACTTCGCTGCCATCCCTAGAGCGCTTACTCGACGATGGTTGCGACGATGCCGGCGCCGACGGTACGGCCGCCCTCGCGGATGGCGAAGCGCAGCTTCTCTTCCATCGCGATCGGGACGATCAGAACCACGTCCATCGTCACGTTGTCCCCCGGCATCACCATCTCGGTGCCCTCCGGAAGCGTCACCACGCCCGTCACGTCCGTTGTGCGGAAGTAGAACTGCGGACGGTAGTTCGTGAAGAACGGCGTGTGGCGACCGCCCTCCTCCTTCGTCAGGATGTACGCCTCGGCCTTGAACTTCGTGTGCGGCTTCACCGAACCCGGCTTGCACAGCACCTGGCCGCGCTCCACGCCCTCGCGGTCGACGCCGCGAACCAGCGCGCCGATGTTGTCGCCCGCCTGGCCCTGGTCCAGAAGCTTGCGGAACATCTCGACGCCCGTCACCGTCGTCTTCTTGGAGTCGCGGATGCCGACGATCTCGACTTCCTCGCCAACCTTCACGATGCCGCGCTCGACACGACCCGTCACAACCGTGCCGCGGCCCGAGATCGAGAACACGTCCTCGATCGGCATCAGGAACGGCTGGTCGACCGGACGCTCCGGCGTCGGGATGTAGGCGTCGACTTCCTTCATCAGCGCGCGCACCGCGTCCTCGCCGATCTCCTTGTTGGAGTCCTCGAGCGCGGCCAGCGCCGAACCCTTGACGATCGGAATGTCGTCGCCCGGGAAGTCGTAGGACGACAGAAGCTCGCGAACCTCGAGCTCGACCAGCTCCAGAAGCTCAGGATCGTCGACCTGGTCGACCTTGTTCAGGAACACGACGATCGCCGGGACGCCGACCTGGCGGGCCAGCAGGATGTGCTCGCGCGTCTGCGGCATCGGGCCGTCCGCGGCCGAGCACACCAGGATCGCGCCGTCCATCTGCGCAGCACCCGTGATCATGTTCTTCACGTAGTCCGCATGGCCCGGGCAGTCGACGTGAGCGTAGTGGCGCGCTTCCGTCTCGTACTCAACATGCGCCGTCGAGATCGTGATGCCGCGCGCCTTCTCCTCAGGCGCCGCGTCGATCTGGTCGTACGCCCGGAACTCACCGAAGAACTTCGTGATCGCCGCCGTCAGAGACGTCTTGCCATGATCGACGTGACCGATCGTCCCGATGTTCACATGCGGCTTGTTACGCTCGAATTTGCTCTTGGCCATTTACAAGTCTTCCTGACGCTGAAAGCTCGGATCTGTACTGTGGCGCGACATATCCATTGCCGAGGCGAAACACAAGCACCCGCAGAGGCGCATCGACCGACGCGGCGGCATGTCGTGACGCCCCGGCTACCGCGGGGCTCGTGCCGGGATCGCTTCCCGTCATCCCTTGCCGCCTTCCGTCCCGTGATGTTTGATCCGTTCGGCCAGAAGACATCGGCGACCGTGACCCGGAGCGACATCGTGAGTGCCAGCACGACTGCCCTTGCGCGCGGTGCGTCGCCCGTCGAGCGGTTCGACCGCTTCCTCGCGCTCGCCAGCCTCGCCCTTCTCTGCGCGGTCCTTGCCGCCATCGCTCGCGGATACGGGCAATGGTCGGCCGTGCCGCCGCTCGTCTGGGCGCATCTCGTCACGATCATCGGCGCTCTTGCCCTGACAGTCATTCAGATGTGGCGGGCGAAGGGCGGCCGGTCGCATCGCGCGATCGGTGCCCTATGGGTGTCGTTGATGTTCGGGACTGCGCTGATCAGCATCTTCATCGTCGAGATCAACGACGGCGGCTACAGCATCATCCATGTCCTGTCGGCGTGGGTGATGATTCAGGTACCGCTTATCGCACTGGCCGCGCGCAAGGGGCAGATCAGGCGCCATCAGAATGCCGCGCGCGGGATGGTGGTCGGCGCCCTGCTGATCGCGGGCTTCTTCACCTTCCCGTTCGATCGCCTGCTTGGAAGCTGGCTCCTCGCGCCATAACGGGCGGATGATCGGAAAGAAGGCCGCTGCGACGGCCTTCTCCCAACTCGGACCGGCCTAGAAGACGGCGAGATAGCGCAACAACGAGATGATGCCGATGATGATCACGATCACCCGGACGATCTGCTTGACGTTGCCCTGAAGCGGAAGCTGTTCGACCAGCCACAGGACGAGAACGATCACCAGAACGGTGATCAGCAAGCTGATGAGAATGCCCATGAAAGCCCCAATCTCGCGGATACGCGATACAAAGATGCGCCACCGTTCATCGGCGGCACGCCCTCGGGTTTATAGGGCCGGGTGCGCATCGGGCGAATCTGCTCGCGATCAGGTCGGCAGTGCGCCCGAACGCCGTTCGACGAGGAGCGCGGGGCATTGATACCGGTTTCCAATCTCGCTCCGGGCAAGGAGGGAACACGCCGCGCCCGAGCGCGCAGAAACCAAATCGCTCGCCGGACATTAGGCCATCAGGCAGCCGCCGGTTGGCTTGCCGCATCAGGAGATCGCGCGTGGACAAGAATCGTGTAGAGGGCGCCGCCAAGGAATTCGGCGGCAAGGTGCAAGGCGCTTACGGCGACGCAGTCGGGTCCGATCAGGCCTCGGCCGAGGGGCGGATGCGCGAGGCCGAAGGCACGGCCCAGAACCTTTACGGCCAGGGGCGGGATGCTGTTCGCGACGCTGCCGACGACGCGTCGCGATACGCTTCCGACCTCTATGACAACGCGGGGGCCTACGCGCAGGCGGGCAGCCGTGCCGTTCGCCGACAGGTTCAGGAGAGCCCGCTATCGATGCTTCTCGTCGCCGGCGCCATCGGCTTCGTGCTGGGATTGAGCGCACGGGGCCGCGACTGAGCTCTCGGCTCAGACTTCAGACAAAGGAGCGCGCCACCCGTGGCGCGCTCCCTGACCTACGCAGGGACGCTCCTCGCGGCTAACGTCGCGGGAGCTGCCTGCGAAATGCGTCGCATTGAGCGAGCCACTCAGACGAATTTTCAGACCGGGAGACGGGAGTTCGCGTCCGACGCATTCGAGATTGGAAGGACAGGCTGGAGCGGGTAGCGGGAATCGAACCCGCGTATTCAGCTTGGAAGGCTGCTGCTCTACCATTGAGCTATACCCGCGGTCCTGAAGGCCCAGCGCGCCATGGTGGAGGGAGTTGGATTTGAACCAACGTAGGCTAAGCCAACGGATTTACAGTCCGTCCCCTTTAACCACTCGGGCATCCCTCCAGACCAAGCCGCAGGGCCTTTAACGGTTCGTGGCGCCACTCTTGCGGGCGGCGCCTCGATCCGGGCCGCGTTATGCCGCCGCCTCCCCCGCGTGTCAACACGATGACGGACAGGATCGCAGTTGTTCCCGCGAAAAGGATACCGGCCGCTGCGATCATCGGATAGAAGCGCCCCATGACAGAGAGAGCTTCCCACACGCCGAAAGACTCCCATTATGCGCGTCTGCGCCGCGCGCACCGCGAGAGGACGCAGAGCGGCCCTGACACGGCACCCGGCGAGGCCGATGACGGCCTCGTGCGTCTCTACGGCTTGCACACGGTAAAGGCTGCGCTGGAGAACCCGAGGCGTCGCACGACGCGGCTTCTGGCGACGCGCAACGCCTTCAACCGGCTGGAGTTCGACGAGGGTTCGTTGCCCTGTCCGGTGGAGATCGTGGAGCCGCGCGCGCTCGACCGGATCCTCGGCGGTGAGGCCGTCCATCAGGGCATCACGCTGGAAGCCGATCCGCTGCCGGCGCGCCGGCTCGCGGATCTCGGCGCCTGCGACCTCCTGCTCGTCCTCGACCAGGTGACGGACCCGCATAATGTCGGCGCGATCCTTCGCTCGGCCACCGCCTTCGGCGCCGGCGGCGTGGTGACGACCTCGCGCCATTCGCCGGACGAGTCGGGCGTCCTCGCCAAGGCCGCCTCGGGGGCGCTCGAGCACGTGCCTTACGTGCAGATCACGAACCTGGCGAACGGGCTGGGCGAGCTTACTGCGGCCGGTTACCAGACGATCGGCCTCGATTCGGACGGGCCACAGGAGCTTGAGCCGACCTTCTCGGCCAAGCGCATCGCGCTCGTGCTCGGTTCGGAGGGCAAGGGCCTTCGCCAGAAGACGCGCGAGACCGTCTCGGCTCTGGCCCGCCTCGAAATGCCGGGCGCGATCCGCTCGCTCAACGTCTCGAACGCGGCCGCCGTCGCGCTTTACGCCGCGCGCCGCCACATCGGCTGATCGCGGCCGTCAGTCGAAACGATAGTCGACGATCTTGCCGCCCTCGAGCGTGACCGTGCGGTCCATTCGCCGCGCGAGGTCGTGGTTGTGCGTGGCGACCAGCGCCGCCACGCCCGACTGGCGCACCAGCGCCGTGAGCGCGTCGAAGACGTAGGCCGAAGTCGTCGGGTCGAGATTGCCGGTCGGCTCGTCCGCCAGAAGCACATGCGGCGAGTTCGCGACCGCTCTCGCAATGGCCACGCGCTGCTGCTCGCCGCCCGAAAGTTCGGCCGGGCGATGCTCGGCGCGCTTGCCGATTCGCATGTAGTCCAGAAGCTCGGCTGCCCGCTTCGCCGCAACCGAATGCGAGAGGCCGCGGATCATCTGCGGCAGCATGACATTCTCCAGCGCGGAGAACTCCGGCAGGAGGTGGTGGAACTGGTAGACGAAGCCGATCGAGGCGCGCCGCATCTGCGTGCGCTGCGCGTCGTCGAAGCGCCCGCAGGGCTTGGTGTCGATATACACTTCGCCATCGTCCGGGCGCTCAAGCAGCCCGGCGATGTGGAGGAGCGTTGACTTGCCGGCGCCGGATGGGGCGACGAGCGCCACCATCTCGCCCGGTGCCATCTCGAAATCGGCTTTGTGCAGCACCGTCAGACGGTTCTCGCCCTGTACGTAGTGCCGCTCGACCTTTTCGAGGCGAAGGGAGGCGTTGTTGGCGGTCATTCGTAACGCAGCGCCTCAACCGGATCGAGCTTGGACGCCTTCCAGGAGGGGAAGAGCGTCGCGATGAAGGAGAGGCCCATCGCCATGGCAACGACCAAAGCCACCTCCGAGGGATCGATCTCGGCCGGGAGGCGCGAGAGGAAGTAGAATTGCGGATCGAAGATCGTGGTGCCGAGAAGCCAGGAGAAGAACTGGCGCAGATTCTCGATGTTCAGGCAAAAGGCGACGCCGAGAACGAAGCCCGCAAGCGTTCCCGCGACGCCGATCGAGGTGCCGGTGATGAAGAAGACGCGCATCACCGCACCCTTCGTCGCCCCCATCGTGCGCAGGATCGCGATGTCGCGCCCCTTATCCTTCACCAGCATGAAGAGACCCGAAATGATGTTCAGCGCCGCGACGAGGATGATCAGCGTCAGGATGATGAACATGACGTTGCGCTCGACCTGAAGCGCCGAAAAGAAGCTCTCGTTGGCGCGCTGCCAGGTCACCGTGTAGTTCGGGCGCTGCGCCGCCGTCTCGATCGGCATCTGCAGGCTCTGCACCGCATCGGGATCGTTGACGAAGATCTCGATGGATTGCGCCTGCCCCTCCGAATTGAAGAAGAGCTGTGCCTCTGGAAAAGGCATATAGACATAGGCCGCGTCGTACTCGGAAAGACCAATCTCGAAGACCGCCGTCACCTCGTAGCCTTTCTGGCGTGGCGAAGTGCCGAAGGGCGTGACGTCTCCGTCCGGGGAGATGAGAGTGATGGTATCGCCGAGCGACAGAGAGAGCGCCTGGGCGAGGCGGCTACCGATCGCGACCCCCTGCCCCTCGTCGAATCCGTCCAACGAGCCGAGCGCGATGTTGGAAGAGATCGGCGTCAGTTGCTCAAGGTCCGCGCCGCGGACGCCCTTGACCAGCGCGCCGGTGCTGGCCGGGCCGTTGCCGGTCGCCAGCACCTGCCCCTGCACGAGCGGCATGGTGAAGGAGACGCCGGGTACGGCCGAAACGCGCGCCGCGATCTCGTCGAAATCGGTGAAGGGCGTGTCGATCGGCTGCATGACGACATGGCCGTTGACGCCTAGGATGCGCGTCAGGAGCTCGCCGCGGAAGCCGTTCATCACCGACATGACGATGATGAGGGCGGCCACGCCCAGCATGATGCCGACGAAGGAGAAGCCGGCGATGACCGAGACGCCGGCATCACGCCGACGCGAGCGCAGATAACGCCCCGCGATCATCCATTCGAAGCGCGAGAAGGGGCGCGCGCCGCCGCCAGCCGGCGCCGTCGCATCGACGCTCTCGCCAGCGGCCACGCTCATGCCGCCGGCCCGCCCGCAGCGGCGAGAAGCTCGGCGAGCGGCTTCACGCTCCGCTCGCCGGAGGCACGATGCTTGACCTCGACCTCGCCGTTCGCGACGCCGCGCGGGCCGACGATCACCTGCCAGGGAAGCCCGATCAGGTCCATCGTAGCGAATTTGGAGCCGGCGCGCTGGTCGGAATCGTCGACGAGAACGCTCCTCCCGGCGGCTTCGTAGGCCGCCTCGATGTCGGCGCAGACGCGATCGCACTCGGCGTCGCCTGGCCGCATGTTCACGACGCCGATGTCGAAGGGTGCGACGCTCTCCGGCCAGATGATGCCGTTCTCGTCGTGGCTCGCCTCGATGATCGCCGCGATCAGGCGCGAGGGGCCGATGCCGTAGGAGCCCATGTGGACCGGCACGTCCTTGCCGTCCGGCCCGGTGACGGTGGCGCCCATCGGCTCGGAATACTTGGTGCCGAAATGGAAGATGTGGCCGACCTCGATGCCTCGCGCGGCGAGCTTCTCGCCCTCGGGCAGCGCAGCCCAGGCCGCCTCGTCATGCATCTCCTCGGTGGCCGCGTAAGGCGTCGTCCAGGTCTTGACGATCGCTGCCAGTTCCTCGGCATTCTGGAAGTCGACGCCCGCCGCCGGGGTCGCCATCTCCAGATAGTCACGGTGGCAGAATACCTCGCTCTCGCCGGTGGAGGCGAGGATGATGAATTCGTGCGAAAGCTCGCCACCGATCGGGCCTGTATCGGCGCGCATCGGGATTGCCTTCAGGCCGAGCCGCTCGAAGGTGCGCAGATAGGCCACGAACATGCGGTCGTAGGAGACCCGCGCCGATTCGTAGTCGAGATCGAACGAATAGGCGTCCTTCATCAGGAACTCGCGCGAGCGCATGACGCCGAAGCGCGGGCGCACCTCGTCCCGGAACTTCCACTGGATGTGGTAAAGGTTGAGCGGCAGGTCCTTGTAGGTCTTCACCGACGACCGGAAGATGTCCGTGACCATCTCCTCGTTGGTCGGGCCGAACAGCATGTCGCGCCCGTGCCGGTCCTCGATGCGCAGCATCTCCTTGCCGTAATCGTCGTAGCGCCCGCTCTCGCGCCACAGATCAGCGGACTGGATCGTCGGCATCAGGATCTCGATGGCGCCGGAACGGTCCTGCTCCTCACGGATGATGCGGCTCACCTTGTCGAGCACGCGCTTGCCGAGCGGCAGCCACGTGTAGCTGCCCGCCGCCTGCTGCCGGATCATCCCCGCCCGCAGCATCAGGCGGTGGGAAACGATCTCCGCCTCCTTCGGGGTTTCCTTCAGGATGGGCAGGAAATAGCGCGAAAGCTGCATGACGGACCGTGAGATCTGGAAGGCGCGGAAAGAACCGCAAGCGTGGCTTCTTACCGTCTTGCCAAGGGATTGCAAAGCACGGTTGCCGCAAGCTGGTGTCGTGCTATCGGCTCACGCCTTAGGGCAATCATGTTGCAGTGCATGAACGAAAATTGGGCGAATGGTTCATAAAATCGTCAAATCGCGCAATCCGGCTAGTGACAGAGTACCGCTGGCTGATTTAGTCTCATTCTATCAAGAGCGTCGAAGACGCCAGCAGCGTTGAGCGGTCTAGTCTTGGGAGGACGTGGTTTCCGGCGCGAGGCAAACTCGCTGACCCGGCAGAAATCCGGTGAGAAACCCAGACCCCGAAGCGATCTGAATGCGAGGCCATCGTGCCTCGCATTTTTTTGTGCAGGCACCTTCCCCTCAGGTGCCGGGAATGATGTGAGGGAAGCTGTCCGGCCCGATCGCGAAGACCTGCGTCGCCACGTAGTAGACTGCGAAGACGAAGGTCGCGAGAGCCGTGGTGGCCAGAAGGCGCAGGCGCAGATGCGGGCGCGTCGGCGCACCGTCGGCGCTCCCCGGCACGACGTCACCGTCCTCGACCTGGGACCGCACGCCGAAGGGCAGGACGACGAAAAGCACCGTCCACCAGATCACGAAATAGATGGCGAGCGCGGTGATGATGCCCATCGGTTCCTCCCGGCCTTCCTTCTCTCGTTCCCAGCCCATTTGAGCTCGCCGGGAACGGCGTAAATCGAAGCCCAGGAAGCGCACAGTGCATCGCGGGCTCAGGCGACCTACGCATCAGCGTGGGTTCAAAGTGGTAGAGCGGCCTGTGTGCGTCCGGAAGGACGCACGGCGCTCTAGCGGTCTTCCTTGCCGCCAGCGCGCGAGACGAAGACGGTGACCACGGGCTTCTTGCCCCAGGCGTCGTAGGCTTCGGCACGGACCGAGCGGCGCACTGCCTCGCGGACCGTCTCCGCGTCCTTGCGGCGACCGCGCGGGATGCTCTCGACCGCGCCGGCGGCCGCGTCGATCAGCGCCTCCTGGATTCCCTCGCCCTCGAAGTCCTTGTCGGGCACGCCCATCGCCGAAACCTCGGGATCGTTGCGGAGTTCGAGACGCGGCGTCAGCTCGACCATCACGCAGATGTGGCCGGCGAAGGACAGGCGACGGCGCTCGCCGATGCGCAGTTCGTTCTCCGTGCCGATCAGGAAGCCGTCCTTGTAGATGCGCCCGAAAGGCACGTCGCCGACGATGTCGGCCGCGCCCGGCGCGAGCCGCACCATCTTGCCGTTACGCGCCGAAACGACCTCGGGCACGCCCTGCTCACGCGCCAGCTCGGCGTGTGCGGCCAGATGCGCCGCCTCGCCATGCGCGGGAACGGCGATCTTCGGACGCACCCAGTCGTACATCTGGCGCATCTCCGAACGGCGCGGATGGCCAGAGACGTGGACGAGACGGTCGTGATCCTCGATCACGATGATGCCGCGATCGACGAGATTGTTGCGGATGTCGTTGATCGCCTTCTCGTTGCCCGGGATCGAGCGCGAGGAGAAGATCACCGTATCGCCCTTCGACAGCGCGACGGTGGGATGATCGTCACGCGCAAGGCGCGCGAGCGCCGCGCGCGGCTCGCCCTGGCTGCCGGTGAGGATGATGACCGCCTTTTCGCGCGGCACGTATCCGAAATCCTGTTCGGACAGGAACGGGTCAAGGCTCTCCAGATAGCCGAGCTCGCCCGCGACGTCCGCCATGCGCTTCATCGAGCGGCCCATGAGCAGGACCTGGCGGCCCACCGATTCCGCGGCCTGCGCCACCGAGCGAATGCGGCCGATGTTGGAGGAGAAGGTCGTGACCGCGACGCGGCCCTTGGCCTCGCGGATGATCTCGCGCAGCGAAGCGTTGACGTCACGCTCGCTCGGGCTCGTGCCCTCGCGGTTCGCGTTGGTGGAATCGGCGACGATCGCGAGCACGCCCTCGTCACCGATCTCGCGCAGCCGCTTCTCGTCCGTCGGCTGGCCGAGCGCCGGCGTCGCGTCGATCTTCCAGTCACCCGTATGGACGACGGTGCCGAGCGGCGTGCGGATGGCGAGCGCCACCGGCTCGGGGATCGAGTGAGTGACGTTGACGGCTTCGACCTCGAACGGGCCGACCTTGAAACGCTCGCCCGCCTTGAAGACGGACAGCGGGATCTTCGGCGCGCCGACCTCGCTCTCGCGCTTGGCCTGCAACAGCCCGGCCGTGAAGGGCGTGCACCAGACCGGCACCTTGAGCTGCGGCCACAGGTCGAGAAGCGCGCCGTAATGGTCCTCGTGGGCATGGGTGATGACCATCCCCTTCACCGAGGCGAGCTGCGACTTCAGGAAGGTGATGTCCGGCAGGACGAGGTCGATGCCGGGCATTTCGGGTCCTGCGAAGGAGACGCCGCAGTCCACGACCAGCCACTCGCGCGATTCAGCGGGACCATAGCCATACATGGCGAGGTTCATGCCGATCTCGCCGATGCCGCCGAGCGGCACAAAAACAAGTTCACTCAATTTCATATCCAATGCGTATCGAGAGGCGCGCTCACGCGCCCCGGTTTCATGATGCCCCTGACAACGGCGGGCCGCCGAATCTCATTGCGGCGCAGCCGCGCCGTCAGCATTCGCGAAGAATACGTCACCGGCCGAGATCGTCTCCCGCGATCCATCGGCCTTCTCCAGAACGAGGCGCCCCCGCGCGTCCAGCTCCACGAAGCGCCCCTCGATCAAGCGATCGGGCAGGTTCACCCTGCACGCCTCGCCAACACCGCGCGCATGGGCAAGCCATTCCTGCCGTATATCGGAAAAGCCGCGTCCACGATCCCAAAGGCGCAGCGCGTCCTCCACACCGCCGGCGAGCGCGACGAAGGCTTCTTCGACGCCCGCATTCGCGCCGCGCTCGCGCAGCGAGGTCACGGCATAGGGCTGGCCCTGTGGCGCATGCTCCAGGTTCACGCCGCAGCCGATCACGACTGCATTCGCACCGCTGGCAAGCCGCTCGCTCTCGATGAGGATGCCGACGCATTTGGCACCGTCGGCCAGCACGTCATTCGGCCATTTGATGCCGATCGTCGTCGATTCAAGGCCCGGCAGCGCGGCGAGGCCGTTGCGCACGCCGACGGCGACCACCAGCGGAAGATTGCCGAGATGCTCCATCGGCGATGGCTCGATGACGAGGAGCGAGGCAAAGAGGTTTCCCGGCGGCGAGGACCAGCCCCGGCCGCGCCGCCCCCTGCCCTCGCTCTGCTCGTCGGCCGTGACCCAGAGCGAGCCCGGATCGCCGGCACGCGCCGCCTCCATCGCACGATTGTTCGTCGAGCCGACGGTTTCGAACGCCATGCGCCGGCGGGCAGGCGAAGCGGGCATGCCGGGCCTCAGAAGAAGGACGCCGCCGCCGCCTGCGCTGCCGCGAAAAGCGGGCCGGCGATGAAGATGTAGGCCGGGAAGATGAAGACCGTCGACACGCCGAGGACGACGCGCAGCTCCGCCGCCATCGGCTGGAAGCCGCCCGCCGGCTCATCGAACCACATCACCTTGACGACGCGCAGATAGTAGAAGAGCCCGACTGCGCTCGCGACGACGCCGATGACGGCGAGCGGGATGAGTCCGGCGCCGACGGCCGCGACGAAGACGAAGTACTTGCCCCAGAAGCCGAGCAGCGGCGGCAGGCCGGCAAGCGAGAGCATCAGCACCGTCAGCGCCAGGGCCATCACCGGATTGGTGCGCGCAAGGCCCGAGAGCTCGGAGATCTCCTCGACATGACCTTCCTTGCGGCGCATCGCCAGGATGACCGCGAAGGTGCCGAGCGTCATCGCCATGTAGGACGCCATGTAGATCAGGACGCCCGTCACACCGGCGCTGTCAGCGGCCGCGAGACCGACGAGCGCATAGCCCATGTGGCTGATCGACGAATAGGCCATCAGCCGCTTGATGTTGCGCTGGCCGATCGCGGCGAAGGCGCCGAGCACCATCGAGGCGATCGAGATGAAGACGACGATCTGCTGCCAGTCCACGCTGAGCGGCTGGAAGCCCTCGACCGCGAAGCGCACGAGAAGCGCCATCGCCGCGACCTTTGGAGCGCCCGCGAAGAACGCGGTCACCGGCGTCGGTGAGCCCTCGTAGACGTCCGGCGTCCACATGTGGAACGGCACGGCCGAAATCTTGAAGGCAAGGCCGGCTATCACGAAGACGAGGCCGACGAGGAGGCCGAAGGAGCGCCCTTCTGCCGCAAGCTCGGCCGCGATGGCGGTGAACTCGATCTGGCCGGTGAAGCCGTAGACCAGCGAGGCGCCATAGAGCAGCATGCCCGAGGACAGCGCGCCGAGGACGAAATATTTCAGGCCCGCCTCCGTGGAGCGCACGCTGTCACGGTTGATGGCGGCGATCACGTAGGCCGCCAGCGACTGCAGCTCGAGGCCCATGTAGAGGGAGATGAGATCGCCCGCCGAGACCATTACCATCATGCCGACGGTCGCGAGCACGATGAGGACCGGGAACTCGAAGCGGTCGAAGCGCTCGGTGCGCGCGAAGCCGATCGTCATCAGGATAGCGGCGGCCGAGCCGATCAGCACCAGCACCTTGGCGAAGCGCGCGAAGGGATCGAGCACGAAGGAGCCGCCGAAGGCGACGCCCTCGGGTGCAACGAAAGCCAGCCAGAAGCCCGCGAAGACGAGGAGCCCGACCGAGAGCGAGGTGACGAGCCCGGTGCTCCTGTCGCCGCCCTGAAAGGTGCCGATCATCAGGATGATCATGGCGCCGACGCTCAGGATCAGCTCGGGCCCGACGATGGGCAGGCTCTCGGAAATGAATTGCGAGAAGATCACGACCGTCCGTCCGCCTCGTTCACTGCGCCTGCGCGACCGCCGAAGCGGCCTCGATCGCGGCGGTGTAGCTGTTCAGGATGGAATCGACCGAAGCGGCCGTCACATCGAAGACCGGCATCGGATAGACGCCGTAGAAGACCACCAGCACCGCCAGCGGGTAGAGAAGCAGCTTCTCGCGGCCCGAAAGGTCCGTGAGCGCCTTCAGGCTCTCCTTCTCAAGCGGGCCGAAGATCACGCGGCGATAAAGCCACAGCGCATAAGCTGCCGAGAGGATGACGCCAGTCGTGGCAATGATCGCGACCCATGTGTTGACGCGGAAGGCGCCCAGAAGCGTCAGGAACTCGCCGACGAAGCCGCTCGTACCCGGAAGGCCGACATTCGCCATGGTGAAGAGCAGCATCATCGTGGCGTAGGCCGGCATGCGCGAGACGAGGCCGCCATAGGCCGAAATCTCGCGGGTGTGCATGCGGTCGTAGACGACGCCGACGCAGAGGAACAGCGCGCCCGAAATCAGGCCGTGCGAAAGCATCTGGAAGATCGCGCCCTGCACGCCCTGCTCATTGGCGGCGAAGATGCCCATCGTCACGAAGCCCATATGTGCGACAGACGAGTAGGCGATCAGCTTCTTGATGTCCTCCTGCATCAGCGCCACTAGCGAGGTGTAGACGATGGCGATGACGGAAAGCGCGAAGACCATCGGCGCGAAGTAGTCGGAGGCCAGCGGGAACATCGGCAGCGAGAAGCGGATGAAGCCGTAGCCGCCGAGCTTCAGGAGGATGCCTGCCAGGATCACCGAGCCAGCCGTGGGCGCCTCGACGTGCGCATCCGGCAGCCAGGTGTGGACCGGCCACATGGGCATCTTCACCGCGAAGGAGGCAAAGAAGGCGAGCCAGAGCCAGGTCTGTATCCCGGCCGGGAAATCGTGGGCCAGAAGCTCGGGGATCGAGGTCGTACCCGCCTCCCAGTACATCGCCATGATGGCGACGAGCATCAGCACCGAGCCGAGGAAGGTGTAGAGGAAGAACTTGTAGGAGGCGTAGACGCGCCGCTTGCCGCCCCAGATGCCGATGATCAGGAACATCGGGATCAGCGAGCCTTCGAAGAAGACGTAGAAGAGCACGATGTCGAGCGCACAGAACACGCCGACGACGAGCGTCTCCAGCACCAGGAAGGCGATCATGTACTCCTTGACGCGCACCGTGATCGTGTCGCGGCTCGCCAGGATGCAGATCGGCAGCAGGAAGGTCGTCAGGATGACGAAGAGCATCGACACGCCGTCGACGCCCATGTGGTAGCTGATGCCGCCGATGCCGATCCAGTCCACCTGCTCGACCATCTGGAAGCCGGGCAGCGTGTTGTCGAAGCCGATCCAGATGCCGAGCGACAGGACGAAGGTGAACACCGCCGTCAGCAGCGCCACGTTGAAGACGTTGCGGCGCGCCTGCTCGTTGTCGTCGCGGATGAACAGGATGATCAGCGCGCCGACGAGCGGAAGGAAGGTGACGGTCGATAGGATCGGCCAGCCGGTCATCAGTTCATTCCCCCGAACATCATGAACGTGACGAGCGCCGCGACGCCGATCAGCATGACGAAGGCGTAGTGGTAGAGGTAGCCCGTCTGCAGCGCGACCACCCGGTTGGCGACGTCGACGACACGCGCCGAGACCCCGTCAGGCCCCATCCTGTCGATCACCGCGCCGTCGCCCTTCTTCCACAGGAAGCGGCCGAGCCACTTGGCCGAGCGCACGAACAGGAAGTCGTAGAGCTCGTCGAAGTACCACTTGTTGAGCAGGAACCTGTAGAGGCCGGGATTGCGCGCGGCGAGGCGCGCCGGGCTCTGCGGCGAGCGGATGTAATAAATGTAGGCCACCACGAAGCCGAGCACCATGGCGATGGTGGGCGACCAGACAACGATCGCGGGAACCTCGTGATACTCGTGAAGGATGTGGTTCTCCGGCCCGGCAAAGAGCGCGCCGTTCCAGAAGCCCTCGTAGCTGTAGCCGAGGAAGTACGGGTAGAAGACCATGCCGGCGAGCAGCGCGCCGACGCCCAGGATGTAGAGCGGCACCAGCATGACGTTCGGCGATTCATGCACGTGGTGCATCACCTCGTGGCTCGCGCGGGGCTTGCCGTGGAACGTCAGGAAGATCAGGCGCCAGGAGTAGAAGCTCGTCAGGGCGGCGGCGATCACCGTCATGATGTAGCCGTACATGGCGAAGGCGTTATCTCCCGCGAACGCGCTCTCGATGATGGCGTCCTTGGAATAGTAGCCCGCCGTGAACGGGAAGCCCGTCAGCGCCAGCGTGCCGATCACCATCATCCAGTAGGTCTTGGGGATGTGCCTGCGCAGCCCGCCCATGTTGCGCATGTCCTGCTCGTCCGAGACGGCATGGATCACCGAGCCGGCGCCCAGGAACAGGAGCGCTTTGAAGAAAGCGTGCGTGAACAGGTGGAACACCGCCGCGCCGTAGGCGCCGACGCCCAGTGCCACGAACATGTAGCCGAGCTGCGAGCAGGTCGAATAGGCGATGACGCGCTTGATGTCGTTCTGGACGAGGCCGATCGTCGCCGCGAAGAAGGCCGTCGTCGCGCCGATGAAGGTGACGAAGGTCAGCGCCGTGTGGCTCGTCTCGAAGACCGGCGACATGCGTGCCAGCATGAAGACACCCGCCGTCACCATCGTCGCCGCGTGGATCAGCGCGGAGACAGGCGTCGGGCCTTCCATCGCGTCCGGCAGCCAGGTGTGCAGGCCGATCTGGGCGGACTTGCCCATCGCACCCATGAAGAGAAGCAGGCAGATCGCGGTGAGCGCGCCGCCGGTCGTCAGCGTCCAGTTGGCGAACTGGAAGACAGGCTCGGCCGCCGCCTCGCCGCCCTCGAAGGTGGCGATCGCCGCTGCGAAGATCTGGTCGAACTCGACAGAGCCGAACAGCGCAAAGAGGCCGAAGATGCCAAGGAGGAAGCCGAAGTCGCCGACGCGGTTGACGACGAACGCCTTCATCGCAGCCGCGTTCGCGGAAGGCTTCTGGTACCAGAAGCCGATCAGGAGGTAGGAGGCGAGGCCCACGCCCTCCCAGCCGAAGAACATCTGGATGAGGTTGTCCGCCGTCACCAGCATCAGCATGGCGAAGGTGAAGAGCGAGAGATAGGCGAAGAAGCGCGGGCGTGCCGGATCGTGGTGCATGTACCCGATCGAGTAGACGTGCACGAGCGCCGAGACGGTGTTCACGACCACCAGCATGACGAGCGTCAGCCGGTCGATCCGCAGCATCCAGGAAGCGTTGAGATCGCCGGACTGGATCCAGGTCAGCATGGCGATGCGCAGCGTCTCCCCTTCCCCGCCCGAGAAGGTGAGGAAGGCGATCCACGACAGGACGGCCGAGACAATGAGAAGGCCGGACGTGACGTATTCCGACGCCTTGGCGCCGATGGACTTGCCGAAGAGCCCGGCGATGATGAAGCCGAGAAGCGGCAGAAGGACGATCAGCTGGTACATCGAAGCGCCTTCAGCCCCTCATCGTGTTGACGTCGTCGACGGCGATCGAGCCGCGATTGCGGAAGAAGACGACGAGGATGGCGAGACCGATCGCGGCCTCCGCCGCCGCCACCGTGAGAATGAACAGCGCGAAGATCTGGCCGGCCAGGTCGTTCAGGAAGGCCGAGAACGCCACGAGGTTGATGTTGACCGCGAGCAGGATGAGCTCGACCGACATCAGAATCGTGATGATGTTCTTGCGGCGCATGAAGATGCCGAAGACGCCCGTGACGAACAGGATGGCGCCGACGGTGAGGTAATGTCCGAGACCGACTTCCATGGCGTTTTCCTATAGGCCCTTTCCGCTCTCGACCTTGACGATCTCGATCGCCGTGGCCGGGTCGCGCGTCACCTGTGCAGTGATCGACTGGCGCTTGGGGTTCTCCCTGTGGCGCAGCGTCAGGACGATCGCGCCGATCATGGCGACGAACAGGATGAGGCCGGCAAGCTGGAAGAAGAAGACGTAGCGCGTGTACAGGACGAGGCCGATCGCCTCGATATTGGAGACTTCCTCGAGCGGCGGCATCGGCATGACCGTGCCAGTCGAGAGCGTCGGATCGTAGTAGTTGCCCGAGACGGCAATGATGAGCTGCAGGAGAAGGACGCCCGCGATGACCGCCCCGATCGGCGCGTAGCCGACCGCCTGGCGCTTCATCTTGCCCACGTCGAGATCGATCATCATCACAACGAAGAGGAACAGGATCGCAACCGCGCCGACATAGACCACGATGAGGATCAGCGCGAGGAACTCAGCGCCCGTCAGCAGGAACAGTCCCGCCGAGGCGACGAAGGTGAGGATCAGGAACAGCACCGAGTGGACCGGGTTGCTCGACAAGACGACCATCAGGGCCCCGCTGACCGAGATCAGCGCGAAGACGTAGAAGAAGAATGCCTGAAGGCCCAGCATGAAGGGCTCCCTTGGTCGATGCGGCTGGGCGGGGATCAGCCCGCGCCCGTCTGTTTCGTGCGGCGCGAGGCGGGCGCGCGGCCCGCGCTCGCCTTAGCGGTAGGGCGCGTCCAGCGCAATGTTGCGGGCGATCTCCCGCTCCCAGCGATCACCGTTCGCGAGAAGTTTGTCCTTGTCGTAGTAGAGCTCTTCACGCGTCTCGGTGGAGAACTCGAAGTTCGGCCCCTCCACGATGGCGTCCACCGGACACGCCTCCTGGCAGAAGCCGCAATAGATGCACTTCACCATGTCGATGTCGTAACGCACCGTGCGGCGGGTGCCGTCGTTGCGGCGCGGGCCGGCCTCGATGGTGATGGCCTGAGCGGGGCAGATCGCCTCGCACAGCTTGCACGCGATGCAGCGCTCCTCGCCGTTCGGGTAGCGGCGCAATGCGTGCTCGCCGCGAAAGCGCGGCGACACCGGCCCCTTCTCGAACGGGTAGTTCAGCGTCTCCTTCGGCGCGAAGAAGTAGCGCATGGAGAGGCCGAACGCCTTCACGAACTCGATCAGGAAGAGCGACTTAAAGGTCTGTGCGATGGCGCTCATAGACGGCCTCGACGGAACTTGGAGAGGTTGAGGGCGGCTATCACGAGAAGGCCTGCCCCCAGCCGGTGAGCTGCAGCACGAAGGCGACCACGACGACCATCGCCAGCGAGATCGGCAGGAAGACCTTCCAGCCGAGGCGCATGAGCTGGTCGTAGCGGTAGCGCGGCACGAAGGCCTTCACCATCGCGAAGAGGAAGAAGCAGAAGGCGACCTTGGCGAGGAACCAGATGACGCCCGGCACCCAGGTGAACGGCGCGAAGCCGAAGGGCGGAAGCCAGCCGCCGAGGAACAGGATCGTCATCAGGCAGCACATCAGGGTGATGGCCGCGTACTCGCCCAGCATGAACATCATGTACGGAGTGGAGCCGTACTCGACCATGAAGCCGGCGACGAGTTCGGATTCCGCTTCCGGCAGGTCGAAGGGCGGCCGGTTCGTCTCGGCCAGCGCCGAGATGAAGAAGATCACGAACATCGGGAACAGGGCCAGCCAGTGCCAGTCGAGGAAGGTCGAGGGCAGGCCGACCATCGTGCCGGGGCCGGTGGCCTGGGCGAGCACGATGTCCGTCAGGTTGAGCGAGCCGACGCACAGGAGGACGGTGACGATGACGAAGCCGATCGAGACTTCGTAGGACACCATCTGCGCCGCCGAGCGCAGAGCGCCGAGGAAAGCGTATTTCGAGTTCGACGCCCAGCCGCCCATGATGACGCCGTAGACCTCCAGCGAGGAGATCGCGAAGACGTAGAGGATACCGATATTGATGTCGGCGATCACCCAGCCGTCGGCGACCGGCACCACCGCGAAGGTAGCGAGCGCCAGCGTCACCGCCACGAGCGGGGCGAGCAGGAAGACCGTCTTGTCGGCCGAGGCCGGTAGCACCGGCTCCTTGAGGACGAACTTCAAGAGGTCGGCGAAGGACTGGAAGAGGCCGAAGGGGCCTACAACGTTCGGGCCGCGGCGCAACTGCACCGCCGCCCAGACCTTGCGGTCCGCGAGCAGGATGTAGGCGATCAGCACGAGCAGAACGACGAGGAAGAGCAAGCTCTGCCCCACGATCACGAGAGCCGGCCAGATATAAGCCCAGAAGAATTCCATCGGTCCCAAGGGCTCCTATTCGGCCGCTTCGAGATGCTCGGCCTTTGCCAGGCGCGAGCACTCTGCCATCACCTTCGAGGCGCGGGCGATCGGGTTGGTCAGGTAGAAGTCGCCAAGCGCCGAGACGAAACTCTCGCCGCTCGGCGTGCCGGCGCGATCGGCCAGCGTGGTGACGACGCCCGCGTCGGCCGGAGCGATGCCGCCCCTGGCCAAATGCGGAATCGCTTCATGCACTTCGCGGCGAAGGCTCACAAGCGAATCGAAGGGCAGCGTGTGCCCGAGGACAGCCGAAAGGGCGCGGATCACGGCCCAGTCCTCGCGCGCGTCCCCCGGCGGGAAGGCTCCGCGCGCACCGGTCTGCACCCGCCCCTCGGTGTTCACCCAGGTTCCCGACTTCTCGGTATAGGCGGCGCCCGGCAGGATGACGTCGGCGCGGTGCGCGCCGCGGTCGCCGTGCGTGCCGAGATAGACGACGAACGGCCCCGGCGCGATCTCGATCTCGTCGGCGGAAAGGTTGAACAGGACGTCCACCGCGCCGCCGGCCATCTCGGCCGCCGTCTTGCCGCCCTCCCCCGGCACGAAGCCGATATCGAGCGCGCCGACGCGCGAGGCCGCCGTGTGCAACACGTTGAAGCCGTTCCAGCCTTCGCTCACCGCGCCGACCTCGCGGGCGAGCGCAGCGGCGGCGGCAAGCACCTCGGCGCCGTTGGCGCCGGTCAGCGCGCCCTGGCCGACGATGATCATCGGCCGCTCGGCCCTCTTCAGCGCCTCGTAGAAGCCGCCGTTCGCGCCCTCGATGTCCGAGAGCGTCTGCGGGCCGGCGCCGAGATAGGCGACCGGGTAGCGCAGATCCGCGTTCTCGCCGACCATGCCGATGGCGAAGCCGCCCTGGCGCCAGCGCTTGCGGATGCGCGCGTTCAGAACCGGCGCCTCGAAGCGCGGGTTGGCGCCGATGATGAGGAGCGCGTCCGCGTCCTCGATGCCGGCGATGGTGGTGTTGAAGAGATACGAGCCGCGACCGTCCGCCGGATCGAGCTTCGCCCCGTCCTGGCGCGCATCCAGGTTCGTCGAGCCGAGCGCGCCCATCAGGCGCTTCATGGCCCACATCTCCTCGACGGCCGACAGGTCGCCGGCGATCGCGCCGACGCGCGAGCCCTCGACGCCCTCGAGCCTTGCGCGGATTGCCTCGAAGGCCTCCGCCCAGCTCGCCGGCTGCAGGCGCCCGTCGCGGCGCACATAGGGCCGGTCGAGGCGCTGCGTGCGCAGGCCGTCCCAGACGAAGCGCGTCTTGTCGGAGATCCACTCCTCATTCACCGCGTCGTTCACGCGCGGCAGGATGCGCATGACCTCGCGGCCGCGCGTGTCGACGCGGATTGCCGAGCCGACGGCGTCCATCACGTCGATCGTCTCGGTCTTGGTCAGTTCCCACGGCCGGGCCTGGAAGGCATAGGGACGCGAGGTCAGCGCGCCGACCGGGCACAGGTCGATGACGTTGCCCTGCAGCTCGGACGTCATCGCATGCTCGAGATAGGTCGTGATCTCGGCGTCCTCGCCGCGCCCGACCAGGCCAAGCTCGGAGATGCCGGCGACCTCGGTCGTGAAGCGGACGCAGCGCGTGCAGTGGATGCAGCGCGTCATGATCGTCTTGACCAGCGGGCCGATATACTTGTCCTCGACGGCGCGCTTGTTCTCCGCATAGCGCGAGCTGTCGACACCGTAGGCCATCGCCTGGTCCTGCAGGTCGCACTCGCCACCCTGGTCGCAGATCGGGCAATCCAGCGGATGGTTGATGAGGAGGAACTCCATCACCCCCTCGCGCGCCTTCTTCACCATCGGCGTGTTGGTGAAGATTTCGGGCGCCTCGCCGTTCGGACCGGGCCGCAGATCGCGCACGCCCATGGCGCAGGAGGCTGCCGGCTTCGGCGGGCCGCCCTTCACCTCGACCAGGCACATGCGGCAGTTGCCGGCGATCGACAGACGCTCGTGGAAGCAGAAGCGCGGGATCTCGGCGCCCGCCTCCTCCGCCGCCTGCAGCAGCGTGTAGTGATCGGGAACCTCGATCTCGGTGCCGTCGACTTTGATCTTTGCCATGTCGATTACTTTCCGGTCACGACGTGTTCTGGGCGGCGGGCGAGCGCGCGCATGTTCATTCGGCTGCCTCCAGGATCGGACGACGGTCCTTGTCGGCGTTGCGCGAGAACTCGTCGATGCGGCGCTCGATCTCGGGGCGGAAGTTGCGGATGAGGCCCTGGATCGGCCACGCCGCCGCGTCGCCGAGCGCGCAGATCGTGTGGCCCTCAACCTGCTTGGTCACGTCGAGCAGCATGTCGATCTCGCGCTTGTGCGCGTTGCCGACGACCATGCGCTCCATCACGCGCCACATCCAGCCGGTGCCCTCGCGGCACGGCGTGCACTGGCCGCAACTCTCGTGCTTGAAGAAGTAGGCGAGCCGGGCGATCGCGCGCACGATGTCGGTGGACTTGTCCATCACGATGACCGCCGCCGTGCCGAAGGACGACTTCACCGAGCGCAGCCCGTCGAAGTCCATCGGGCAGTCGATGATGTCCTCGGCCTTGACGACCGGGCAGGACGCGCCGCCCGGAATGACGGCGAGGAGATTGTCCCAGCCGCCGCGCACGCCGCCGGCATGCTTCTCGATCAGCTCGCGGAAGCTGATGCCCATCGCCTCTTCCACCGTGCAGGGCTTCTCGACATGGCCGGAGACCATGAAGAGCTTGGTGCCGGTGTTGTTCTCGCGGCCGATGCCGGCGAACCAGGCGCCGCCGCGACGCAGGATCGTGGGAGCGACGGCGATGGATTCGACGTTGTTGACCGTCGTCGGGCAGCCGTAGAGGCCCATGTTCGCCGGGAACGGCGGCTTCAGGCGCGGCTGGCCCTTCTTGCCCTCGAGGCTCTCGAGAAGCGCGGTCTCCTCGCCGCAGATATAGGCGCCCGCACCGTGGTGGACGACGATGTCGAAATCCCAGCCGCACTTGTTGTCGCGTCCGAGATAGCCGGCCTCGTAGCACTCGTCGATCGCGCGCTGGAGCGCCTCGCGCTCACGGACATACTCGCCGCGCACGTAGATGTAGGCCGTGTGCGCCAGCATCGCGAAACCGGCGATGACACAACCCTCGATCAGCGTGAACGGGTCGTTGCGCAGGATCTCGCGATCCTTGCAGGTGCCGGGCTCGGATTCGTCGGCGTTGATGACGAGATAGTGCGGCCGCGGCCCCACCTCCTTCGGCATGAAGGACCATTTGAGGCCGGTCGGGAAGCCCGCACCGCCGCGCCCGCGAAGGCCGGAAGCCTTCATCTCGTTGATGATCCAGTCACGACCCTTGCCGATGATGTCGGCCGTGCCGTCGAAATGGCCGCGCTTCAGCGCCCCTTGCAGGCTCTTGTCCCGCAGGCCGTAGATGTTGGTGAAGATGCGGTCGCGATCGTGCAGCATCGTCTCGTCCTCACGCGCCCTTCGAGCCGTCGGAATCGTCCGCCGGCTTCTTGGTGGTCCGGCGTGGCTTGGCCTTCGCCGCTGCCTTGTCCGCGCCGGCGTCCGACGCCTCCGCCGTATCGGCAGCAGCAGACGTCTTCCTGCGGGTCGGAGCCTTGGCGGCGGGCTTTGTCGCCTTGGCCGTTCCCGCATCGTCCTTCACGCGGCGCTTGTCGTCGACAACCGCGGCTTCGTCGCGCGCCTCCCTGGTGGGAAGATCGCCCTGGTTCGCAGCGCCGCCCTTCTTGGCCGCCTCGTCCGCCTGCGCATCCTTCTCGGCAGCACCCGTCGGCCCCATCTCCGTGCCGCCTGTCGTGCCCGTGCCGACGCTGGCGCCTGCATCCGGATCCGAACTCGTCGCTTCCTCCGCCGCTGGGCTCGCGGTGACGCCGGCCTTTTCGCCCGGCCCCTTCAGCGAAGGATCGGTCTCTTCGGCGTGCGTGTCCACCCGAGCGGCCTCGGACGGCGCGACATCGACGGCCTCCCCCGCACCGGACTGCGTCGCCGCTCCGTTCGCCGGGCCACCGCCTTCAGCGGCGCCGTCCTCATCCACCTGCGTCAGCGTCGTCGGACCGCCAAAGGGTACGGAAAGATGCCGGTCGATCTGCGGGCCGGGCTCGACATGCTCTCCCCTCTCGAAGGCGTCGATGATCTCTTCCAGCCGCTCGGGCGTCAGATCCTCGTAGGTGTCCTTGAAAACCATGACCATCGGCGCGTTGACGCAGGCACCGAGGCACTCGACCTCCTCCCACGAGAGGCTGCCGGACTCGTTCAGATGGAACGGCTGCGGATGGATGCGGCGCGCGCAGACCGCCTTCAATTCGTCCGAGCCGCGCAGCATGCAGGGCGTCGTGCCGCAGACCTGGATATGCGCCTTGCGACCGACCGGAGCGAGCTGGAACTGCGTGTAGAAGGTCGCGACTTCGAGCACGCGGATGAGCGGCATGGCGAGGCGCTCGGCGACATGCTCGATCGCGGCACGCGTCACCCAGCCGTCCTGTTCCTGGGCGCGCATGAGGAGAGGAATCACGGCAGACTGCTGGCGGCCTGCGGGGTACTTGGCGACGGTCTTCTCTGCCCAGCCCTCGTTCACGCTCGTGAAGGCGAAAGTGGCGGGCTGAACGCTATCGTCTGCAAGACGTCTGACGGACATCGGACCCTGACTTTTTGAACGGTTACAACGTTCGCGTTGCGCCGCTTCTAACACAGTGCTCGCGAAAGGCCAGCGCCACAGGGACGCCCCTTTTCGAGCACACTCCAACCCTCCCGGAATGCCCGGCCCGAAAGGCCGGACGCTTGCCTTTGCGGCTTACCGGTCGACCTCGCCGAACACGATGTCGCACGATCCGAGGATCGCCGAGACGTCGGCCAGCATGTGATCGCGGCACAGGAAGTCCATCGCCTGAAGATGCGCAAAGCCGGGGGCCTTGATCTTACAGCGGTAGGGCTTGTTGGTCCCGTCCGAGACCAGATAGACGCCGAACTCCCCCTTCGGCGCCTCGACCGCGCAGTACACCTCACCTTCCGGCACACGGAAGCCTTCAGTGTAGAGCTTGAAATGATGGATCAATGCTTCCATCGACCGCTTCATCTGCGGGCGCTTGGGCGGCACGACCTTGCCTTCGACGGACGAGACCGGCCCGATGCGCTCCTTGCCCTGAAGCCGCTCAACGCACTGCTTCATGATGGCCGTCGACTGGCGCATCTCTTCCATGCGGATGAGATAGCGGTCGTAGCAGTCGCCGTTCTTGCCGATCGGGATGTCGAAGTCGAGCTGATCGTAGCACTCGTACGGCTCGGCCTTGCGCAGGTCCCAGGCCGCGCCCGAACCACGCACCATCACGCCCGAGAAGCCGAGCGCCCACGCGTCCGCGATATCGACGACACCGATATCGACATTGCGCTGCTTGAAGATGCGGTTGCCCGTGAGAAGCTCGTCGATGTCGGCGAGAGATTTCAGGAAGCCGTCACACCACTCGCCGATATCGTCGACAAGCTCGGGCGTCAGGTCCTGATGGACGCCGCCCGGCCGGAAGTAGGCCGCGTGCAGGCGCGCGCCCGAAGCTCGCTCGTAGAACACCATCAAGCGCTCGCGCTCGGTGAAGCCCCAGAGCGGCGGCGTCAGCGCGCCCACGTCCATCGCCTGCGTCGTGACGTTGAGGAGATGGGAGAGGATGCGCCCGATCTCGGAATAGAGAACGCGGATAAGCTGACCGCGGATCGGCACCTCGATGCCGGCGAGCTTCTCGACCGCGAGGCAGAACGCGTGCTCCTGATTCATCGGCGCGACATAGTCGAGCCGGTCGAAATAGGGCATCGCCTGCAGATAGGTCTTCTGCTCGATCAGCTTTTCGGTGCCGCGATGCAGGAGGCCGATATGAGGATCGATGCGCTCGACATTCTCGCCGTCGAGTTCCACCACGAGACGCAGGACGCCGTGAGCCGCAGGGTGCTGCGGCCCGAAGTTGATGTTAAAGTTGCGGACGTCGATCTCAGCCATTGCGGTACTCACGGTCCATAGGCCAAGCCGTGAAGGCGAGCACCCAGACGAGAATGATATTGATGGGGGTGACCACCATCAGAAGCGACCACCAGCGCGCGGAAAGATCTTCCAGAACGGCACGATCACCGCCGCGAAGGCGACGATGACGATCAGCCAATGCCAGACCGAGATGCCGTCCATAAACCTGCCCTCTCCTCTCAGCCGTTCACCGAAGGCGCACCGAACTGGGCGAAGACCTCCGCCCCGGTCATCTTGTGCGTCTTTTCGGCGAAGGAGTAGATCGCGGGCTTCTCGTCGATGAAGATCTCGCCGGTGAAGGCGAATCCCGAGATGTCGTCGAAGGCCTGCATCGAGACGGCGGTCATCGAACCGTCGAGCATGCGCCAGGCGAGCGTCGAGCCGCACTCCGTGCAGAACAGACGTTCACCATAGTCCGATGAGCGGAAGGCTCCGACCGCCCCCTCGAAGGACGCATCGGCCTCGCACGGGATCGTCATGAAGACTCCGCCGCTCCAGCGCCGGCAGCGCGAGCAATGGCAGACGTCCATCTCCAGCCGGCTCGGCGTCGCCGTCATCCGCACGGCGCCGCAGAGACAGCCGCCGGACCGGGGTGCGTGATCCGCCATCGGCCCGGCCTCAGCTCGCCTTCGCCTTCTCGTCGCCGGGGAGCACGTAGTCCGTGCCCTCCCACGGCGAGAGAAAGTCGAAGTTGCGGAATTCCTGGCGCAGCTCCACCGGTTCGTAGACGACGCGCTTCAGATGCTCGTCGTAGTGAACCTCGACGAAACCGGTGAGCGGGAAGTCCTTGCGCAGCGGATGTCCCTCGAAACCGTAATCGGTGAGGATGCGGCGCAGATCGGGGTGGCCGGTGAAGATGATGCCGTAGAGATCGTAGGCCTCGCGCTCGAACCAGTCGACGCCCGGGAAGACGCCGTGGATCGAAGGAACGGGCTCGTCCTCCCCCGCCTTCATCTTCAAGCGGATGCGCATGTTGAGCGAGGGCGACAGGAGATGCGTGACGACCTCGAAGCGCTTGGCGCGCTCGGGAAAGTCAACGCCGCACAGGTCCACGAAGGACTTGAACTGGCAGTTGGCATCATCGCGCAGGAAGGTCGTCACCTCGACGATGTCGGCGGGAGCGACCTCGAGGGTCAGCTCGCCATAGGCCAGCGAAGCGTTCTGGAGCTTTGCGCCGACGGCCGATTCGCGAAGATAGGAGAGAAGCTCGTCCATCGCCCCGCCTCAGCGCTCGATCGTTCCGGTGCGGCGGATTTTCTTCTGGAGAAGAAGAACGCCGTAGAGCAGCGCCTCGGCCGTCGGCGGGCAGCCCGGAACGTAGATGTCGACCGGCACGACGCGATCGCAGCCGCGCACCACCGAATAGGAATAGTGATAGTAGCCGCCGCCATTGGCGCATGAGCCCATGGAGATGACGTAGCGCGGCTCGGGCATCTGGTCATAGACCTTGCGCAGCGCGGGGGCCATCTTGTTGGTCAGCGTTCCGGCGACGATCATCACGTCCGACTGGCGCGGTGAGGCCCGCGGCGCGAAGCCGAAGCGCTCGCCGTCATAGCGTGGCATTGACATCTGCATCATCTCGATGGCGCAGCACGCGAGGCCGAAAGTCATCCACATGAGCGAGCCGGTGCGCGCCCACTGGATGAGGTCTTCGGTGGAGGTGACAAGAAAACCCTTGTCGGCAAGCTGGTTGTCGACGTCGGTCACGAAGGGGTCGGCGGCGGCAGGCACCACCAGGTTCGACCGCTCGCGCAGACCGGCCGCGGGCTCGGTCAATCCCATTCGAGAGCTCCCTTGTTCCATTCGTAGACGAAGCCGACGGTCAGGACCGCCAGGAAGACCATCATCGACCAGAGGCCGGCCCAGCCGAGATCGCCGAAGGCGGCGGCCCAGGGGAAGAGGAAGGCGACCTCGAGGTCGAAGATGATGAAGAGGATGGCGACGAGGTAGAAGCGCACGTCGAACTTCATGCGCGAATCGTCGAAGGCGTTGAAGCCGCACTCGTAGGCCGACAGCTTCTCGTCGTCCGGCGCCTTGAAGGCGAGGAGGAACGGCGAGACCAGCAGCGCGAGGCCGATGAAGAGAGCGACCCCGACGAAGATCACGATCGGCAAGTAGGAGGCTAGGAGCTCGTTCACAGTGTTCCGATCCCGTGGCGCCCGCCAGGAGCGGGATGAAGGCCGAAGCCCTTGAACCACGTCTTCGTTCCAGTTCGATGAAGCGGGCGGCCAAGGCCACCCAGCACGCGAAGACACACCCCGAACGAGGCCCCCTTCGCAGGCGCGAGAATTAGACCCTTCCCAAACTGGACGCAAGGCGAAGGCCGGCGCGCGGGACGCGGTTTTTGATCGCAGGTGAATGTAAAGTGCCCGGCCCCGCATCGCACCGCAGTCCCGATGCTTCGCATGAAATGCGGCTTGCAATACGCTGACACGATTTGGAAAAAGTGGCGCGAGTGACGGGGCTCGAACCCGCGACCTCCGGCGTGACAGGCCGGCACTCTAACCGACTGAGCTACACCCGCGCTTGGCGCCGACCGGTTATCCCGGCGGCGTGAGCGGTCGTTTACGGGAGGCCCTGATCGGTGTCAAGCAAGCTCGCGCGGTTTTCCGACACGCTCTCGCAGGGCGCCTTCGCAGGCACCTGACCGGCTGCGGCGGAAGAGGTCCTTCGCGCCCTGCCCCGACGGGAGATGGACGCCGCGCCGGCAATGGCACCTCTCCACTAGCAGGCGAGGATAACGGTGCGTTATGCAGCATTCATGACGAAGCCGACGCCCGACCAGATCTTCACCCTTCGCAATGCGTTCGAAGCGTTCACGCGGCGTCACAAGCTCGTCGACGCGCAGGGTGCGGCCAAGACCTTCAACGAAGTCGACAACCAGACGCTTCTTTACGTGAACCGGCACCCCGGCTGTGGGCCGGGGGATGTGGCGCGATTCCTGAACGTTCCCGCAACCACCATCTCGTCGGCGTGCGACCGTCTCGTGCGGCGCCAGCTTCTTTCGCGCCATCGCCCGGATGGCGACCGACGCGCTGTCGCCCTCTCGCTGACCCCCGACGGCGAGGCGCATGTAACCGCATATCTGAAGGCTCATGACGACATTCTGCGTCTTATGTTAGAATCACTCTCGTCTGGCGAGCGGGACACGTTCATCCGACTGATCTCGAAAATCGCGTTCGACGAACGTTGAATAGTACGAAGTTCGCATTAAATTCCGTTTGCATTGAAGCCCATCCGCAACCCGCGAGGAGGACGAGCGATGGCGATTCGGGTCAACGGAGAGGATGCGGCGGCGCCTGAAGACGCGCGTGTTTCGCTTCTCGACTTCCTGCGCGAACATCTTCACCTGACCGGCACGAAGGTAGGCTGCAACCAGGGCGCCTGCGGTGCCTGCACCGTCCTCGTGGACGGCGAACGCGTCCTGTCCTGCCTCACACTCGCCGCGCAGGCGGACGGTCATGCCGTCACCACCATCGAAGGGTTGGCAATGGGAGGCGACCTGCACCCGCTGCAGGCCGCCTTCATCGAGCATGACGGCTTCCAGTGCGGCTACTGCACGCCGGGCCAGATCTGCGCGGCGAGCGCGATGCTGGAGGAAGTCGCGCGCGGCACGCCGAGCTACGTGACCGCTGATCTCTCGAACGAGCGCATCACGCTCACCTCCGAGGAGATCCGCGAGCGCATGAGCGGCAATCTGTGCCGGTGCGGCGCGCATAACGGGATCGTCGACGCGATTCTTCAGGTCGCGGGAGGAGACGCACGATGACACCCTTCTCCTACGCGCGCGCGGCAAGCACCGCCGACGCGATCCGCATGGCGGGCGAGGACGGTCGCCGCTTTCTCGGCGGCGGCACCAATCTCGTGGACCTGATGCGGCGCTCAGTCGAACACCCCGCCGCCCTCGTCGACGTGAGCGCCCTGCCCGGCACGATCGCGGCACGCGATGACGGCGCGCTCGTCATCGGCGCCTCGGCCCGCAACGGCGTGGTGGCGGCGCATCCGCTGGTGCGCACGCGCTATCCGGCGCTGTCCCGCGCACTTCTGGCAGGCGCCTCGGCTCAGATCCGCAACATGGCGACGGTGGGCGGAAACCTCATGCAGCGCACGCGCTGCGCCTATTTCTACGACGCCGCCGCCTCACGCTGCAACAAACGCGAGCCGGGCTCAGGCTGCGACGCGATCGGTGGCAGCAACCGCTACCATGCGATCCTCGGAGCCTCGCCGAGCTGCATCGCAACGCACCCTTCCGACATGTGCGTCGCGCTCGCCGCTCTCGACGCGAAGGTACAGATAGAGGGACCGGGCGGCCCGCGCACGATCTCCGTCCTCGATTTCCACCGCCTGCCGGGCGAACGGCCGGACATCGAGACCGCCCTCGAGCCGGGCGAACTGATCGTCGCGGTGGAACTTCGCCCCTCCCCGCTCGCCGCCCGCATGGCTTATCGCAAGGTGCGGGACCGGGCGAGCTACGCCTTTGCGCTCGTCTCGGTGGCGGCCGGGATCACGTTCTCCAACGGGCGGATCGACGACGCCCGCATCGCCTTCGGCGGCCTCGCCCCCAGACCCTGGCGCGCGCACCGCGCCGAGGAGGCGCTGATCGGGGCCGAACCTTCGCTCGCCGCCTTCGAAGCGGCCGCAGAAGCCGAGCTTGCTGCCGCCGCGCCGCAACCCGGCAACGCCTTTAAGGTAGATCTCGCGCGGCGCACGCTCGCCGCCGTCCTCGGCGAGCTGACGGGAGACGTGCGATGAGCAAGGTGCAGAACGTCGTCATCGGCTCGGTGCGCACGGCGCTGCGCTTCGTACCGTCCGGCTGGCTGCCTGGCGGCTCGCCGGACCCGCTGATCCAGCGCCGTGTCGAGGTCGGGCGCCAGACCTCCCGGCTCGACGGGCCAGACAAGGTGCGCGGCGATGTGCGGTTCGCCGCCGAGATCCCCTTTGAGGGCCTTCTCTACACCGCGCTCGTCCACAGCCCAGTGACACGCGGACGCATCACCCGCGTCGACACGAAAGCGGCGGAAGCAGCTCCCGGCGTCGCCCTCGTCGTCACGCACGAGAACATGCCGCGCCTCAGGAACCCACCTCTGATGGGCGGGCTCGACATGACGGCCGCCAGCGGCAGCGCGCTGCCGATCCTGCAGGACAAGGACATTCGCTATAACGGGCAGGTCGTTGCCGCCGTCCTCGCCGACAGCCAGGAGCGCGCGGACCATGCCGCCTCGCTTATCGAGGTGGAGATCGCTTCGCAGCTGGCGAAGACGCGCTTCGACGACGCCAAGGTTTCCGCCACGACGCCGCCCTCGATCCTGATCGACAAGAACGAACTGTCCATCGGTAATGCCGGGCGTGAACTCGGGCGCGCGGCCCATCGCGTCGACAACGTCTACCGGACGCCCGGGCACAACCACAACGCCCTCGAGCTGCATACCGTTACGGCCTTCTGGGAGGGCGAGCACCTTCTCGTCAACGACACGACGCAGGCGGTGGTGCCGACGAAGCTGACGCTCGCAAAGATCTTCGGCATCGAGGCCGAGAAGGTCCGGGTGATCTCGCCCTTCGTCGGCGGCGGCTTCGGCGCCAAGGGGATGTGGGATCACCATGTGATCGCCGTCGCCGCAGCGCGCTTGAGCGGCCGCCCCGTCCGCGTGACGTTGACGCGCGAAAGCGTCTACCGCATCGTCGGCGGGCGCAGCCCGACCGAGCAGCGCGTGGCGATCGGCGCCGATGCCCAAGGGCGCTTCACTGCCATCCTCCACACCGGATATTCCGTGAAGCCTCCCTATGCCAGCTGCCCCGAGCCCTACACAGGCGGGACGCGCGCCGCCTATGCCGCCAGGAGCTTCGAGATCGTGCAGCGCCATCTCGATCTCGACATCGTACCCAACACCTTCATGCGCGCGCCGGGTGAAGCGATCGGCACCTTCGCGCTCGAGAGCGCCATCGACGAGTTGGCACACGACATGGGGATGGACCCGATCGCGCTGCGCCTCCTCAATCAGCCGGAGCGGCACCCGACGTCCGGACGGCCCTTTTCGCAGCATGGGTTGCGCCAGGCCTTCGAGGACGGGGCCGATCGTTTCAGTTGGGGTCGGCGCGTAGCCGAGCCCGGAACACTTTCGGACGGGGAATGGCGGATCGGCATCGGCTGCGCGGCGGGCAGCTTTCCCTATGCGCGAATGCCCGGCGCCAACATCCGCATCACATTGCGCGCGGACGGATCGGCGGTCCTTGCCTGTTCGGCGCAAGACATGGGCATGGGCACCTCCACGGTGCAGGGCCAGCATGCGGCGGACCGTCTCGGCCTGCCGATGGAGAAGATCAGCTTCGAGTACGGCGACTCGGCCTTCCCGGCCTCGCCGATGGCGGGCGGCTCGTCCCAGACAGTGTCGATCGCCGCAGCGATCGCGGCCGGTGCCGAGAAGCTGGCGGGCGAGCTCGTGCGCCTTGCCGGCAACGACAGCCCGCTGGCGGGCCTGCGCGTGGGTGACGTGCGCTTCGAAGACGAAGGCCTCGTCGCGGTCGAAGACCCAAAACGGTGGGAGAGCTTCGTCTCGATCCTGACGAGAGCCGGCCGCGAGGAATTCGCTATCACGGCCGCGGCGAGCGCACCGCTCGAGATGCTGAAATACGCCATGCACTCGTCCTGCGCCGTGTTCTGCGAACTGCGCGTCAGTTCGGTGACGGGCGAGGTGCGCATCGACCGCATTCTCGGCTCATACGACTGCGGCACGATCCTCAACCCGAAGACGGCCACGAGCCAGTTCCGGGGCGGCATCATCATGGGGATCGGCGCGGCGCTCACCGAGGAGACGGATTTCGACGAGCGCTCGGGCCGTATCATGAACGCCACCCTCGCCGACTACCACGTCCCCGCCCATCTCGACGTTCCGCAGATTGACGTCATCTGGACCGGCATCCCGGACCCACGCGCCCCGCTCGGTGCGCGCGGCATCGGCGAGATCGGCATCACGGGCGTGGCGGCGGCGATCGCCAACGCGATCTTCAACGCGACGGGCAAGCGCGTGCGCGACCTGCCGATCACGCTCGACAAGCTGCTCTGACGGTCAGGTTCAGCGGCGCAGGAACGTCAGGCGGAACGCGCGGCTGCCGACGGCCCGTCGCGACTTACTCTTACGCACTTCCAGCGCTTCGGTTCGGCATGGACCGTATCGCCGTGCAAGCCCGGCGCAGTCAGCTCGATTGTCCCAGTCGAGATTGGCGACGGCCTTGCCTGACCTCCGGCACCGTCATGCTCTGTGTCAGAAGATGCGGCATGCGCTATCGTCAGCTCACATAAAAGACGACGCTCACGACAGCGTCGGCGCGCCGCGGCGGGAAACCTCGCGTGACGCGGCGCCGACCGAGACGGCGACGTAAGCAGCGCCGTTCGTGGTAACGCTCCGTTTTCGTCCGCCCCACGCGCTGCGGCTTCACGGCGCCTCTTGCGCGAAAGTCTTGCGAACTATAGGAAATCCGCCGGTCGGGCGATTAGCTCAGTTGGTAGAGCGCCTCGTTTACACCGAGGATGTCGGCAGTTCGAGCCTGTCATCGCCCACCATGTTTTCAACGGGTTAGCTTCTCCGCCGTGTTTGGCGCCCATGAAACTGCCCAAGAAACCCGGCCTTTCGCGGCGGGCGCCGACACGCTCCTGCTGTATCGAATCTGCGACGGTCAGCCGCTCATACCTTTTGCGCGCGCGGCCGTTGTCCGGCATGGACAGGTTCACGCTTCCCGTCGTTCTCGCCATCTGTGGTGTGGTTATCGTTTGCGCCGCGGCAGCCACGATGGCTCCCTAGGCCAAGCTGTCGAGGCTGTTAGGCTCCACGCCGCGCGCTTCCGACGGAACGCACCGCCGCCTCGGCCGGGTTGTCCGGCACGACAAAGCCGACGCGCACACGCCGGCTGCCACAGGTCGGGCAGCGCAAGCGCTCCTGCAGAAGCGACAGCGGGAAGTCCCTGCCCCGCGTCCAGATCAGCGTTTCGAGATCGACATCGTGCCGGCGCCCACACTCACGCACGCTCTTGAGCCCGTCGCGGGTGCCCCAGGCGCACGCGACCTTCAGCCGCCACCCGGCCGACCATGCTTCTCCAAGCGTCTCGATCATGCGAACATATGGAGAACGCATAGGCGATTTGGCAAGCGGTGCAGCGATGGATGATGAGCGGCCGTTCCGCTTCAGATGGCGAGCTCGGGAGGGCTGGGGCGACGGCTATTTCGATGGCTGGCTTGCTGGCTGGCGGGTTGCGCAAATCACGCCACATACCAACCGTGGGTACGACACGCGAAAGGCGTTCATGTGGAGCTTCCCGATCGCCTGCCATTGGAGGATCGATTGGCCGAAGACGTACCTGGGCGAGGGTGACGGGCCGAGGGAGGCCGCAAGAGACGCCGAGGCCGCCTTCCCCTCTTTCGTCCTGTCGCACCCCCGCTTCTCCATGCGCATCGAGGACGAGGTCGTGTTCCGCGGCGTTCTCGGCCTGCCCCTGCCGGAGATGTCGACGAGGGATCACGACCAGCAGAGGCCGTGGATCCGCTGACCACGAAACTCCGAACACCAGATGCGCGATCGGTCGGCTTGAAAACGAAAAAAGCCCGCCGCCTCCGTGGAGACGACGGGCTGGGGATCACCATGACTGTCTATGCAATGCTGCGATAGGGCCGGTTGTTCCGCCTACCGCCCCATCGCCTTGACCATCGCGAGACGGTCGGTCGAGTCGCGCACGCGGTTCAGGGCGTGCCGGACCTCCTCCAGCTCTTCTGTCTGCGCCTCCATCGCCGCCGTCTGCGCCGTGAGCGCCAGAGTGTGACCGTGCATCTCCCCGGCCAACAACTTCACGCTCGAGCTATCGACGAGCGCGCCCGCGATCTCGACCGAGCCAGCAGCTTCCTTCGGTGCCGGCGCCTGCTTCCCGCCCCGAAAGCCGAATGCGACGAGTATGCCTGTGATCAGGATGACGAGAGCGTTTGCGGCCTTTTCCAGATCAATGCCTGCCAGCCATTCCCACATCAGCCCCGCTCCGCTGCATTCTTGCCGATGTCCGAGAAGGACCGATAGGTGTTGGCGAACTCGAGGATCACCATCGTCGACCAGGCGATGACGCCGGACGGCGCGCCCCCGGCCGAGACGTAAGCGACGAGGAAGCCAAGCGAGATCTGCGACCACACGACGACCCCGACGAGCGAGGCGAAGCCCCGGATATGCGGCGAGAAGGCGAAGCCCTTGAATGTGCCGTTGATCGTCAGCGCCATGAGCCGGCAGAGGCCGGCCAGCGCCACGATCGCCGCCCATGTGTTCTGCGTCGCCCACGCCTCGAGGTAGGCATAGGACGGGCTCTTGCTGAACATCTCCGGGTCCACCTGGAAGGCGAGCCACAGGCCGAAGGACGGCCAGAGCATCATCCATTCCGAAAGCCGGATCTGGAAGTGATCCGCGACGCCGCGGTAGACGCGAAGTACGATCATCGATCAGGCGCCGATCGGCTTCTTCGCGATGTATCGGCCATACAGCGTCAGACCGAAACCGAAGAGCTGGCCGCCCGACGTCAGCGCATCGACGATCTCGACCGTCTGCGCCGCGTCGAAGAGTTCGCCGGTCACGGGCTTCACCAGCGTGCAGACGGCGGCGACGAGGACACCCCATGTCACGCGCGAGCGATACCACGCCTCGTTATTCGTCAGGTGGTCGACGATCGGCGTGAGCTCCGCAGCGACGCGGTTGGCGACTGGGGCGATGGCCGGGTAGTCGATCTGGATCGAGGGCGACGATGCGGCCTTCTGCACGCCGTCCATCGCGGCTTGGAGGACGATGCTGCGGGTGTTCTTGGGCATGGCTTCTCCTTCGGCCGTGCGGCCGTTTCTGGCAGGTTTCAGGGTCAGGCGAGTGCGACGTAGCGGGCGGCCACGAAGCCGCGATAGCCGGCGGGCGATCGCACCTCGTACCAGCCGCGATCATGGTCGAGGATGTCGACGGCCGTGCCGCGCGGCAGGCTTCCGGTGATCTCGCCATCCGGCGCGCGGCGGAAGTTCAGGCTGGTCGCCGTGACGACGCCCGACATCTCCATCATCTTCGGCGGCGGCGCCTTGCCGTTCTCGGGCTCGACGAGCTTCGGCGCACTCGGCCCCTTCCCGTCGAGGACGGCAGAGACGTCGCGACGCAGACGGTCGCCGACGACCTTCGCGCCGAAGACGGAAGCATCGAACGCCAGGCGCGCGATGTCCCACTTGCCGCGCTGCGCGATGCCAAGCGTCGCCTGCACCTCCGCATGCGTCAGCACCGTCTTCGGCGAGACCTTGATGCCGTACCGCCGGCAGAGTTCGGCGACGATCTCGACACCGGCGCGCCACTGCGCCTCGGTCATCGGATAGGAGCCCGCGCGGAACGGGTTCTCCTGCGCGCCCGCCATGCAGGCGAGCGACACACCGATCGCGCCGGCGTTGGCGCCAAGCGTGTGAGCGGCGTAGTTGCCGCGGATCGGCTTCTGGTTGGCCGTGACGGGCAGATCGCCTCGCACGAGATTGCCGTCGCCCTCGACGATGAAGTGATAGTGGCGGCGGTCGAGGACGCTGGCGGTCAGCGCGCCACCAGTCCAGTGCAGATGGACGCGGTCCATCACCGCGGCGGGAAGCCACGAGGCCGGGATAGGCATGACGATGTCTCCGGACATGAAAAAGGCGCCTCGCGGGCGCCGGTGTCGGTCAGGTTGTGGGGGCGGCCGTCAGGCGGTCGGGTGATCCGGGAAGAAGCCCTTGCCGACCTCCTCGCCGAAGACGTGGACGAACAGCGCCTGCACAGTCGGCCAGGCGTCATCGGTGCTGGCGAAGGTCGAGCCGTTGTTCCAGGTCACGCGCTGGCGAGCCGGCGCCGTGCGGAAGCGCTCGTCCCAGAGTTCGAACTGATCGTCAGTGAAGCTGTTGATGACGGCCATGCGCTCGCGCATATGCGGCTGCACAGGTTCAGGGTCCGGCAGCATGTCGTCCGGCAGCGGCGGGATGTCGCCCTCGGCGATCCGCGCCTCGACCAGCTCGCGCAGATCTGCCGGCGCGTAGGGATCGTCGGAGCGGTAGGTGTAGGGCACGATGTCGCCGCCTTCCACCAACCGCACGCGCAAGACGTAGTAATCTTCGTGGGCGTAGATTTCGAGGAGTTCCATCATGCGATCCTCTGACACAGGTAAACAGGGCTGGCGCTATTAGGTGACAGAAAGCCGGTCAGCCCGAGAACGACCCATGTCCCCGCCAAAGGTACGGGACCGTTGACTTGGTAGTAGGCTCCAGTCCCCGCCCCCTTCCCCATCGAAATGTACTGACGAATGGTCAGACCGCCTGGCGAGTGGAGTGCAATAAGAACCGTCCCAATCGGAAAGCTGGTCACGTCCGGATTGTTGGAGGTTTCAGGATACGGCATCTTCGCATCGACTTCGGACTTGTAAGCCAGCCGTGCCGCCGCACTGTTATCGACGCTGAAGACCAGATGCGAGTTGTCCCAGCCGAACGCAATGCGGCCCCCGGATACATCGCGAACAGGGATGTAACCGATAGCGGTCTGAAGGTAGATGACGTCCCCGTCAGTGTGCGCGAAGTACGGCAGCCCCTTGTTGCCGCTCGCGAACCCTGCGACCGTCGCTGCCGCTCCTGTGAGCTTCGACACGGGGTTGAAGTTGCCCGAGTGCCAAATCACTTGCTCGCCGTCTGCGGTCCCGAGCGTGTAGCTGGCGCCGTTCCAATAGATGTATCGGCTGTCGGCGTCGTTCAGGAACACAGCGCCGGTAGTGCCGCGAGACGCACGAACATCGCCGGCAAACAGCTTGCCGCGCGCGATGTCGATGTTGCCGCCTGCGGTCTGGATGCTTTTCCCATGCGTGCGCAGCCCGCCCCCGGCAGGGATGGTGATCTCTGCCGCCCCGGTTCCGTTGTCTGCCAGGACCATGTCGCCGTTCGATCCGAGCGACCAGCGGGACGTCTTCACGCCGGGGCGATGGAAGATGAGCGAGACCGTCCCCTCATTGGAAATGGTCACACTGGTGGCGACCGTCAGAGCGCCGATGTTGCCGCCGGCGCGATCCATCTTGGCGGCCAGCGCAGCATTGACGTTCTCACGCAGCGCAATCGGAAAGCGCGAGATGTCGACGGTGACGACGATCTCGGACCCGTCCCATTCCATGCTGAGGCGACCGGGCGACAGGGACCGAACATAGTTGTTCGGGTTGAATGTCGCCGCCGCCTCCGCGCTCGCGGCTGCGGCAGCCCGGTCCTCGCCCGTCTGACGGCGATCGTCGGACGTCGCCTGTCGCAACTGCCAGACCTCGTCGGCGGTCGTGGCGACGAAGGTGCCGACGACGCTGAAGTCCTGCAGCGCCTTCGGGAACACCTGCCGGTGGCCGCCATTGCCGAGGCCGAACGGGTTCGCCGTCGCATCGTAGAACTCGCCGTTGACGCGCGAGAGCCGATCCAGCTCGGCAGTCGGTTTCGTGGCCATGTCAGCGAAGCTCCTCAATCTCGAAAGCCATTGAATGGGCCGAGCCGCCGTCCATCCATGTCACCTGCTCGAGCGGCGAGAGCTGGCGCAGACTGCCCATGAAGTTGCGGCGAAGGCCCTGGTAGAGGTCGGTCGGGTCCGGGATCACCATCAGCTCGCCGTGGATGCCGGCGCGCCGCACGATCTCCTGAAAGGTGCCGAAGGCTTCCTCGTCGTTCATGTGCTCGAGCGTGAAGCGGAACACGCGCACAGGCTCGCGGACGTCGAAGAACTTCGCCCCGCCGAGCGCCCGCTCGACCTGCGTGCCGGTCTCGTAGGCGGCGCCCGCCCCCCAGGAATAGTTGATGCGCGGCTGCACGCCTTCGCCGATGAAGACGCGGCCGATCTGGATGAAGCCCGCCGGGTTGCGCGCGTCCTGAACCGATAGGCGCCAGAAGCGCGCGAACACCGGAGCATCGAGCACATGCACCGAGACGGCGGTGAAGCCCTCGACCTGCTCACGGCTATAGGTGCCGTACCAGTAGTTGTCGGACTCCCACTCCAGCTCTTCGATCATCCACGGCGCGCCGATCAGGCCGCCCCAGACGTCGCGATACCCCGTGTCGTGGACGAGGGTCCGGAAGTCGGAGAACTGCGAGGCCTCGATGCGCAGGCGCCCCTGCAGGGTGATCGTGTGAGCGATGAGCCCGAGGATGCGGATGGACTTCGGGTCGCCGAGGTCGAGCACCATCTGCGTCGCGCTCTCGGCAGCGCTCGTCGATCGCGCGACGCGGCTGAACAGGCGGTTGCGCAGATTGGCAAGCGGCAGGCTCTCCACCCATGCGCCGCCCGTGATCTCGCACTGGTCGATCCGGTTCGGAAAGCCCAGCATGATGTTGTGCGCTCGCGCCATGTCTTACCCGTAGAGATCGAGGACGGTCGTTCCCGTCACCAGCGTGACGTCCTCGCCGAGGACGACGAAGGGCTTGCCGCCGGCGAGGTCGAAGCGGTCGACGGCGAGCGTGACGACGTCGCCGAGATCGATGTCTGGCAGCTCGGCGCGCGGCACCGGCACGCGGTAGCGGTCGCGCCGCACGCCGTAGATGCCGAGCCGCCGCTGTGCTTCTGCCTGCGCATCGGCGAGGTTGACGAAGGCGCTGTCGAAGCTCGGCTCGGTCGCGAGGAGATGGCGCTCGCGGACTGCGGCATCCTCGGCCAGCGCGTTGCGATACTCCTCGGCGGCGAACGCCTTCATCGCCGCCGTTGCCGCGGTGGCGTCAAGCGTCGCCTTGGACTGGATCGTCCAGTTGCGGGCGTAGCGCATCGTCACCTTGGCCGCCGGCACGCCGGAGCCGTCATCCGCTGTCGCCAGTCGCTCGATGCCGTCACCGCGATCAAGCACCAGGGCACGATCGAGGACGGGGGCATCGGCGTCGAACACCGGCGCGTCGAGGCGGCGCACACGGAAGCGGCCGAGACGATCGGGCACGATCCACGCGCCGACACTGGCGAGGACCGACGAAAGGACGGCCGAGACGTCGCGGCGGTCGAGCCCTGTCCACGTCCCGACCTCGGCGGGGTTCACCGCATGCAGGGTGTCGAAGTCGGACGCGACGAAGTCAGCGCCTGCAACGAAGCCCGCCGCCTCGAGAATGCGTCGGGAAACGAGCGCCGCCGAACGCTGGCCCGCCGCCCCCTCTGTCACGTCGACAGTGAGGTCTCCGCTCGGCACCGAACCCGTGCGCAGGAGCCCGAGCGACAGGCACGTTCCGTAGCGCCCGGCCGGGATCGCCGCGGCGCGCAAGGTGGCGATGCTGGCATAGTCCGCCTGGAAGCTGATCGGCACGCCATTGTCGCGCACCGCCTCGACCGAGGCGAGCGGTCGCGAGGAGGCCTGCCAGATGAGATCGAAGCGGTTGGCGAGGATCGGCGAGACGTTCAGCACCCTGCCCCACAGCGTCGGCTTGGGCTTGTCCTTCAGGTCGTCCTCTGCACCCTCGGCCTCGTCCATGCCGCCGGCGACCGTCGTGCCGGCATAGACCACCTTCTGCAGCGGCTCGTTCAGCGCCGCCATGCGGTCGCGCAGGCGCACCGTCGCGCGCCGCCAGCCGAACTCCATCTGCTGCATCGTGCCGGCCAGCACGCCGACACGCGAGGCGAAGGGCGAACGCTCGTCGGCCAGCGCCGTGATGCGCAGCGCCCGCCCATCGACGGCGTAGCGTGCCATCCGGTCGATGCCGCCGTCCGCGTTCGCCAGCTCGATCAAGCCGAAACCGGCCGAGGCCGCACCGTTCGTGCGCCCGGCTTCGAACACCGACCGCTGGAAGTTGCCGGGGTCCTGCACCCGCTCCTCAAAATGCGTGTGCGCGGGCGTGTCGTTCGGCCCGGTCGTGTAGCCCTGCGTGGCGAAGCGTTCGACCACGACGGCGCCGGCCAGCGGATCGTAGGCCTCGATCTCGACGAGATAGATCACCGTCAGAAAGCTCCTCGCCGCTTATGGGACAGAGCCGCAATAGCAACGGCCCGTCTTAGTTCGCGGATTTCGGCGCGCAGACCCCGCAGTTCCTGAAGGATGGCATCGTCACCCATCCCAGCGCAGTCGCCGAGCGCCGACGCGAGATTCGTGCGGTGCCCCGGCTCACAGCTTTCAGGTCCGATGTTCTGATCGGTCACGCCGCGTTCCTCCTCTTCGATGCGCTGACGCCCTCCCGCGCGACCGCGTTGCCGCGCTCGACGGCCGCGACCGTCTCCTGTGCGCCCATGCCGACGGCCTGGCGCAGCGTGCGAACCTCGTCGCGCAGCGCGCGAACCTCGGCGACGAGCGCGGCCTCGCCGCCGCCACCCGTCGCCCGCACGACTGGCATGCGAAGGTCCGGCAGCCGGCGGGCGTTGGCTGCCTCCATGAAGGCCCGCACGCCGGGCATCTGCATCGCGGGCGCCGTGAGGATGCCCTCGCCGCCGGCCAGAGCGATGTTGCCGCCGCCGGCATAGCGAGCGAGCACGCTGTCGCGGTTCCACTCGCCGTTGCCGACGATGCCGCCGGTCTGCATGCCTCCCAGGAAGCGGTCCTTGATCCACTTGCCGTTGATCCACCGGCCGCCCTGCCCCTCCTGCGGCAGCTGATTGGCGAAGTTCAGCCCCGCCTCATACGGCGTTCGCGGGCCGAGGATCGTCGTCTGCCAACCGTTCTGGTCGCTCGCACGCTCAACGCGCGGGCTCCAGTACTGGCCCTCGCTGGATCGCCATGCCCCCGTCTCGTCATTTCCGATCTTCTTCCACGTCAGCGCCTTCGGGCCGGTGGCCGCGTCGCCGGCGCCGCCGTCGGCCGGGTTCACCGCAACCCCCGGCGGCTGATAGGACGGGATCGCCGCCTCCGGGTTCAGCGCCCGGACATAGTCCTCCAGCGCCTTCGCCTGCGCTGTGTCGCGAGCCGCCTGCGCCGCGTTGAAGGCGTCGATGGCGTCGGCGACGGAGAGGACGCTGTCGTTGATGTCGATCAGCGCGCCGACCTGGATATCGAGAAGGTCGAGCTGCAACTTGGCGGCGTCGATCTCCTCCTTCGCGCTCGCCTCGGTGCGGGCGAGGATGCCGGACACCTCGTCGAAGATCGAGAAGTAGTGCTCGCTCGATGCGTAGTAGCTCTTGGCCTCGTCGAGATAGGACCGCGACAGGTCGATGAGCTGGCCCTGCGCCTCCTCGTCGCCGGCGGCCGCCTTCGCGGCGGTCTGCCGGAACTTCTCCTGCGCCTCGGTGAGCTTGGCGAAGGGCGCCAGCGGCGAGAGGTTGCGATCGAGGCGGATGTCGTCCCGATACTTCGCCAGCGCCGCCGAGAAGCTCTCCAGCCGCGACACGCTCTGTTCCAGCTCGCCCTTCTGCTTGTTGTAGGCGGAACGCAGGTCGCTCTCGGCACGCGAGAGGGCGTTCTCGATCGTCGCCATGCTCTCCTCGAGAACGCCGGCGAGCTGCGGGAAGAGATCGATGAGCGGATCGAGCGCGTCGCCGACGAGGCCGGTGCCGTCGACGACGTTCTGCACCTGCACCTGAAACCAGCGCTCGATCAGAGCGGGATCGACGCCGAGCGAGCGGGCATCGGCGCGCATCTCGTCACGACGTTCGATCAGCGAGCGGATCTGGTTGAGGTAGCCGAGCCCCTGCGCGTCTGCGATCTCGCCGCGGATGCCCTGGGCGAAGTCGTCGCGCAGCTTGTCGATGCCGCGCGTCAGATGATCGGCGATGGCGCGCGCCGCATCCTCGGCCGACATGCCGAGCTTCTGCAGCTCGTCGCCGAGCGCGGCGGCCATGCCGTGCATCGTGTCGAGGGCCTTGTAGATCTCGGTCAGCTCCTCCGGCCCGGAAATCTGGCGCAGAAGCTGCTCGCGCCCGGCCGTCTGCGCGATGGCGATATCAGGCGAGCCCTCGCCGACGGCTGCCGTCAGGTCGGCGATGTAGTTGCGGATGGCGAGCGAGCTTTCGCGCACCTCGGCCGCCGCCTTGGCGAACTCCGGCTCCAGCCCGCGCCCGGCCATCATGGAGGTGACGATCGCGTCTTTCGTCAGGCGCACCTGGTCGAACAACCGCTCCATGTAGTCGGAGAGCGCGTCCTGCATCTCGTTCAGGCGCTGGATCTCGGCCTTGTTCTTCGCCGTCTTCGCCAGCTGCTGGTACTGCTTCAGCTGCGCGGAGATGCGGGCGCGCTCCTTCTCAAGCGTGCCGGACGCGCGGTCGAGAAGCGTGTCCTGCAGCTCCAGGATCGCCGGCATCTGCGCGTCGAGCTGCTGCTGCGCCTGCATGCGCTGCTGGCGCTCCTGCTCCTCTCGCTGGCGCCGCTCCTCGCGCTTGCGCTTCGAACGCCCGAACAGGCCGCCGAGGAGGCCGAGCGCGGCTCCACCGATCAGGCCGATCGGCGTCGCCATCGCACCCAAGGCCGGGAATGCGGTCGCGATGGAACCTGCCGCTCCGAAGCCGGACATCGCTCCGCCCATGAGACCGCCGAGCGGCGAGCCGGACTGCATGCCGCCGGCAAAGGCGCCGAACGCCGCCCCTCCGACACCAAGCATCGCCTGCCCCTGCGGCCCGAAGATGCCGCCCTGCACGGTCTGTCCGCCTGTCGCGCCCGCCTGCGGACCAACGCCGGGAACCGAGCCCTGCGCGATCGCGCGCTGCGCATCGAGCGAGCCGTCGCGCACGGCTTCTCGGAGGCCGGGTCCGGTGCGATAGCCGCGCACCTGATCGAGCCCGAAACTCTTTGTGTTCGCCCCGTGCGATTGGTTTCCGCCGAACACCTGCACGGTGCCGTCGCCGAAGCCCGCCACGAAGCCGACATGGCCGGACGTTCCTTGCGCCTGCGGCTTCAGGACAACGATGTCGCCGACCTGCGGCGCATTCGTTCCCGATCCCCATCCCATGAACGATGACGCGAGGTTCGATCCGGTGCCCTGCCCGCCCGTCCTCGCGATCGCGGCATTGGCAAATGCCGCGCACCATGCCGTGTCGGCCGCCGACAGGTTGTTCCAGTTGCCGGACGCCTGCATGAAGCCGTCGAGCACCTTGGAGTCCGCGCGCTCGTTCAGGCCATCGAACTGCCGCGCGACTGCGAGGGCCGACCGCGCCGAACGGTCGAGATTGTCGTTGAGAGCCCGCATCTCACGCGAGCCGCCGAAGGGCAGCTCGTATCCCGCCGGGAACCCAGGCGGCGAAACGGAACGGCGGTTGTCGTTCGCCGCCGTATAGGCTGCGTCCTTACCGAACAGGAGCTCCAGCGTATTCTTCTTCCCGATCTCGGCGAACTGACGTCCGATATCGGCAAAGCCCTTCAGGACGCGGTCGAAGAAGCTGTCGGTCGAGCTCGGATCGAAGATGTCGAGAAGCGTTGAGCCGATGTTGTTCGCGAGCGCCTGGCCGACATCTTCAGCGGACTTGACGCCGCGCTTGCGGAACTCGTCCACCTTCGGCAAGGCGTCTTCGAAATTCTTCGCGATCTGTAGGCGCAGCGCGGCGCGCTGCATGTCGTCGAGGCCATTCGTCGTGTCGTTGATGGCGGCGAGAAGCCGCTCGGCATCCTGCTCTGCGGCATACCACGGGAAGAAGGTTCGGATGGCCGCATCGGCTTCGCCCGCCAGCGCCCGGTTGGCGGCCTCAAGCTCACGAGCCGCCTTCTCGGCTTCCTTCATGCCGGTGGAGGCGCGCCGCGCCGCCGCGTCCTGCTCGTCGAAACGCGCATTCACCGTCGCAAGCGTCTGGGTATGCGCGGCCTGCGCCCGCTCCAGTTCGGCCGTGTCGGCACCCGCGGCCTCGAGTTCCTTGCGGAGTTTCTCGTAGACGCCCGCCTCTCGCGCGACAGCCTGCGCGCGCGCATCCATTGCCCCGACACGCGCACCGTTTTCGTATTCGTCGAGCTGACGGCGAGCGGTGGCAAGCCCCGTGATCTCATCTCGAGCGCGCGCGCCCCACTCCTCGAGCCGCTTGAACTCCTCGCCGCGCGCATGTGGCGACATGATCATCTGGTTGATGCGGCCCTGCGCCGTCGCGATCTCCTCATTCAAGGATACGAGGTCGGCCTCTGCCTTCATCTGCTTGGCGACTTCCGGGATGCGCTGCCCGATCGCGTCCCACGCCGACTTGTAGGCAGCAAGCGCGTCTGTGCCGCCAGCGACCGCGCTCGTCGTTCGATTGATGTGACCCGTGACGTCCATCAAAGCTGCGGATGCATTGGCGACGCTGTTTTCCGCATTCGTCACCTCAGATGCCAGAGCGGCGAAGGCATCAATACCGCCGTCGATCTGCGCGATGTACTCGGCGAAGCCGGGGTCGGTGCGGGCGAGCGTGCGCAAGCTCGTGACGAAAGCGTCGGCGCTGCCGGCGGCGCCGTCGTAACCAGCAGCGATGTCGAGCAACTGGCGAGCATGCTGATCGTCATACCCTTCGAGGAAGTCGAGGCCTGACACCGCGCGCTCGAATCGCTGCACCGCCGCGTCGAGAATGGCCGCTCGCTCGTCAACCGCCGACTGCGCGGCAGAATGATCGACCTCCAGTTCGCTGCGCGTCATCTGTCGACGCGCGGCGTCGGCTTCGGCGTAGCGGTCACGGATCTCGCCGACGATACGCTCGTGCTCCTCCATCGTCCGGTTGGCCTCTTCGCCGTTCCGCGACCACATGAGCAACCCGGTCGCGATGGCCGTGACGGTCGTGATCCCGATGCCGACCGGTCCGCCGAGGAGCGCCATCGCCGCCGATGCCGCGCCGGCTCGCGTCGTGATGGTCGCGAGCGTCGCGTTGAACGCGTTTGCGGCGACTGTGGAGGTGACGAACGACGTGGCGAGGCGCGACCCGACCAGCGCCGTCAAGGCGCCGGCCACCGGCAGGATCGTGTCCATGTTGTCGGCGACGAAGCGCATCGTGTCGGCATAGGCCTTCGTCGATGCGATACGGGCATCGGCCGCGCCGCTCGCGCGATTGAAGGCATCGATGGCGTCTTCGGTCGCCTTCGTCGCATCGCCCTGCGCTTTCGTCAGCCCATCGTAAGCGCGCACGGCGGCACCGCCGACCTGCCCTTCGAGGTTGCGGAGAATGACATCCTGCGCACGAGCCTGATCGCCGACGGCCATGAACGCCTCGACGAGCTTCAGCTCCTGCTCTTCGAGTGCGAAGCCGCGCTGGCGAAGATTGGCGAACCCCTTGATCGGATCGTCCAAAGCTCGGGCGATGGCGTCGAGCGAGGATTGCAGCGATCCCCCGAACACTTCCGACAGGTCGTTCGCCACGACGATCGTGCGCTGGAACTCCTCGCGTCCGATGGAGGTAAAGGTGGAGAGCTGCGCGGCCACGGCCATGACTTCCTCGGCCGCACGCCCCGTGCCGGCCTCAATGCCGTCCGCAAAGGTCTGGATCTCTCGCGCCGAGAGCCCGGCCGCCTGGCCGGTCGCCTCCAGCACGCCTTGCAACCGGCGCCCGGCCCGCTCGGCTTCCTCCATACGCCGCGACGATTCCGTCAGCATCATCACGGCACCCCCGCCTCCGACGAGGCCGCCGACGCCGAGCGCCGCCGTCATCGGAGAGATCCGGGCAGCAAGCGCCGATAGACGCGAAAAAGCACCCTCCGACTGACGGGCCGATCGCGTCAGCTGATCGTTCGCGGTCGCCGCCCCGACCGTCCGAGCGCGAAGCTGTTCCAGCACACGCGCATGCTCCTGCGCCGTGATGATCCCCTGCCGCTCGGCGCGCTCCAGGTCGCGCTGCCCGCGTTCAAGTTGGAGCTGTGCACGGTACGTCTGATCGATCCGCGAGCGCAGGCGATCGTAGGCGCCCTGCGCCGACGTCTGCCGGCGGGACGTGGTTTCGGTAGACCGGGCGACGCCGTCGCTCGATTTTGCGAGCTTCTCGTTCGCTGCCGATTGCGCATCCAGTTCGCGACGGACCTTCTCCGCGCCTTCGGAGGTATGCCGAACGACGATCTCGCGAATTGCACGTAGTGTTGACATGGCAAGCCCTACCGCCTGAGAAACGGTTTACGAATGCGTCGCGCTAAGAAACGGAGTCATCAGAATTGAAACTACTGGCAGGTGATTGGAAGTCTGAAATTAACGTTCTACTCAACAACCGAGAGTTCGCGTTTCAGAACTCGTTACTCAAATTTGAGCGCATCGCCTTGGAAGAAGTGGCTGAATTCGATGTAGTGACGGAAGAGAACAAAGCATCCATCGCCGGCAAATTAGGATGGGGAGCTTTGGGCGCGATTGCGCTAGGACCGCTGGGGTTACTTGCTGGCGTTCTCGGCGGTGGCAATCGTCAAGAGCGAATTATATCTGTAAGTTTTAAGGACGGCAGAAAAGCACTGCTTAAGGGCACGTCGAAAGAGGTTCAAATACTCACAGCGTCCACATTTAAATGAAGACTTGTCTTCACTGATCAGATGGCCTCTTGTTCGAAAGATACTCCTGATCCATCGCCCGGATCATGCGCAGTAGGCGGTCGAACTCGTTCGCGTCGTCGAAGCCGAAGCGTGAGGCGTATCGGTCGATCGACGTGAACGGGATCGGACCTGCGCCGGCCATGCCGATGGGTCGATCCGTCGAGAGTTCGTGAAACGCCTCCCAGAATGGCAGGAGATGCGGCTCGACCGACGGACGGTCGAGGAGGGCTTGCGGTTCGTCGCCCTCCTCCGCTAGCATCTCCAGCCATTCGAGCTTGGAGCCCCATTTGAGGCTCCAGCTCAGGCAGAGGGTGAGTTTCCCGCGTCGTCCTTCGCACCCTCTTCTTCCGTCTGGGCGACGATCGCCGCAGCGAACGCGACGCCATCGCGGAACGGGCGCAGGCTCGGGTCCGAGAGATAGGCGAGCGCCGCCTCCGCAGAGAACGGGATCGGCTGATCGTTGTCGTCGAGGAGGCCGTCCCAATCGAGCAGCACCGTCTGCGCGAGGCACTTGTTGGTGATCTGGTCCATCACGTCGCTGTCGACCGATCCGCGCTGGCGCTGTGAGCGCGGCGTGGCCTCGATCAATCTGGACTGGAGGCGACGATAATGTGCGTTGCCGTGGCCGCGGACCTTGAGGCGGATGCCGCCGAGTTCGGGAATGTTGTCGACCCAGGCGCCCTCTTCGACGGCCGTGGCGTTGATCTTCAGAGCGGAGAGCTTCATTGCGATGTCCTTCGGGTTGTCGGGATGGTGGCCGCAGGCGTCCCGACGAGCACCTGCGGCCGTGCTGCGCGCAGTCTCAGTCGGCCACTTGGGCCGGTTCGGGATCGCTGTCCGACGCGGATTGCGCGCCGGGTTCGGTCGCGGCGGCCTTTGCGCCACCACGAGATGGTTTCGCCACAACGTCGACGAGGCCCTTGGCCTCCATCGTCTCGGCGAGAGCGTTGGACACCTCCTGCGGTGTCCCGGCCGGGAAGTGCGCCTTCTTCCCGTTCGGATAGGCCGTGAAGCCGCGCGTCGGCGTGACCGTCCGCATCAGACGCCGCGCTCGATCTTGATCGAACAGCCCTCGGCCGACTCCAGGACGGCGCGGATCGGGATGTTGACCATGACGTCGTCATCATTGCCGCCGGCGGTCACTTCGCCATCGCCGAAGATGATCTTCGGCAGGGTGATCCGGTAGCCGGCGCCGGGCGCATTGCCGATCACGAAGGACAGCGCGCCGGACCCGTGATCGAGAACCTTCTGATAGAGCGCGTTGCTCTGGAAGTAGCACTCGATCGAGCCCGTGACCTCGCAGCGACCTTCACCGAACTCTTCGGAGAGCGGGGATCCGACCACCGGACGAGTGCGAAGGTTGTTCGCCAGCTGCAGGCTCATATTGCTGATCTTCGGCGCCGGCACGACACCATCGACGTTCAGCTGCGCGATGTTGGCCGAGGAGGTCGAGACGGGCGTCGTCAGCGGGTCGGCATAGGTCGCGTCGGCCACCGGGGCTTCCGCAAGCGTCTCTTCGATCCCCATGACGTCGAGGGAGACGGTCACGACCGCTCGCGCAGCGATCGCGAGCGAGATCGTGTTGAGCATCACGCCGCGAAAGCGCGAATAGCTCTCGGCCGCGCCGATGGTCCGCGTTTCCTCGACGGTCAGCGAATGACGGGTCACGCCATTCTTCAGAACGTCGTCCGTCCAGTCGCCGAACAGCGCCATCTCGAGCAGCGTGTCGAATGAGCCGTAGCTCATTTCGGCCTGGTAGGAACCGGTCGCGTCCTTCCCGAGCATGAACTCGTCACGGACGTTGCGATCGGGCTGACGCTCGTTCGAAGTGCCGGTGGCCTTGGTCGTGCGCATGCCCCCGGAGGTGACGCGGATGGTTTCGAAGGAAGGAGCCGGCGGCGTCACGCCGAACGTCTCCTCCTTCACGACGGCCACGCGGACGCCGCTCCCAGAAGCGAATGCCATGGGTTTCTCCTGACGATGATGGTTTCGTGGATCAGCCGACGATGTCGAACTGATAGGGAACGGCGAAGGAGAGGGCGTAGTAGTTGCCGTCCTCGTTCGCGTCGTCGACGACGGGCGATGTGGGCGCGAAGGTCTGCACGCCGTCGAACTCTTTGCCGCGGAAGATCGCGGCGATCTCGGCAGCCCAGTTCAAGCCCTGCGCGGCGCCCGAACCACGCTCGACATGGATGACGAAGCGGACTGCCCCCTCTTCGCGCCAGACGTTGAAGCCGGGCGCGCCGAAGGTGAGCTGGCGAGCAGTGCTGTACGGATACTGCAGGACGACAAAGGCCGTCCCGTCTTCCGGCGTATCGCCATCGGTGCCGTTGATGCCGTAGACGTCCGCTCCGGCCCAGCCGCTCGCGAGCCGCGCCTCGATGGCGTTGATCACCTCTTTCTGTGCCATCAGCCGAACGTCCTTACGATGATGGCGGGCACGCGCGTTGTGCGCTCCATCGCCATCGCCGACCGTCTCGCCGGCTGGTGGCGCAGTCGGGCGCGCTCCTCGCGGTTGGCTCCTCCGGCCACGTAGCCCATCAGCGGCGAGCGATAGCTAAAGCCGATCCTGCCGATATTGCCGAAGCGCCGGGAGGCCATCGCGGCCACGGCCTCGTACACGCCATCCGGAGCAAGCGACGACTGCCCGCGCTCGATCTTGCGCGCATAAGGTTGCGTGTTGAGGAAGATGAACTCGCTTGCGTCCGCCGGCGGGTTGGCCGTGTCGATCTCGACACCGTCCGCTAGAAGGACGTGCGATTTCGAGAAGCGCCCCGTGAGTACGGGAGACGCCTTCACCAGCTGCTCGCCGATCCATTCGAGCATCTGGTCGAACAGCTCGAACTTAGCCGAGATCACGCCGCCGGCACTGACGCTGTCCAGCGGCGCACCCTCTCGACCATCGACGAAGACGCGACGGCCTGGCGTGCGGCCGAGAACCTTCCTGTTTTCCTCTGCCGCCTTATCGATCTCCTCGGCGGCGAAGGCTGCGAACTGCCGGCTCCGCTGCGCGGGGTCGAGCTCATCGCGCAGCGCCAGTTCGAATTCGCGGTCGATGGGCTCGATGCGGGTGCGCGTTGCCATCACCCGCGAACCTGAAGATTGATGCGCACGAGGTGATCGTCGATCATCACGGGATTGACGCTCTCCACGTTGCGAAGCCGTCCCGCCACTCGAAGCCGATCGTTGCGGAGTGGCAGCCCTTCGATCTCGATCTGCGACCAGTCGGTCGGTGAGATGACGACGAGGCTGTCGCCTTGCTGGATTCCGCCGACGAGTTCCTTCGCCCCGTAACCTCGAAAGAACACGCGCACCGAACGCTCCAGCGCTTCCGCGTTCGGCACGACGCGCCGCAGGACAGCGCTCTGTCCGGACTTGGCGATCTGCCGATCCAGCATCCGAATGGCACGCGACGGCGTCATGCGAAGACTCGAAGAGGCGAGAGCAGGTTTCCGACGGCGCGCTCTATGGCTTGTGAGATGTATGGCGAGACCGTTCGACGGGTCGAGCCAACGCCGTCGACGTCCTCTTGCTGGAGGAAGACGTCTTCCGATCCCATCGAGATCAGCAGGCCGGTCGCGAGGATGATCGCCGCCTTCGCGTTCGCCGGCGGGTCGTTGACCAAGCGCCGAGCGTCACCCTCCCCCTGCCACTTCCCGTAGCCGGCGCGGTATCGGATGCGAACATCACCCATGCGTCCGCGCACGGCCGGGAGACGATCGCGATGCATCGGCTCGGGGATAGGCCACTCGTGCTCAACCCCGGCGGCGTCCGTGTACCAGATGCCGACGATGTCGATCTCTGGCGGATAGGGAAGCCAGAACGGGTCCGGCCAGGCATCGGCCTGCAGCTCCAGCGTCTGAATGCCGAGAGCGCGGCCGAGCCAGCCCGCCGGACCGTCGATTTCCGCCGTCGCCGCGGCGATCATCGACACGACGAAGGCATCGTCGGCGGCGTGATCTCCGCGAATGTCCGCCGGAACCACGATGGGCTCCGGTGGCGCGATGACGACGACGCGCACCTTACTTCGCCTTAGCCTTCGAAGCCTTCTCAGCCTCGTCGGCCGCAGCCTTCGCCTTCGCCGCACGTTCCTCGTGCTCGGCAACGGCCTTGTCGGCATCACTGCCGGCAGTCGTGACGCGTTCGGCATGTGCTGTGATCGCCTTCTCGGCGTCGTCACCAGCGGCGTTCGCGCGAGCCTGATGCGCGGCGATCGCCGAATCGGCTTCCTTCTGCGCGTCGATGACCGTCTGCCGGATGGCTTCGATCTGGCCGGCAGCCTCGCGCGACACGCGCTCGACATCCTCGCGCTTCAGGGCTGGAATGTCGGCCTTCGGGACCGACGCGTTGTCGTCCTCGCTTTCGAAGACACAGCCCGACGCGGCGAGCTTCTTCAGCTGGATCGCATCGATGGTGACGACCTGTCCGGCGCGAACCGGCTTGCCTCCGAGATTGAAAGCGGCGCGAGCGGTGCGCTCGATGAGAGCAGGCATGGGAACCTCCTACGAGTTGTGGACGGGGGAAAATGGCAGGCGCCGACGAAGGCGGCGCCTGCGAGAGCGATCAGGCGCCGGGAACGTCGAGGGCGACGAAGGGCGAGACCTGATAGCCGTTCTCGAGCGGGAACGGGGCGGTGAGCCAGGGCTTGCCGTCGACGTTCCAGAAAATCTTGATCATCGTCTTGTTCTGCTTGAACAGGACATGCTCGGACGCGGCGACGAACGGGCCGGAGCCGTCCTTGATCAGGTACATGGACAGATCGCCGTACCAGATGTCGCCGAGGGCACCGAGCAGCGGGTTGCGGTCCGACATGATCGCCGGTCGGCCCGCGAGGGATGCAGGCTCGCCCTCGCGCGCCGACGCCACCCAGATGTAGTTCCCGGCGGGATCGCGGAGCTTCATCAGCGACGGCAGCGCCGAACGGCTGAAGACGAACACGCCGTTGCCGTGTCCACGCGCCACCATCTCGACCACGTCATCATAGGTGATGACGTTGGCCGTGCCGCGCGGCACCTTGAAGAGCGCCGGCGAGTTGAGAATGCCGAGCGGCTTGTTGATGCCATTGCCGTGGATGAAGGCGAAGTCCTCGGACTGGCGCACCGCCCCGCGCATCTGCGCCTCAATGAAGGCCGAGGAGCCCTGCCAGTTGCGCAGGAGCTTGTCGGTGATGGTGATCGTGCCCGCGACCTCGTGCGGCTCGAGGCTCACCTCGCGCAGCTTCAGATCGGTGTCCGGCTTCTCCTCGCCCTCCCCGATCCACTGCACCTCGACACCGCCGAACATATTGCCGGGCGCGGCGCCGCGCTGGTCGAGCGCCGTCAGCGTCACCTTGGCGTCCGGTGCGTTGCCGGGCTCCAACACCTGTGCGCGAGGCCGCACGATGGCGTCCTGTGGCTGGACGCGCAGGAGAGTGTTGCGGAACTCGGGCGGAATGGCGAAGCCGCCGGACGGGCCGTCATCCATGCGCATCTCGGCGGACAGGCCTTCGCCGTCCCCCTCGGCGCCAACGTTCTCGACGTAGTTCAGGCGCTGGTCGTTCGGGTTGAAGCGAACGGCATGCATGAACTCGCCGACGCTTTCGAATTCGCGTCGCGCGCCCGCCGCGGGCGGATGCACGATCGAACCGCGTCGGGCAGCCGCTGGGATGACGACGGGGGCCGTCGATGCCTGGAGGCTTTCGAGACGGCCGATGCGCTTCTCGACGCTCTCCTTCTCAGCCTTCAGCTTGTCGAAGGCCTCCTCCTCCTCGGCCGTCAGATCGCGGTCCTCGGACTCGGAAGCTTCGACGAGGGCCTGCATCTGGGCACCGAGATCGGCGCGCTTGTCGCGAAGAGCGACGAGGAGCGGGGATGCGACGACGACCGCGAAGGGATCGAACGCCTGCGCGACATGGGCGTGAGCGGAGATGTCCGGCGCCGAGAGGCCGACGAACAGGGCGGCGGTGAGGAGGCAAAGCACCGGGACTGCGAAGAGCAGAGCGGCGTGTCGCTTGGTGGTCATGGTATCCGTCCTTTCTGGTGGACATGAAAAAGCCCGTCGCGGCGATGGCCGGGACGGGCGGGCGATTCGCCGCTGGCGAATGGGGTTAGAGGGCGGCGCGCGCCCTGTTGCGGCGTGGCGTGGAGCCGCGCGGCACGGTCGTTGAGGCACCGAGACGCTGAAGAGTTTCGACCATCGTGCCGACGCGGTCGGCCATGCCGCGCGAGACGGCGTGTTCGCCGATCACCATGCGACCCCGGCCGAAGTCGGCACGGATGCGATCGGACGGGATGTTCCGGTTCGCAGCGATGCGATCGACGAACATGCCGTCGATGTAGCGGACCTGCTCTTCCAGATGCGCCCTCGCCGTATCGGACAGCGGAAGGTGCGACGACGCCTCGTTCTTGAACTCGGACGAGGAGATGAGCGTGCGCTTGATCCCCGCTTTCTCCAAGGCAGCGCTGATGTCCTGATGCGCCGTCATGGCGCCGATCGAGCCAACCCAGCCCGTCGGCGTGATGACGATCTCGTCGGCGGAACTCGCGATCCAGTAGGCGGCGCTCGCGGCTGTCGCATCGACCTGCGCGATGATCGGCTTGCTGCCTCGCGCGCTGGAGATGAGGCGCGCCAGTTCCTCGGTGCCCTGGACGTTTCCGCCGGGAGAATCGATGTCGAGGACGATCGCCTTCACGCCGTCATCATCGACGAGCTGACGGAAGGCCGCCGACAGTGCCTCGTTGCTCGTGCCGCCGGAGATCGCCGACATCATGTTCATCCGGTTCGCGATGACACCGCGCACGGGCAGGATACCGATTGAGCCCTGCCGAGCCGAGCCGCCCTCCTCGCTTCGCCCTCCGATGCGGGCCTCGATCTCCGAGGCATCGAACTTGATGCCGTCGGCCTGGAGGGCGAGCAGGTCGATCATCGCTTCCAGCTTGTCCGGATGCATCGCCCAGATCTCCGAAGCGACCGCCATCAGAATGCGCGCGTATTTCATCGGTCGGTCTCCTCGGTTCGCGTCGCAGGGACCGGCGGCGCCGCCGTCTCGCCGGCAATGGCGCGACTGATCGGGATGAAGCCGGCCTGCACGAAGTGATGGTCGCCGTCCGGGCCGATCCCGTCCTCGTCCTCGAGGTCGAGGATGCGGTTCGGCGAGTAGGCGCCGATCCCGAACAGCGTCGAGTAGAAGTCCTTACGCGCCGCCATGTCGCCGCGAAGGAGCGCGTTCATGTTCATCTTCACGACGTAGCCGGCGCGCCGCTCTTCCTCGGTGAAGAGCTTCCAGTTGCACTCGCTCTCGATCGCCGAAACCCACGGCGCGATCGTCTGCATGACGAAGCCGATCATCAGCTGCTCGATGCCGCTGCCCCAAGTGGTCGTGCCCTGGTGGCTTTGCAGCATGATCAGCGGCACGTCGTACATGCGCGCCACCTCGGCGATCTGGAACTCGCGACTGCCGAGGAACTGAGCGTCCTCGGGTGGGATGGTGGTCTGAACCCACTTCATCCCCTCTTCGAGCACCTTCACCCGATGAGCGTTGTCGAGGCCGCCTTGCTTCTCCAGCGCGGCAGAAGGGTTCTCAGGGGCGGCCCGTGTTTCGCCGTTCGCGCCGCGGATGTTGCTCTTCGCGGCCACGCCGAGTTTGCCCGGATGCATCAGGAAGCCGCCCGACTTCATGTCGTTGGCGAAGAACTTCCCGCCGAACTCCTCCATCGCCAACGCCATGCCGATCGCCTGGCGCGCGACCGCGATGGGCGAGATGCCGACATAGCCGTTGAACGACTGGTCCATGATGTGCAGGACGTCGCTATGCTCGATCCGGAACTGCTGCCCGTCGATGGTCGTGCGGTAGAACAGATCGCCGTTCTCGCGATGGGGCGCCGTGCGATCCGGCATGAGCGGCCAGAGGCCCACCGCCTGCCCATCCGAGTTGCGCTCGATCTCGTTGTACCCGTTGCCCCAGCGAAGCGCGTGGCCCATCAGCGTCTTGCGATGGGTACGGCCCGACATGAACTCGTTCGGCCGAGTGCCGAGGAGGCCGTACAGCGGATGGTCCTTCGCCTCCTGCATGCCGCCGCTGCTCGTCGGCTTCATGACGCGAAACGGGAAGGTCGCGATGGGGTTCGCGATCCGGTTGATGGCGGCGTAGACTGCCGGCAGGTTGAGAGCCAGATGCTCGTTGACGTTGACGCCGGCGTTCGTCTTGCCGCCACCGATCAGCCGGACGAACCAACCGTCTTTCGCCGTGACGGACTGAGACGCGCTCGTCGCGACCGCTTCGACGGCAGGCGTCTCGACGACGCTGGCCTCGGCGGACCGTCGGATGCTCGGCACGTGCATCATCAGATCTCGATCTCCAGAATGCCCCGCGTTTCGTAGACGGACACTTCGGGCTCCAGCCCGCTCATCGCCAACGCTCGCGCCATGACGGCAGCGACAATGCCGTCGATCTTGTCGAGGCTTCGCTTTTTGGCCGGCACATAGTTCAGGTTCTCGTCGAAGCGGACTTGGCAATGACCGGCCATCCAGGCGAGCACAGGATGTCCGCCATGGTCGTACTCGCCGGCGAACACCATGCGCTCAAAGCTCTTCGTGGCCTCGCCGAGCGATGACGTTCCCTGACGCATCTCATGGAAGAGCTCGATGTCGAGACCGTCGGCCTCGAGATCGGTGATCAGCTTCCGCGCGTTCCACGGATCGAACCCGGCGGCCTCGACGTCGAAGTCCTCGAAGGCCTGCTTGATCGCTGCGCCGACGAAGTTCTGATCGACGCTGTCGCCGGGTGTTGCGATCAGCGCTCCATCCTTGACCCATCGACGCCAGTCGACACGACGGTCCTCGATGGCCCTCTCTTCGAGCGTTCCTTCCGGTATCCAGAACAGCGGCAGAAGCGTCCAGCTCTCCCCGTCGCCCTCCGGCTCGAATTCTAGGACCAGCGCTGTCAGGTCGCGCGTCGCCGACACGTCGAGGGCGAGGCGGCACCGCCGCCCCTTCATCCTCTGCCATGTCGTCTTCCAAGCCTTGGGACCGGACGAGCAGGCGGACCATTTCGCCTTCGGCAGCCAACCGCCGACCTGATCGACCCACCGATTGAGGTGGTAGCACTGGAAGATCGCCTCCGGGACGGGGCGCCCCTTCGCGTTCCGAAACTCGGTCCGCAGATAATCGAGCGTCGGCGTCAGCCCCAACGATGGGTTCGCCTTCCGCCAGACCGCCTCGTCTGTCCAGTCGTCCTCTTCATCGATCGCGAAATGCACGACCAGCGCACGAGGATTGTCGATGTCGCCGGACATGATGCCGAGCGATTCCTGATACCACTCCCACCCGACGCGAGAGGACTTGCGCCCGGCCGTCGAGGCGTAGAGCTCGATTGGCTGCAGGCGCGAGCCCGTTCCCTGCCTCAGCGTATCGGCCAGCTCGCGCGTCAGCCACTCATGGATCTCGTCGCCGAGGATGACTGTCGGCGAGCGGCCGTGCTTGCCGTCCGGCTTGCCGGTCAGAAGCTCGCAGAGCGCGCCGGTCTCGCGGACGAAGATCGACTTCTTGTTGAGGACGACCCGGACGTTGCCGGCAGCGTCTTCCTTGATGCCGTTCCCGACCTCGATGATGGCCTGCATCTTGCGGAACGGTACGAAGCCCTGATCTTCGTTCCGCCCGAACACGAAGGCCTGCCCGCCGGCCACCTTCTCGAGCACGAAGAACAGAACGCCGAGCGCGGCCAGGAACTCGCTCTTGCCGTTCTTTCGCGGGATCCAGAGATCGAGCCGCCGAAAGAGGCGAACATGCTCGACGATCGGTCGATGCGTTTCCGGGTCGAGCGCTTCCGTCGGCAGCTTCCACCCGACGAGAAGCCGGACGGTGATCTCCTGCCACGGCAGAAGCCGGAACGCCTTCCCGCGGAACCGGTCGTCGGTCAGCCGAAAGATGCGCGGCCAACGCTCGGCGACCGCGTCGGCCTTGGCATGGTCGAACCACGCCCCCTCGACCGAACACGCTCGCGACCATGCCGAGATCGCCCACCCATACGCGGGGTCCTCCGAGACCTTCTCCAGCCACGCCGGCAGTGCGACCGAATAGGGCACGGTTCAGTTCAGTCGTGCCGGCGGCGCTGAATCGGTCTCCGTCATCAGGTCGTGCGGGTCGCCGTCCCGCTGATCTGCCTCCGCCCCCCGTGCGTTCGGGGATGCTGGCGTGAAGAGATCGGCCTGCTGCGAACGGTTGAAGGTCTCGACACGCACGAGGTTGATGTCGGCGCGTGGGGTGAAGCCGAAGTCATCCTCCAGAGCGCGGAGCTTCAGCTCGATATCCCCCATGATCTTGATCGACGGATGCGGGATGATCCGGACGGTTCCGTTGACCGGGGTCCACTCGACCGTCAGCTGACCCTTCGGGCAGTCCTTGCGCAGCCGCTCGGCCGCAGCCTCGTACATCTGCGACCAGATGCAGTATCGCGTCAGCGCATGCCGGTATCCCGGACGACGACGCCCGGCGGCGCGAAGCGTGTCGGCCTGGCCGCCCCAGATTTCCGTTGCCCGCCGATAGTAGGCCGGCGCGGCGCGGAAGATCGACGGGACCGCGAACGGATCGGCCGGGGCCTCGCGCTCGGCCGAATCGGCGGCGGCTTCGATCTCGTGATCCGTCCGGCGCTTCCGGCGACCGGGATAGCCCTGCGCCTTCTGCAGGCTCGGGTCCTGTTTGCGCCTGCCCATGGAAACACCGGCGCAGCGAACCGCACCGCCCTTCAAAGTCGTCAAAGAAAAAAGTTGGCGGCTGAAATTTCGCGCCGCCGAACACCGACTTACCCCGCCGGTCCCGCCCCCTGAGGCCCCCGACTTTCGACCCACCCTCCCCCTCGGCGTGACATTTCGGCCACATCGGCGGAAGGCGCGACCTCCTCGACGATCGGACGACCAGGTCGCGGCGACCACGTCTCCTCGGGCAGGAGCTTGCCGACGTACCGCGAGAGGTCGAGCGTCATTGGCATGCCCTCTCGGCGGCGCGCTCCTCGCGCTGCACGTCGCGGTCGTGATGCGGCTTGCAGATGGCCTCGAAGGGGCCGGCGAAGAACTTGGCCGCGTCGCCGTGGTGGCGCTCGACGTGGTTGACCACAGTGGACGGCTCGACGACGCCCTCGGCGAGGCACCGAGCGCAGAGCGGTTCGTCAGCCAGCACCTGCGCTCGGATCGCAGCCCATCGGGGCGTCTTGTAGAGCGCGCGCCAAGGCTGGGCAGATCGACGCTGCGCATCATAGGCGCGGCGTTGCTGTTGCCGGTTCGGTCGGCCCTTCGGTCGGAAGGTTGCGGGGCGGGTTGCCATACCCCTAGAACGACGAAGGGCCCGCTTGCGCGAGCCCATAGGTATCCATGGCGCCGGGTGACGATCTCCCCGACTATTTGCCCCGGCGTGTCACGTGGCCGCTCAGAACAGGCATGCATTCTCCGTCGCCGAGGAAGCTATGCGACTTGCTCGATGGCGTCAACGGGCACGCAGACCTCGTTCATGCCGCCGAACACGGAAATCAACAGGCGAATGGCACGGCGGCTCGCAGCGTCCACCACCTGTCCGATGAAGCCGGAGAACGGCCCGACGACGATGCGCACGTCCTCGCCTGCCTTGAACGCCTCCACCCCCATCGCCTGCCTGCGCCGCACGCTCGCGAAGCGCAGGCGCTCCTCGACCTCGGCGAGGCGCAGCGCATCCACCTCGGCGAAGGGCAGCGCCTGCGGTGCGCCTTCCACGCCCAGCACCGCCTTCACGCCCTGGCACTCGCGCACCACACCCCAGTGCCGCATCGTCGGGTCGGCAGGCATGGCGAGGAAGATGTAGCCGACGAGAAGGGGGAAGGTCCGCTCGATCTCCTTCTTCGAGCGATGATGCACGATCACCTTGCGGCCCATCGGCAGCCAGGCGTCGAAGCCCTTCTCTCCGAGCGTGGCGAGGGCCCGGCCCTCGCACTGCGGGTTCGTCCGCACGGCGTACCACTCGACGCCGGCCTCGTAATCCACCACCAGAGCCCGCCGAACCGGGGCGCTCCACTGCCGTTCGCCCCGCATCCAAGCGTTTTGGGCAGCTAGGGAAGGAAGCGCCCGGCCGTTTTCGCTTGCTGCCCACTTATCCATTTTCATAACCCTCTGTATATCAATGCTTATTTTCGAAGTTGGGCAGCTAGGGAGGCTAGGGAGGCAAGCTTTCACCCTACGTATGAGAGAGGTCCCCTTCTCTCTCGTCGTTCTTCATGGGTCGCGCGCGCATATGCGGAAGGCGCGGGCTTGCCTCCCTAGCCTCCCTAGCTGCCCAAACCCCTGCGCCGCCGGCCTCCCACACCCTCGCGGTTTGGGCAGCAAGCGGTTTCGCCAGCGCGCTTGCGTCCCTAGCTGCCCATTTCCGGGCGCCGGGCGCGCCTGCCCTGTCGTCGGCTTGGCCGGTCGCAGAGGTGCGGAGAGGCGGCGCGTGGGCATCATTCGTCTCTCGGCGCGAACTCGCGGTCGGGCGGCGTGGGCCCGCTACCGGGCGCGCCACCACGGAAGGCGTCCTTGATGCGGATGCCGGCATAGACGGTGCCGCCGCTCTTCATGCGCACGAACTGGCGCATGCGCCCGTCCGGCCCCTTCCATGCCTGCTTCGCCTTGTCGGGCAGCCGGCGGTTGAAGGTGGCGGCGGCGAAGGGCGTCAGGCCCTCGCGCTGGGAGAAGCGGATATAGGCCTCGTGCAGCTCGCCGGGCGAGACGCGGTCGCTCGGGTCGCCCGTCACATCGCAGCCGCCACGGATGAACGCGCCGACAGGGTCCGAATCCTCGCGGTGCTCCTGCACGGCCGCGAGCAGCTCCTCGGGCGGCGCCAGCCCGCCGATCGTCAGATATTCCAGCGTCCCGGCCAGCATCCAGGCGAGGATGCCGTCGCGCTCGGCGAGCAGCTTGTCGGGCAGGTGCCGGTCGCGCTCGGCGGCGGGGATCTGCACCGGCCATTCGAAGAGGTGGACGCGCCGCCAGATGCCGTCGTCGTCGCCGCGGATGATCGGCTTGTGGTTGCCGGTGATGACGAACTTCGCCTTGATGGTGATCTCGACGAAGTCCTGATGCAGCTTGCGCACGGCGATCTTGTCGTCGCCGGTCAGGAGCTTGATCAGCCCTTCCTTCAGGCGCGCCGTCTCGTCGCCTTCGGAGGCGAAGCACGCATAGGCGCCGTTGAGGCGGGCGAGGTCGGGCGTCGCGTCCGCGCCGCCGCGCCGCACGTCGCCGGTGAAGCTCTCGATGCCCAGCGTCACCGCATAGTCCGAGAGGATTTTGCCGAGGACGTCGGTGAAGGTGGATTTGCCGTTGGCGCCGATGCCGTAGAAGAAGGCGATGATCTGCTCGCCCGTCAGCCCGGTCAGCATGTAGCCGGCGAGGCGTCGCAGATAGGCCCGCATGCGGATGTCGGGCTGCACGCGGTGCAGGAACTCGATGAAGGTCGGCGCCAGCCGGTGCGCCATCGCGTCGAGCGCGTCCTCGGTGAACAGCGCCTCCCCCGGTTCGGCCGGGTTGATGCCCGATGGTCCGGAAGACGGGTCGCACAGGCTCGCCTCGGCCAGCTTGGTGATGAAGTCCTCGCGCCGGTGCGCGTCCAGGCGCGCCCGCCAGAGAAAGCGTGGCTCCTCCGGGTCGCTCTCCTCGTCCTCGATGCGCACGAAGCGAATCGTTCCGTTGCGGCAGTTCAGCGCCATCGGGTCGGTGTTCATCGCGTCGACGGTGCGGGCGAGGTAGGGCTGCGCCTCCTTCAGCATGTTGTCGAGCTTGGCCGAGTTGCAGGAGGATTTGCCGTGCGCCCGGCGCGTCTGCCGGCGTTTCTCCAGCTTCTCCTTCAGCCGCTCGGCCTCCTTCACAGCCGCTTCCAGCTTCTCCCACGGCCGCCGCGCGCCACCTTCCGCGTCGGCCTTCGGCCGCTCGCGCCCGGCCATCTCCTTCGCGGCATCGTCGCCCGCTTCGATCAGGAGGATCTCGCCCTCCTCGAGCATGATCTCGGTGCATTCGAAGCGGATTTCCTCGGCCGTCTTGTGCGCCAGCGGGCGCACGACGCTGCCGTCCTCATCCTCGCGCCAGCGCAGGCCGTCGAAGCCGTGCCAGCCGATCTTGGCGATGGCGAGCAGGTCGGAGCCGTGGCGGTGGCGCAGGCGGCGGCCGTTGCCGATATCGGTTTCAGCCTCGGCCGCGCAGAGCGCGATCAGCGAGACGCTGGCTTTCGGGTCGTCTGTCATTGCGGAGCGGCCTTGCAAAACATACGTAGTTTATACGTAATGCCGCTTGCGTTCCTCCTGAAAATTACGTATAAAATACGTAACAGAGAGGGAAGGACATGAGCCCGAAGCGACAGGTTGAACGCCCCAAGGACATCATCAAGCGATTGCTCGGCGATGGCTGGACGGAGCGGAAGGGAAAGGGGGACCACCGCAATTTCACCAAGCCCGGTCACGGGGTGGTCACGGTGGACACGGGAGTGAAGGAGATACCGATCGGCACCCTTCGCAACATCTACAGAACGGCGGGCTGGGGCTGGTAGCCCCGGCCCCTTCGCCTCACACGAAGACAGGAACGAGACATGACCAACGTCGTCGCATTGATCCACGGAGAGGCCGGCACCTACGGCATCTCCTTCCCAGACTTCCCCGGCGCGGCGTCCGGCGGCGCCACCGTTGACGAGGCGCTGGCGCGCGGCCGCGCGTTGCTCGCCACCCATATCGAGGCACTGACGGAAGAGAAGGTCGCCCTTCCCGCCCTGCGCACGCTGGAGGAGGTCCGCGCCGATCCCGCGCTCGCGGAGGACTTCGCCGATGCCGTCGCCGTCACCCTGGTGCCGGCGGACCTGCCCGGCCGCGCACGGCAGTTCACGATCTCGATGGACGAGAACCTGATGGCTCGCATCGACGTGCAGGCCAAGGCCCTCGGCGAGAACCGCTCGCGCTATCTCGCCAACGCCGCGCGCAATCGCCTGCGGGAGGATGCCTGACGAGGCGGTCATTCGGCCGCCCCGAACTTGTCGGCCTCGTTGCCGAACGCGTCCCAGCCGGCGCGGCGCTGGCGCGAGAAGATGTCCGCGCGGCGCCCGGTCGGGACGAGGGTTTCGACGAGCTGGTAGAATTCTTCCGGCTTGCGGGAATGCTCGCGGGCAAGGCCGTCGAGCGCGGCGTCGGTCAGCGTCTCGACGAGGTTCGGCACCTTGCCGCGCGCGATGGCCGCGCCCTCGAGGCGGCCGATCAGGAACGGTTCGCAGACGGAGCGCAGCACGTAGCCCGTGCCCCAGCGCAACTTGCCGCCGCTGGTGCGCTTCGCCCACACGCCGCCCGTCACGGTCGGCAGGCCCCAGCCGCGCATGATCGCCGCCTGTTGCTCGATCAGCGGCCAGGTCGCCCACATCACGAGGACGCCGCCGGGCGCGAGGAGATCGCCGACGCGCATGGCCGCGATGTCGGCCATCGACATCGTCGTGTATTGCGCTTCGGGGCTCTTCTCGAGGCCCTTGTCGGAATAGGCCCGCCACGGCCACGGCGGATCGATGACGACGACATCGTAGGAGAACAACGGCAGGCCGAGGTCGGCACTCACGCCGCCACCCCTTGCGCCATCTCGGCGAAGTCCATGCCTGCCGGTGCCATCTCCACGCGCACCGTGCGGCCGTCGCGCGCATGGCGTCGCGCGCCGCGCTTCATCGCCGCCCGCGTCATCACCGCGTCGCTGTCGCCGTCGCCGAGGAGGACGAGCTCGTCGACATGGTCGGGCACCGGCATCGCCACGCTGTCGAGATCTGGCGCCTCGCCAGGCACGAACACGGGCAAGCGCCGCCCGCCCTTACCGATATTCACCTTCTGCGGGTGGCGGATGCGGCTGTCCTTCGTCGCCTTGCCGCACAAATTCCCGAGGTCGCCGGCAGCGCAGTAGAACGTGCCCTCCGGAAAGCCTTCGCGCTGGCCGAAGCCGAGAACGGTCTCGATCCCCTCGCCGGCCACCATGCGGCGCGCCGAGGAGAGACGGCCGACGAGCGGGATCAGCCCGCCGGCCTTGGAGCCGCGCATCTTCTTCGAGGGCAGCGTCTCGCCCGCGTTCTGCGGGTCGGTGATCGTCGGCCGCCCCTTGCCGGGCACGTCTAGGTCGATCCACGTCTGATGAATGCCGATGATCTTAGCGCTGCCGCCGTCGGGCCGCACGAACAGCGCCAGCATGGCGGGGCCGCGGTGCAGCTGCGCGTTGCGCCCGCCCGCATCCCGGCCCCAGAACGGCAGATCGGCCGCGCAGCGCAGGAAGGCCGGGTCGATCCGCGAAGGGTCGAGCCCGCGCAGCGCGAGATACCGCTCGGCCTGGCTGCCGGGGAACGGCCGCCCCTCGGCCCAGATGTCGAGGCAGCGCTCCAGCTCGCGGCGGCGATAATGCGCGCTCTCGTCGGCCTGCCGGGCGGCGCGCTCTTCGCTCTCGGCGCGGGCGGCGGCGTTGCGGGCCTCGGCCTCGCGTCGGCGCGCGGCACTGTCGCGAAGCTCCTCGGCGCTCTTCGCAGGCCCCGGCCGGTCGCGGCCGAGCAGCGTCTCGCAGGCGTCGAGGAAGCTCTCGCCCGTCAGATACTCGACGAGCGCGATGCCGTCGCCGCCCGCCCCGCCCTGCCGGCAGAGGAAGACGTTCTTCGAGGGGTTGAGCTGGAACCGATCCTTGCCGCCGCAGCGCGGGCACGGGCCGACATACTCATGGCTGGCGCGGCGCAGCGTCGAGAGCGAGAAGCCGCAGCGCTCGAAGGCCGCCTCGATCGAGATCGCGCGCGCCTCCTCGACGAAGGCGTCCATTTCCGGCGATCGGGCGGTCATGCAGCCACCCCGAGGAGATCGCGCACCGCCTTGCGGTCTTCGAGCCAGTAGCCATCGAAGCGGCGCGAGATGATTGCGATGCCGTAGGGCTTGAGCTTCCGCCGCAGTTTCGAGACATGCGACTCGATCACCACCGCAGGGTTCTCGACTTCCTCTTCCCGCGCGAGGCCGTATACGATCGTCGCGACGGCCTCGCGTGTCGCCCTCGGTCGAGCGACGAGAACGGAGAGAACCTGTCGCTCACGGCGCGTTAGACACCACTCGGCAGGAACGTCGAATTCGGGGGCGAGGATGGCCTCCAGTTCCTCGACACGGTCGCGCAGCGCACAGACCTGCCGCTCGAGCGCGTCGATTATTGCGGCGTCATCCATTGCGACGCCCTCGCCCTTGGAAGATCACGGACGCCAAGCCGCGCCAGATCGGCACCCGGTGCTCTGCAGCGAAGCGGGCGGCATCCCTTTCGATCCGCGAGAGATCGCCGAGAGCGGCCTTGATCGTGGCTTCGCTGATTGTGCCGGCGTATTCCTTGGCGAAGAGCAGGCGCTCGACGGCCTTGATATGACCGGCGGCGATCGGGGCGAGTCCGGCCTCGACGCAAAGCTGCAACACACGGCGCGCACCCATCGCGTGCCGCCGTTCGACGAGGCTGCGGATCGATCCGACCGCCATCGTATCCCCGACGCGATATCGCCCGTTCGGCGGATGCCGGAGGATGGTCGCACCAGCCCGCTCGCAGACCTGCGCGATCGTCTGCGCGTCCTCGTCGCCGGCCAAGACCATCGCATGGTGCAGATGCATCGGCGTCACTGCGATGCGGTCGCGGTTGTGGCGAACGAAAGCATCGGCGCGCGCATTTGCGGCGGCAGCCTCGATCACCATCACCGGAATGGTGACGATCTCCGGATGGCTGGCCGCGGCGATGGCCGTGTGCTGCCCGTCGACAACGTGCAGGGAGCCTTCCACGTCTACCACCACGGGCGGCTTGAAGGCCGCAAAACTCCACTGCCCGACGACGCGGCGGATCAACGAGACCGATCGGGAGGAGAGACCGCGCTGGTAGGCATCGTCGACCAGCAGGATACGGGGATCGACCCAGCGAAACTCCGGGCGCCATTCTGGCACCGCCGCAGGCGCCAAATCCGGCAGGCTCATCGGTTCGATGGCACGCATCATCGCTTGAACCTCCGCAGGTCATACTCCGCAGGCACGCCACGACGCTCGGCGGGCGTGCCGGTGCCAGCGGCCATACGGGTGTGGGTCGCGCAGTAGGAGCCGCCGTCGCGAGGCGCGTCGCAGCACAGGCGCGCAACCTCCCGCATCGGATTGCCGGCGAGATGCACCGGCCAGCGGCAGCCTTTGGCATGCTCGAGCGCGGCAGGCGCTTGCCCCGGCAGGGGCCGAAAGGCATCCGCCTTCGGGTCGCGAACAACCGGCGCGCGCGGCATGTCGATCACGGTGCTCATTCACCCGCCCCCTTTGCTGGCAGCGCGTTGCGCATCAGCCGGGCGCGCATGTCCGCGACCTTCCGCTCGACGACCGCGAGGAGAGCGTCGGCGGTCAGCGCTTCCGTGGCGCTGATCTCGCCGTCATCGTTCGCCTGGTAGAGGCAGGCCTCGGCCTCCGAGACGGCACGACCCAGCCGGGCAATCGTGCGATCGCAGACCGGCAGGTCGGAGATCGGGGCGTCCATCGGCTCGAGGCGATAGTTCTGCGCGCCGGCAAGCGCTCGCGCGTGGATCGGCTCCCCAGCCGCGAAGTCGAGATCGAGCGCGGTGTCGAGCGCGACGAAGCGGTCGGCGTGCTCTTCCTTCGCCGAGTGGCAGTAGGACAGAGCGGTCTCGCCGACGCGCACGATCTTGTCCCGCACGAGCGCGGCGGCGTCGCCGGCGGCGAACAGCGCGGATCGCGTGGCGAACTTCAGCGCGTTACGCATCTGGAGGGTCGAGGGACGGCCGATCATCGCGCCGTCTCCGCATGTGAACCGGCGGCCTCGTCGTTCACGTGACGCGACGCCGCCTCAGCCCCATTCTTGCCGTCATCGGACGAGGTGAAGGCCTGACCATGATCACGGAGATAAGCCGCGCGGGTAGCGGCCATGCTTCCCGGCGTGACGGCGCCCTCAGTAAGCGTCTGGATCGCAACCGCGAGATCAAGCGGACACGCTCGCGATCCGTTCTCGTAACGCTGAAGCGTTCGGCCGGGGTTGGCCCCGCCGATGCCAAGCGCCTCCGCAATCTCGCGGAGGTTCTTACCGGCGGTAATCCGCCACGTGGAAAGGTCGACCGTGCTCATAGCGACGGAAGTAGCCATATCGGCTACCCCCATGTCAAGCAAAAGTAGCCGATACGGCTCTTTCGCGCGTAGCCGCATTGGCTACGGTCACGCCATGCAGAACCGCCTCTCCGAAATCATGCGCCAACGCGGCTTCTCTCGCGAGAAGCTGGCCGAAGCTGTCGATGCTCATCCGATAACCATTTCTAAGCTCGCGTCGGGAACGATGGGCATGACGACGAAATGGATGGAGAAACTTGGATCTGCACTTGGCGTCTCACCGATCGAAATTCTCATCCCGCCCGCACGCACGCGGAGCGTCCAAGTCCGCGGCGCCGTACAAGCTGGCGCGTTCGTTGAATCGCTGGACTGGCCGGACCGTGACGACTGGTATGACGTAGCCGTGCCGGACGACGAGCGCTTCCGGCACCTGCCGCTGTACGCCCGCGAAGCTCGCGGCACGTCCATGAACAAGCGATATCCGGACGGCACCGTCCTGATATTTACGGCACCGTGGGATGACCACGCTACGCCGGAGCCAGGCGCGCGATACGTCGTCGAACGCCAGCGACCGGACGGGACTATTGAAGGCACTGTGAAGCGCCTCCATCGCGACCCCGAAGGTGGGCTTTGGCTGATTGCCGAGTCGGACGACCCACGCTGGCAGAAGCCAATCTCACTCGACGGCGAAGTCGAAGATGAGATCGTCCGCATAGTCGGACGAGTTCGCTACGCGGTCACCAGGGAGGAGTAGCCAATACGGCTACGACCCTATTGACAATGCCGTAGCCGATATGGCTACTTGCTTCAATCCCGACCCGGATTGGAGTTTTCGGTGTTGTACCATTCCCTTCCCCATACCGGCCGCGTTTCCTCCCGCGCTGCCGGTGGCGCGGCGCCCCTGATCGGAGGGGCCTTGTCCGCCCTCCCGTCGGGGGCGCGCGCCTTCCGTGACGACCGCTCGCTCGAGGAGCGGCTGACGGATGCGAGCCAGACCGGCATGGCCGTCTGGCTCGACCCGGCGCCGGCCAGCGGCGAGGTCATGTGGCCCGCCCGCACCGTCCTCGTGGCGCTGGTCGGCGCGGCCTGCGTCGGCATGTTGGCCGGCGCGGCGCTGATCCATGCCCACGGCACGCTCGCGAGGGCGTTCTCATGATCGAGTGGCTGTTCCCGAACCCTCAGGACGGCAGCGTCGAGACCGGCGGCTGGCTTCACGCCCTCGCCTCTCTCGCCAGCCTCCCGCTCGGCGGCCTCGGCGCCGTCGTCATCCTCATCGCGATGGGGGTGATCTGATGCGAGACCACCAGACACGCGTCGGGGCGTGGATGATCGACTGCTTCGGCGAGGAGGTCAGTGCCGACAAAACCGAGCGGGCGGACCGGTTCATCGAAGAGGCGTTGGAACTGGCGCAGGCGACTGGTTGGACGGCCGATCGCGGACACGCACTCGTCGATTACGTCTTCGGTCGTCCTGTCGGAGAGCCCGGGCAGGAAGTGGGCGGCGTGATGGTGACGCTCGCCGCCTTGTGCAACGTGCACGGGATCGACATCGATGCTGAGGCGCGCCGGGAAGTCGATCGCATCACGCAGCCCGATATCGTCCTCAAGATCCGCGCCAAGCAAGCGGCAAAGCCGACGGGGTCAGCCTTGCCGGTTGCCACAGCTTCGGCAGTTGCCGCGACCGCGCTCTCGCCCGCTCAGCGTGAGATCGCGCGTCATGCCCTCGGCCTCGATGGTCGCCGCCGCCAGTCCTACCGCAACCACTACGTCGCCGGCGAAGGCGGCGACGATTTCGTCACACTGCGCGAAATGGTTGAGGCTGGCTTCGCGCGGCAGCACCGCGCCTCGCCGCTCTCCGGCGGCGACCCGATCTTCACGCTCACCCGCGCCGGCGCCGAACGCGCTCTCGATCCGGGCGAGAACCTGAAGCCTGAGCACTTCCCGATCATCGGAGCCGACTGATGGCTGGCTTCCGCGTCCACTTCGACGGGCGCGGACCCGTTTTCGTCACGGCCGAGACACCGGACGCCGCCCGCAAGCTCGCCGTCCAGCGCGAGCCCGGTGCCCGCATCACCAAGATCAAGCTCGACCGGGTTTCGCCCGGCCCGCGCGGCACCCGCCGCATCACCAGAGGAGACCTCGCATGAACATCGACGCCGCGACCCTCGTCGCCAACGCCCAGGCGCGCAAGGCTGCGCTCGCCGCTGCCAACGCGCCCACGGCCCGCCGCAAGGCCGCGCCCGGCCCCGTCACCGCGGAAGACGCCGTCGTGCGCCGGCTGTCCGACGACATGATCGACATCGCGGCGGCCAAGGGCTGCGCGGAAGAGGTCGATCTCCTCAACCGCGGCCATTCGCTCGCGGCGCTGCGCAAGTACGGCGACCGCGCCCGCGAGATCGCCAACCGCGCGGTGGTGCGGAGGGTCGCATGAAGATCGTGCGCGAGCCGCAGGTTCTCCTCGGCATGCTGGAGGGCGGCGAATTCGTCGGCAAGCTCCAGAACGAAATGAACGCGGCTCTGACCGCGCTCAACGAGGCAGCCGGGCCCAAGGGTAAGGCCGCCGGCCACGTCACCGTGAAGTTCGGCCTCAAGGTCGAGGCCGGCATGGTGACGATCACCCCCGACATCACGGCCAAGAAGCCGAAGGAGGAGTTCGGCTCCTCTGTCTTCTGGGTCACGGAAGACGGCGACCTCTCCACCCAGCACCCGCGCCAGTCCGACATGTTCGACGGCCCGCGCGAAATCCGCGACCGCGACGCCGGCTGACGGCGCCGCACCCTTTTCCTGCCATCCGCTCAACAGGAGGACGCCATGTCCGACACCGCAACGCATACCTCTGCCGAACCGCAGGTCTTCAACTCGACCACGTCCGTCGGCGAGGCCTTCAGTCTGGACGGCGACGCCGTCGAGAAGCTGGCGACACTCGGCGCGCGCGCCACCGGCATCGACATCGTCGAGGTCAAGGACACCGCCGGCGACGCTGGCCTGCCGGACTCCTTCCCTGTCGCTGTCATTCACGGCGACAATCCCAAGCTCGCCAGCGTGAAGAGCTTCGCCGAGGAGTGGCGCGAATACCCCGAGCACCGCCGCGGCATCGCGCATGTCGGCGATGTCGAGAGCTTCATTGAGCTGACGAACCGCCACAAGACGGACCATTCCGTCGTCTTCGCGCAGTCGGACTGGCGCAAGCCATCGCTCACGTCGGTGATCGACTATCACGACATCGAGCCCGATGCCCGCGCCGGCTTTGGCCGCCACCGGGTTCACTACGCCTTCCCGTTCTCGGACGAGTGGAAGACCTGGCTGGAGCATGACGGCAAGCCGATGGACCAGCGCGAGTTCGCCGAGTTCATCGAGGAGCGTGCGCCGGACATGACGACGCTCACGGGGGGCGAGGCCGCGCAGCACGCGAGCGAAATGCAGGTGTCGGCGATCGGCACGCCGGCGCAGATCTTCGAACTCGCACGCGGCCTCGAGATCAACGTCGGCGGCAAGGTGAAGCAGAACGTCAAGCTGCAGAGCGGCGAGGCGAAGATCGCCTTCGAGGAGGAGCACACCGGCAAGGACGGTCAGCCGCTCACCGTGCCCGGTGCCTTCGCCCTGATGATCCCGCTCTTCTACAACGAGGACCCGATCGTCATCCCCGTGCGCCTGCGCTACCGCATGGTCGGCGGCTCGATCGTCTGGCTCTACAAGCTCTTCCGCGTCGACCGGCTCGTCGCCGAGGCGGTGCGCAACGCCAAGAACGACGTCGCGGCGCAGACCGGTCTCGAGGTCTACGAGGGCGCCCCGGAAATGTCGGCGTCTGGCACGCCTGTCGGCGCGGCGGGCTGATCGCCATGCCCGTCGCCTTCACCGTCCGCGTCGAGGTCCTGCGCGCGCTCGTCGAGCGCGTCGAGAAGATCGTGGAGCGCCGCAACACGATCCCGATCCTGTCGAACCTCGCGCTGGCGGTGGAGGCGGACGGGCGCATCCGCGTCACCGGGACCGATCTCGACATCTGGGCCATTGCCACCGCGCCGGAAGCGTCTGCGACAGTCGGCGAGGCCGGCGAGACGACGGTCCCGGCCGCGCTCCTCAAAGACATCTGCGGCAAGCTCGACAAGGGCGCCGAGCTGCGCTTCGCATCCAGCGGCACGCAGGTGACGCTCTCCTCGGGTCGCTCGCGCTTCAAGCTCAACGAGCTGCCGACGGCGGACTTCCCCGACCCGGCCGAGCGCGAGGCCGCCTGCACCTTCCAGCTCTCGGCCGAGCAGTTGACGGCCGTGCGCTCGCGCTGCGGCTTCGCGATCTCCACCGAGGAGACGCGCTATTACCTCAACGGGGTCTTCTGGCACCGCGACGAGCAGCACCCCGAATGCCTGACGAGCGTGGCGACGGACGGGCACCGCCTGGCGCTCCTGCGCATCCCGATCGCGGCAGACATCGCGGAGCTGCCCGGTGTCATCATCCCGCGCAAGACGGTCGAGCGCGCCTTCGATCTTCTCGCCTCGTCGTGCGGCGAGGAAGAGCTCGTCGAGATTGATGTCGAAGAGAACGGGATCGTTCTGGAGACGCAGGCGCTGCGCATCGTCTCCAAGGTGATCGACGGCAAGTTCCCGGACTATGTCCGCGTCATACCCACCGCTAATGACAAGATCGTCGAGGTCGAGAGCGTCGCGCTGAAAGCGGCGGTCGATCGCGTGCGCACGGTCTCGGCCGAGCGCGGGCGCGGCGTGCGCTGCGCCTTCGCCGGCGAAACGCTGACGCTCTCGATGGCCTCGCCAGACGCCGGCGACGCCACCGACGAGGTCACGCTCTACGGCGCGCCGGTCGAACTCGAGATCGGCTTCAACGGCCAGTACATCCTGCAGGCGCTCGACACCTTCGACGGCGCGCGTGTGCGCCTGGCCATGAACGACGCGGGCTCGCCCGCCGTCCTCTCCAACCCCAGCGACGCCGACCGCCTCGTCGTCCTGATGCCGATGAGGGTGTGACGATGGCTGACGAACTCCCCATCACCGCGCAGATGCTGAAGGACCTGCGCAAGCTCGAGGAATCGGGCTGGATCGGCTGCGCGCGCGGCCGGGGCGCCTGGCGCGGCACGGGCGGCAACATCGGCCTGCACGATGCGCCGATGCTCACGCAGGCCCGCCTCGCCCGCAAGGTCTACAAGGGCCGCGCTCCGCGGATCGTCATCACCGAACGGGGCCGCAAGCTGCTCGCCAGCCGTGAACGGAGGAGCGACGCATGAACGCGCACACCTTCCCGCATTCCTTGCCGCTCATCGTCGACAGCTTCGCCGGCGGCGGCGGCGCCTCGACCGGGATCGAGACGGCGCTCGGCCGCTCGCCGGACGTGGCGATCAACCACTCGGCCGACGCGCTCGCGATGCACGAGGTCAACCACCCCGATACGATCCACCTGGACAGCAACATCTGGGACGTGTCGCCGCTGGAGGTGACGAAGGGTCGGCACCTCGGCCTCTTCTGGGCCTCGCCGGACTGCAAGCACTTCTCGAAGGCCAAGGGCGGAAAGCCGATGGACCGCAACATCCGCGATCTCGCGTGGATCGTGGTGCGCTGGGCCGAGGAGGCGAAGCCCGATGTCATCATCCTCGAGAACGTCGAGGAGTTCCGCACGTGGGGCCCGCTCTGCAACGAGGGCAAGCCCATCCCCGAAATGCGCGGGCTGATCTTCGAGCAGTGGATGAAGCGTCTGCGCAAGGCCGGCTATCGCTGCCAGTGGCGCGAGCTGCGCGCCTGCGACTATGGCGCGCCGACCATCCGCAAGCGCTTCTTCATGATCGCCCGGCGCGACGGCCAGCGGATCGTGTGGCCCCAGCGCACGCACGGCGACCCGAAGAACGCCGCCGACGCGAAGCTGATCCGTAAGGGCAAGCTCCTGCCGTGGCGCACGGCCGCCGAAATCATCGACTGGTCGCTGCCATGCCCGTCGATCTTCGACACAGCCGAGGAGATCAAGGCGAAGCACGGTGTGCGCGCGGTGCGCCCGCTGGCCGATGCGACCATGCGCCGGATCGCGCGCGGCGTGTCGCGCTACGTGCTGGAGGCGGCCAAGCCCTACATCGTGAAGTTCCAGACCGGCGCGACCGGCCACGCGATCGACGAACCGCTGGCGACCGTGACGGCCAACAGCTTCGTTAAGCGTCCCGGCGGCGCGGCGCCGCTCGGCGTCGTGGTGCCGTCGATCGTCCGAACCGACATGGCAAGCGCGGCGGATCGCAACGGCGTCCACTCTCTTGAGGATCCTCTCAACACCGTGACGACATCGGGCTCGTTTGCCCTTGTCACGCCCGTCATCACCGCCGCCCAGCATGGAGGCTCGGTGCGCGCGGCCGACGAACCCATCCACACCATCACCGCCAGCCCGAAGGATCAGAACGCCGTCATCGTGCCGACGCTGGTCGGCTGCGGCGGACGCGCGGGCCAGAGCGCACCGCGCGGCGGCGACGAACCCCTCGGCACGATGACGGCCAAGGCTGATGGATGCGTCGCGGCTGTGCATCTTTCCCGGTTCACGCAGAACGGCGTCGGATCGAGCATGGATGAGCCGGTCGACACCGTCATGGCGGGCGCGCCGAAGTTCGGCGTCGTCGCGGCGACGATGGTGCAGACCGGCTACGGCGAGCGCGAGGGGCAGGCGCCGCGCGCGCTCGACATCGATCGCCCCATCGGCACGCAGGTCGGCGGCGCGGCCAAGCACGCCGTGGTGTCCGCCTTCCTCGCGCAGCACAACAGCGACAGCCGGCGCATCGGCGGCGTGAACCCCGGCCGCCCGGCCGATGAGCCTCTCGCGACACTCACTACGGCGGGCGCTCAGCAGGCCGTCGTCGCCGCGCACATTCAGAACATGCGAGGCAGCGACCGGCGCGATGCGCCAGCCGATGGCCCGCTGCCGACGCTCTCGGCGCAGGGTACGCACGCCGCTCTGATCTCGGGCTTCCTGACGAAATACTACGGCGAGGCGCTGCCGAACCAGGCGATCGATGAGCCGGTGCACACCGTAACGACGAAGCCGAGGCACGGGCTCGTCACGGTCGACATCGACGGCGAGACTTATGCCATCGCCGATATCGGCATGCGGATGCTGACGCCGCGCGAGCGCTTCCGCGCCCAGGGCTTCCCCGACAGCTACATCATCGACCGGCGTCCGGACGGCTCGCCGATCTCGGCGACGGTGCAGGGATCATGCTGCGGCAACTCGGTATGCCCGCCGCTTGCCGCGGCGCTCGTCTCGGCCAACTGCGCGCATCTCGCCGTCGCGCCGACGATGGAGGCTGCGGAGTAATGGCGAAGGACCCGCTGATGCGCGCCCGCGCGCGACCTGATCCGGCCGAGTGGCACGACGACGAGCTGATGACGCTCTTCGAAGCCGTTGGCGTCTTCTGGCCCGAAGGCCCGCTCACCGTCGCTTCGCTGCGCACGGAGATCCGCAACGGCTCGTTGACCGCCGAACGCATCGCGGGCAAGGATTTGGTCACGCCGAGATCCCTGAAGGAGATGCGCCAGCGATGCCGAGGCCAACGAAGCCCCCGCGCCTCTACCTCCGCCAGAGACGGGGCCGCGAAGGATCATGGGTCATCCTCGACGGCGGTGATGAAATCGGCACAGGCTGCGGCGCTGGAGACCGTCAAGGCGCTGAGAGAGAGCTCGCGCGCCACCTCACGCGAAAATACACGCCGAAGGTCGGCGGATCGAACCCCTCCGCGCTGCGCGTCGCGGACATCCTCACCCACCATCTGAAAGAGCGAACGCCGAAGGCGAGCGCCGATGCGCGGGCCTTCAAGAGCTTCGAAGACCTTTCGATTAACGTCCAGCGCCTTCTCGAATGGTGGGGCGACAAGCACCTCAACGAGGTGAAGGGCGCGACGTGTCGCGGCTATGCCGCTCATCGGATGACGCAGCCGGATCGCCGCATCAAAGACCCTGCGAAGCTGCGCACCGTGACGGCCGCCACCGCCCGCCGCGAACTGGAAGACCTCTCGGCCGCCATCGGCGCCTATCACAAAGAGTATACGCTCGACGCCGTCCCGCACGTCACGTTGCCGGAGAAGGCCGAGCGCCGCGACCGGTGGCTGACGCGTTCGGAGGTCGCCCGTCTGTTGTGGGCCTGCCTCGGATGGAACTGGGATGCGAAGACGAACTCGTTGCGCCGGACGCACCGCGAGCGCGCGCAGACGCGGGCTCGCCGGCGGCACCTCGCCCGCTTCATTCTGATCGGCATCTACTCGGGCACTCGCCATTCACCGATCGTGCAGGCCCGTTGGATCGAGAGCCTCGAGGCGCCTTACGTCGATGTTGCGCGCGGGGTGCTCTACCGGCGCGGCGCGCGCGAGCGCAAGACCAACAAGCGACAGCCGCCGGTTCGAATCGTCCCCCGCCTGCTGGCGCACATGCGCCGATGGGAACGGCTCGACCTGGCACGCACCAACGCGGATGGGCAGAAGGCGCCGGCGACCCACGTCGTCCATTTCCTCGGCCGCCCCATCGCCGGCACGATTCGCACCGCGTGGGTGAAAGCGTGCCAGGATGCAGGCCTTGGTCCGGAGGTTGTGCCGCACATCATGCGCCACTCGGCCGCCACTTGGTTAATGCACGGCGCTGCGCCGATCGGCGAGGCAGCCGGATACCTTGGCATGTCGGAACAGACGCTGCGCACCCACTACCAGCACCACCATCCGGACTACCAGGACGGAATGGACCAAGCCTTCGAGCGTGCCCGCGAACGAACGGGCAACCGGCCCAAGATTGCCCAAGAAACCCACGAAACGAGGCGAACGAAACGTGGTGAAACCAAGGGTCAGGGCTAGGAATATCAGCCACTTATAGGAAGGACATCCCGTTTACACCGAGGATGTCGGCAGTTCGAGCCTGTCATCGCCCACCATCATTTCAGTGGGTTAGCCGCTGCACTTTCGCCGCAGGCCATGAGCCGACCCCTGAAATTTTCGCCAATCGCAGCTTTACAATACGATTCTCGCGTGGTTGTCCGCCGCAGCCGGATGCCTTTCATCGCCCAACCGATTGGCAACACAGTGGACGCGTCGCACCCGCCATCGTCGACGCAAGACCGCCCCGTCGCGCCGCGTTTCGACGGATCGCGAAAGATATGACGCGAGGGTATGGACAACCGCCCGGAAACGGTTGCAAGCTCCTGTTGCTGAAGTTTTCAACAGACGGCTTTCCCGCTCACAGAGCGGGCAGTCGCAACGGTTCGACGCGGGCTGAACCGCGCCGGATCGAACGTTAACCACGCCTATCGAAGCCGGATTTTAGCCACAGATAAGGATCGCGAAATGAAGCATCGCACGCTCAAGGCCGCCTGTGTCTCGCTCGGAGCGCTGCTGGCAGCGACACCGTCGCTCGCGGGCCCGGCGGACAACTCGCTGTCCTGGGCGTCGGACTCGATCCCCTCCAACATCGACTTCTACCAGCACACGATCCGCGAAGGCATCGTTCTCGCCCACCACATCTGGGACACGCTTCTCTATCGCAATAACGACACCGGCGAGTTCGAGCCGCATTTGGCCGAATCCTACCGCTACGTCGACGACACGACGCTGGAATTCGTCCTTCGCCGCGGCGTGATGTTCCACAATGGCGAGGAGCTGACCGCGGACGATGTCGTCGCGACGATCGAGTACGTGACGACCAACGTGACGCCGCAGCCGATCTTCTTTCTGGAAGGCGCGGAAAAGGTCGACGACTACACCGTGCGCATCAAGACGGCCGGCGTCTTCCCGCCGATTCTCGACTATGTCGCCAACCTCCTGCCGATCTACCCGGCGGATTATTATGCGGAAGCCGGCCCGGAAGGCATGTCCCGCGAGCCGATCGGCACCGGGCCCTACCGCGTCACTCAGCATATCGCCGGCGAAAGCGTGTCGATGGAGGCTTTCGAGGACTATTTCGGCGGCGTGAAGGGCCAGCCCTCGATCCAGACGCTCAATTTCCGCCGTATCGGCGAATTCAACACGCAGGCCATTGAGCTGGTCAGCGGGGGTCTGGACTGGATCTGGCGGGTGCCGCCGGACGCCGTCGGGCAGTTCGAGAACGCCGGCGGGCTGACGGTCGATGCGGGAGAAACGATCCGCATCGCCTTCGTCGGCATGGACGCGACCGGACGTGCCGGCGAGAGCCCTCTTGAGAACGTCGATGTCCGCCGCGCGATCAACCACGCGATCGATCGCGATGGCATCCGCGAGGCACTGATGGGCCCTGGCTCGTCACTGATCAACGCGCCTTGCGCGCCGCGCCAGTTCGGCTGCGTCGAAGAGGCGGCCGTCACCTACGAATACGATCCTGAGATGGCTCGCCAGATGCTGGCGGACGCCGGCTATCCGGACGGCTTCGACATCCAGTTCTGGGGCTACCGCGACCGGCCGATGATCGAAGCCGTCTTCGGCAGCCTTGCGGAAGTCGGCATCAACGCCAGCCTCAACTTCGTCCAGGCCTCCGCCATCGCCACAGCGCGTGACGCCGGGCAGTTGCCGATGTGGTTCCAGGCCTGGGGCTCCAACTCCGTCATGGATGTGGCCGCCGGCCCCGGCTACTGGTTTTCCGGCTCGCCGACCGACTATGCCCGCGATGCGCGGGTGAGCGAGCTGATCGAGGAAGGCAACTCGACGGTGGACCCGGAAGCGCGTCTCGCCCTCTACCGCGAGATGATCGAGCGGCTGACAGACCAGGCCTACACGGTGCCGCTTTTCACCTACGCCCTGAACTACGTCTACAACGAGCAGCTCGAATTCACGCCGGTGCCGGACGAGACGCCGCGCTTCTTCCAGGCACGCTGGAAAGACCAGTAAGCCGAAGCCCTCGTCGCTGATCGATAAGAACAGGAGAAGGCATGCTCCTCTATATGGCGCAGCGCATTGGGCTGGCCGTCTGTGTCTGTCTGGCCGTCTCGCTGCTCGCCTTCCTGCTCCTGAACGCCTCCGGCGACGTCGCTTCGGCGATCGCCGGAGAAGAGGCGACGCCGGCTCAGATGGCCGCGATCCGTGCCGAACTTGGCCTCGATCGCCCTTGGCCGGTGCGCTACGTCGAATGGCTCAGCGCCGCGCTGACGGGCGACTTCGGCAACTCGCTCTTCTTTCGGCAGCCGGTCGCCGAGCTTGTGTTCTACCGCCTCCCCAACACGCTGACGCTCGCCTCCATGGCCGTCGTCGTAATGCTCGCCCTCTCGGTGCCGCTGGGCGTTCTGGCGGCTCTCAGGCCCGGTTCCGTTATCGATCGCGTCGCCCTCGCCATCGCCGTCATGGGCCAGGCGCTGCCGAATTTCTGGTTCGGCCTCATCCTCATCGTCGTCTTCTCGCTGACGCTCGGATGGGCGCCGGCATCCGGCTCGACCACGCTCGCGCACTTCATCCTGCCGGCGATCGCACTCGGCTACTATTCGACGCCTCCGATGATGCGTCTCATCCGTGCCGGGATGATCGAGGCTCTGTCGTCCGACTACATCCGCACCGCCAAGGCCAAGGGCATCTCGACGTGCAAGATCGTCTTCAAGCATGCACTTCGAAACGCCGTCATCCCGGTCGTCTCGCTGCTGGCGGTCCAGTTCGGCAACATGCTGGGCGGCTCGGTGGTCATCGAGACCGTGTTCGGCATCCAGGGCCTCGGCTTTCTCGCCTGGGAGTCCATCTCGCGCATGGACCTGCCCGTGGTCCAGGCGATCCTCCTGATCGTGGCGGTCTTCTACGTCGTGCTGGTGCTCCTGTCGGACCTGGTCAATTCCTGGCTCGATCCGAGGATCCGCATCCAATGAGTACGGCCGAAACGACATCCGCTGCTGCGATTGCGCCCCTAGGCGCACCAAGGCGGAACGCCTGGCGGCAGCTCGGCCGCAACCCGACCTTCCTCGTGGGCGCGGGCGTTTTCCTGCTCATCGTCCTGATCGCGATCTTCGCACCGCTCATCGCGCCTTACAGCCCCTATGCCCAGAGCATGGGAAACCGGCTCGTCTCGCCGATCTGGATGGAGGGCGGCTCGGCCGAGCACATTCTCGGAACGGACGGCCTCGGGCGCGACTATCTGAGCCGCATCATCTACGGCGCGCGCATTTCGCTGCTGATCGCGATCTTCACCGTCATCGCGTCCGGGCTGATCGGAACGACGCTCGGCGTGCTCGCCGGCTATTTCGGCGGGCGGGTGGACCTGTTCATCAACTTCTTCATCATGACGCGGCTGACGCTGCCGGTGGTCATGGTGGCCCTCGCCGTCGTCGCGCTGTTCGGCGGCTCGCTGACCGTGGTCGTGCTCGTTCTCGGCCTTCTCCTGTGGGATCGCTTCGCCGTCGTCACGCGCGCCGCCACGCAGCAGCTGCGCAACCAGGAATACATCCAGGCATCGCGCTCGCTCGGCTTCACGACGCGACAGATCATCCTGCGTGACGTGCTTCCGAACGTCTTCGACCGGCTCGCCGTCATCGCGACCTTCGAGATGGCGCAGGCGATTCTCCTGGAAGCCGCCCTCTCCTTCCTCGGGCTCGGGGTCCAGCCGCCGACGCCGTCATGGGGCCTCATGGTGGCCGAGGGACGCCAGTATCTTCTCTTCGATTCCTGGCTGATCATGATTCCGGGCGCGGCGATCTTCGTTATCGTGATGGCGATCAATCTGGCCGGTGACGGGCTGCGCGACGCGCTCGCCCCCGAAAACCGAAACTGATACATGAAAGAACCGGGAGCTCTCCAGAATGTCTGATGCAAATGCGGCGCGTGAGACGGCCGTTGCGGCGGCACGCGACTATGTGACCGGCGGCGCCTTCAAGGCGGAACTGGCCAAGCGCGTCGCCGTACCGTCCGAAAGCCCGCGCGAGGATTCCGGTCCCGACCACCGGCGCTATCTGCTCGAAGAGATCGCCCCGGCGCTGCAAGCGCTCGGTTTTAAAACGCAGATCATCGAGAACCCGGTGGCGGAGCGCCTGCCGGTGCTGTTCGGCGAACGCACGGAGGGCGACGGGCTGCCGACCATCCTGACCTACGGCCACGGCGATGTCCTGTGGGGCATGGGCGGCGACTGGGCCGAGGGGCGCGATCCCTTCAAGCTCGAAGAGGCGGACGGCAAGCTCTACGGACGCGGCACGGTCGACAACAAGGGCCAGCACACGATCAACATCGCAGCCCTGCGCTGTGTGATCGATGCGAAGGGCAAGCTCGGCTTCAACGTCAAGATCATCATCGAGATGGGCGAGGAGAGCGGTTCGCCGGGTCTCGCCCAGATCGCGGAAGCCCACAAGGAGCTGATGAAGGCCGACGTTCTGATCGCCTCGGACGGGCCGCGCACGGCGGTCGAGACACCCACGATGTTCCTCGGCGCGCGCGGCGGATACGGCTTCCATCTGATCGCCGACGAGCGGCCGGGCGCCTATCATTCCGGCAATTGGGGCGGCCTTCTCGTCAATCCCGGCATACGGCTGGCCCATGCACTCGCTACCATTACAGATGCCAAGGGCAAGCTGGCCATCCGCGAGTGGACGCCGGGCGAGATCCCCGCGAACGTGCGCGACGCGCTTGCGGACATCTCGCTGGAGCCCGATCCTAGCGATCCGAAGAGCGACCCCGAATGGGGGGAGCCCGGTCTCGAAGGGCCGATGCAGGTGTTCGGCTGGTGCAATTTCGAGGTTCTGGCCTTCACCTGCGGACGACCCGAGGCGCCGGTGAACGCGGTTCCCGGCAACGCGCGTGCCACCTGCCAGTTGCGCTACGTCGTCGGTGTGGACACCGACCGCATCCTGCCGGCGCTGCGCGAGCATCTCGACGCGCACGGCTTCCAGGACATCGCCATCGAGCCGATGAAGCGTGGCTTCTTCCACGCAACGCGCACCGATCCCGACAATGAATGGGTGCGCCTCGTCGCCGGCTCTATCAGCCAGACCACCGGGAAGAAGCCCGCGATCCTGCCCAATCTCGGTGGTTCGCTGCCCAACGAGGTCTTCGTGGAGACGCTGGGCATGCCGACCGTCTGGGTGCCGCATTCGCACCGGGCCTGCGGCCAGCACGCGCCCGACGAGCACATGCTGGTCGCGCTCGCCGAAGAAGCCGCCGCCATGATGGCGGGCATCTTCCACGACATCGGCGAGCGCCGATGACGGACGGCCGTGACGTCCTGCGGGTCGAGGGGCTGACGGTCGACCTGCCGAAGCGAGGCGACCGCCCACATGCGGTCGAGAATCTGAGCTTCTCGGTCCGCGCGGGCGAGATCGTCTGCATCGTCGGCGAATCGGGATCGGGCAAGTCCGTCACGGCCTTCACCACGATGGGCCTCCTTCCGAAGGCTCTGAAGCCATCGGCCGGCAAGGTCCTGTTCGAGGGGCGCGACATCCTCACCCTGCGCCCGCGCGAGCACGCCAAGCTGCGCGGCAACCGTATGGCGATGATCTTCCAGGAGCCGATGACCTCGCTCAATCCCTGCTTCACGGTCGGGGATCAGATCGAGGAGGTGTTCCAGGCCCACAGCGACCTCGGCCGCGCCGAGCGCCGGGCGCGAACGCTCGCACTTCTGGAGGAGGTGCGGCTTCCCGACGTGCAGCGGATCTACGCCTCCTACCCGCACCAGCTCTCGGGCGGCCAGCGCCAGCGCATCGTCATCGCGCTGGCGCTCGCCATGAACCCCTCGTTGCTGATCGCCGACGAGCCGACGACGGCTCTCGATGTGACGACGCAGGCGCAGATCCTTGCGCTGATGCGCAGGCTGAAGGAGACGCATGACGCCGGCATCCTCTTCGTGACGCACGATTTCGACGTGGTGGCCGAGATCGCCGATCGCGTCGTGGTGATGGAGAAGGGGCGGATCGTCGAGCAGGGTTCGGCGCACGAGGTGCTTTCGACGCCGCAGCACCCTTATACGCGCCAGCTGATCGCAGCCGTCCCCGCGCGGCGTGCGCCAGACTACGTGCCCCCGGCCGAAGACGCACCGACCGTGCTGGAGGTGCACGGCCTTTCCAAGACCTTCCATGTCGGGCGCACGCTCACCGCCCCTGCCCGCATCGTCCACGCGGTCCATCCGATCGATTTCAGCCTGAGACGCGGCGAAACGCTCGGTATCGTCGGCGAGTCCGGCTCGGGCAAGACGACGCTCGTGCGCACGCTGATCCGGCTGATCGAGCCCGACGGCGGCTCCGCGCGCATCGGCGACGTCGACTTCGCCAACCTGCCCAAGGGGCAGCTGCGGAAATATCGCAGCGAAATCCAGATCGTCTTCCAGGACCCGTACGGTTCGCTGAACCCCCGGCGCACGATCGGCGACCAGCTCGTCTCGGCGCCGATCAATTTCGGGCTCGCGCGCGCAGATGCTTGGGCGCGCGCGCACGATCTGATGCGCATTGTACGGCTCGATCCCGAAGCCCTCTCGCGATACCCGTCGCAGTTCTCAGGCGGCCAGCGCCAGCGCATCTGCATCGCCCGCGCGCTGATGATGGAGCCCAGAATCCTGATCGCCGACGAGGCCGTCTCGGCGCTCGACGTTTCCGTGCAGAAGGAAGTGCTGCGGCTTTTGAAGGATGTGCGCGATCGCATGGGCCTGACCATGCTGTTCATCACCCACGATCTGCGCGTCGCGGCTCAGATCTCAGACCGCATCGCGGTCATGCGCAACGGCGAGGTGGTGGAGATGGGCACCGCGCGCGACGTCCTCGAACATTCGAAGAGCGACTACACCAAGTCTCTGATCGCCTCGATGCCGGGCAGAAACTGGGATGTTCCCGAGGGACTCGCGACGCCGGATTGAGCGGCCGTCCGATCGGCGGAGGGAGTCGTCTCCTCCTTCCGCGCGAAGCGCGCCGGCGCGGCAGGCTTGTCGTCGACCCGCGGCCCTGCCAGCGCGGCGTCCCGTTCCGGCTTGAATCCGAGGCGAGACAGGCCGACCTTCGGCACGCTGGCCCGCATCGGGGCCCCAGAGCGAAATGCGACTGCCATGACCTCCTTCCGCGACGTCGGCTCCTCGCCGTTCCTTGAAGGCTTCACCCTGCGGGACTTCCTGCCGCCCGAAGGCCCACGGATTCGGTTCGCCTCGGCCGGTCGCGGCCGGCCTCTCGTCCTTCTCCACAGCCATCCGCAGACCCATGTCACCTAGCGCAAGATCGCGCCTTCGCTGGCGCAGGATCACACGGTCATCGCGATGGATCTGCGCGGTTACGGCGACAGCGGCAAGCCGCAGGGTGGAACCGATCACGCAGGCTATTCGAAACGCGAGATGGCGCGCGACGTGGTGAACCTGATGGCCACCCTCGGCCATCATGCATTTCAGGTCATAGGTCACGACAGGGGCGCGCGCGTCGCCCATCGGCTGGCGCTCGATCATCCGCTGGCCGTCGAACGCCTTGCCGTCTTCGACATCGCGCCGACGGCGACGATGTACGCGCGAACTGACAAGGCCTTCGCGACCCGCTATTTCTGGTGGTTCTTCCTGATCCAGCCTTATCCGCTGCCGGAGAAGATGATCGGCTCGGACCCCGAATTGTTCCTTCGCCGACACATCGCGGGGCAGAACAAGGTCGCGGGAGCCACCGAGGACGCGGCGTTCGAGGAATATCTGCGCTGCTACCGGGATCCGGCGACGATCCACGCGATCTGCGAGGACTACCGGGCGGCGGCGGGCATCGATCTTGAGCATGACGCCGCTGACGCGGAGAGCCGCGTCACAGCACCGCTTCTCGCTCTGTGGGCGCGCGCGGCTTCGTCGGACAGACCTACGACGTCATTCAGACGTGGCGCGAGAAGGCGCGAGACGTGCGCGGGAAGGCCCTGGACTGCGGACACACCCTGCAGGAGGAGATGCCGGACAAGGTGCTTCGTGAGCTGGCGGATTTTCTGGAGCGCTGAAGGGGCGTCTCGACCGCCTGCCTGCCGGCGCCTTCAATGCGCCATCAGCACCGGCATCTCGGTCTTGGCGATGATGCTGCTCGTCGCTCCGCCGAAGATCATCTGCCTCAGCCGGCTTTGCGTGTAGGCACCCTTCACCAGAAGGTCGGCGCCCAGCGCATTGCATTCGGCGAGTATCGCTTCGCCCGAGCGGATGCTCGCCGCATTCATCACGCGCAGTTCGCTCGCGATGCCGTTGGCGGCCAGATGCTCCTGCATCCGCCGCCCGGAGGGGCCGGGGCGTTCGTCCTCGCCGACGAGGATCGTCACGCTCTCGGCCAGCCGCAGGAGCGGGCGCGAGAAAGCGAGCGTGCGCGCCGTCTCCGTGCTGCCATTCCAGGCGATGGCGACGTTGCGGCCCATCGTGGCGGGAGCCGTCGGCGGCGCGATGAGGATCGGATGGCCGCTCTCGAACAGCGCGGACTCTAGCGTCGCCATGCGCGGGCCGCCCGAACGATCGGCGGGGCGGCCGACGACGGTGACGTCGAAGGCGCGGCTGTAGCGGCCGGTCAGTTCGTCGTCGAGAACACGCGCCGCATCCCAGAAGCCGCCGGGACCGTTCTCGCCGCGTCCGCCGAGACGCGCGAGGCCCGCGGCGGAGAGTTCGGAGGCGAAGCGCTCGCCGGCCTCCGTTCGCGCGGCGGCATCGTCGAAGGGCACATCCGGCACCACGATCGCGCTCGCCGGTTCCATGCCGAGCGGCGGCGCGAAGGCCGGGCGCAGATAGGCGCCTTCGACGACGCTGCCGAACAGCTTCGCCAGAAGACTTGCCGTCGCAAGCGTGGACGCGGTCTGCGTATGGAGCTCGACAGGCACCAGAACCGTTTTCATCGCATCGTACTCCATCCGCATCCGCATGCGCCGTGGCGCCCCGATCGACCGGAGCCTGTCCGCCACGTTCTTGTCTCGATTGTCGGCCGGTTGCGGCAGGCAGGCAAGTGGGCGATGCTCAGGGCCCTCCGCGCCTCCGATCCGCCTGCCGCGTATCGTCTGACGTGATCGCAAAGGCATACCGGATCGAGATGGCCTCCACACCTTCCCCGACATCGCCGCAACCCGGGCCGCAAATCGGCTTCTTCACGATCTTCCCCTCGATCATGCTGCCGATGTTCCTGGCGGTGGTGGACCAGACGATCGTCGCAACGGCGCTTCCGGCGATCGCCGGTACTCTCGGCAGCGTGGAACGCGTGTCGTGGATCGTCATCGCCTATCTCGTGTCGACGACGATCGCGGCGCCCGTCTACGGACGGCTCGGCGATCTGGTCGGGCGAAAGCGCCTGATGCTGGTGGCGCTGACGATCTTCATGCTGTCCTCGCTTGCCTGCGCGCTGGCGCAGAGCGTGGAGATGCTGACAGCGTTCCGAGTCCTGCAGGGCCTCGGCGGCGGCGGGCTGATGACGCTCTCGCAGGCCCTCGTCGGAGAGACGATCGCCCCCCGCGAGCGCGCCCGCTACCAGGGCTATCTCGCGGCCGTCGCGGTGTCCTCCAGCGCCTTCGGGCCGGTCGCGGGCGGCTTTCTCACCCAGCATTTCGGCTGGCAGTCGGTCTTTCTCGTCAACATCCCGGTGGGCCTTGCCGCCGTCGTCCTGACGCTGCGCCTGCCAGACCGAGTGCCTGGCGCGCAGCCCTTCCGCTTCGATTTCGCGGGGCTCTTCCTGTTCGCGACCTTCGTCGTCTCGACCCTGGTGATGCTGGAGGAAATCCGCGCCTTCGAGGCCGATCTCGTCGCGACGATCCTCTTCCTTTTCGCGCTCGCCGCCGTCGCGCTCGCGCTGCTCGTGTGGCGCGAGAAGCGGGCGCGCTCGCCGCTTCTGCCGATCCCGCTCCTGTCCAATCCCTCGATCTGGCGGGCCGATGCCCTCGCGGCCTGCCACGGCGCGACGCTCGTCTCGCTCCTCACCTTCCTGCCGATCTACCTCCTCGTCGTTCACCGCGTCTCGCCGGCCGAGACGGGCCTCCTCCTCCTGCCCTTCACGCTCGGCATCGGCGTCGGTTCGCTGGTGACGGGCCGCATCGTCTCGATCACCGGGCGCACGGCTGTCTTCCCCTCCTGGGGATTGGTGCTCGCCACCGCGCTTCTCGTCTTCATGGCCTTTACCGCATCCGATCTCGGCACAGGCGCCCTCGCCGCGCTTCTCGGCGCGATCTCGATCTTCATGGGCACGGTGATGGGCGTCGTACAGGTCACGGTTCAGACAGCCGCCGGCACCAGTATGCTCGGCGCGGGCGCCGCCTCCGTCCAGTTCTCGCGCTCGCTCGGCGCGGCCGTCGGCACGGCCGTGATCGGCACGCTCCTCTTCTCGAGCCTCACTGCCAATGCGCCGGAAGCGGCCCGGTTGTTCCAGGCGGTGATGGAGAGCGGTCCCGGCGCCCTCGACGGTCTCGACCAGGGCGCGCGGCTTTCCATGCAGGACGCGCTCGTCGATGCCTTCCGGACCGCGTTCCTCGGGGTCGCGTGCTTTGCGGCTATTGCCGCGTTCCTTGCCTGGACGATCCCGATGCGGCGTATCTGACGAGAAGGCTTCGCAACGAAAAAGGGGCGGCCCGGCGGCCGCCCCTTTGTTCATTCGTCCTTGCGCCCAGCGATCAATCCCAGGCGAGCGCGCCGCCGTTCTGATACTCGATGACGCGGGTCTCGAAGAAGTTCTTCTCCTTCTTGAGGTCCATCGCTTCCGACATCCAGGGGAACGGGTTCTCGGTCGCCGGGAAGACCGGCTGAAGGCCGAGTTGCGCACAGCGCCGATTGGCAATGAAGTGCATGTAGCTCTCGCAGCTCTGCGCGTTGAGGCCAAGGAAGCCATTCGGCATCGTGTCGCGGCCGTAGGAGGCCTCGAGCTCGGCGCCCTCGCGCAGCATGCCCCGGATTTCCTCCTGGAACTCGGGCGTCCAGAGGTGCGGGTTCTCAGCCTTGATCTGGTTGATGACGTCGATGCCGAAGTTCAGATGAATCGACTCGTCGCGCAGGATGTACTGGTACTGCTCGGCGATGCCCTGCATCTTGCCGCGCCGGCCGAGCGAGAGAATCTGCGCGAAGCCCGTGTAGAACCACATGCCCTCGAAGACGACATAGAAGGCCACGAGGTCGCGCAGGAAGGCGCGGTCCGCTTCCGGCGTACCGGTGGCGAAATGCGGGTCCTCGATGCCCTGTGTGTGCTTCAGCGCCCAGGCCGCCTTGTCGGTGATCGAGGGCACCTCACGGTACATATTGAAGAGCTCGCCCTCGTCGAGCGACAGGCTCTCCACGATGTACTGGAAGGTGTGGGTGTGGATCGCCTCCTCGAAGGCCTGGCGCAGCAGATACTGGCGGCATTCGGGATTGGTCAGGTGGCGATAGATCGCCAGCACGATGTTGTTGGCGACGAGCGATTCCGACGCGGCGAAGAAGCCGAGATTGCGCTTGATCATGCGCCGCTCGTCGTCGGTCAGCCCGTCGGCCGACTTCCACAGCGCGATGTCGGCCTGCATCGAGACCTCGGTCGGCATCCAGTGGTTGTTGCAGGCCGAGAGGTACTTCTCCCACGCCCAGCCGTACTTCATCGGCAGGAGCTGGTTCACGTCGGCACGCGCGTTGATCATCCGCTTCTCGGAGACCGAGACGCGGCCGCCCGAGCGGTCGATCTCGCCGAGGCCCGTGGCGTCGACCGGCGGGGTCTTGTCGAAGGCGGGGTGAACGGGCGCGGGCTTGGTGGGCTGGGACCAGTCGAGCATGGGTTGAACTCCGAAGATGGGGGCGGCCTCGCCGGTGGTCGACGGCTCCGCGGTCGAATCCATGCGTGTCATGGAAGCGACCCTTTGCGTTGACGATATGGCGTCGACGAGGATCTGGAAACGGGTCCCGGCCGAGGCCGGGACCATCATGGCGTGCGGTGAAACGCCGCTGGCTTACTGGCAGGCCTCGCACTCGGGATCGTCGATGGCGCACGCCTTGCCCCACGCCGCCTCCGGCACGATGATCGGCGCGGCCGAGACCGGCGCGACGGCGACCGGGGCTACCGCGACAGGCGCCTTGGTCACCGGAGCCGGGGCGGCAACCGGCGCCGCAGCAGCGCTGGCGGCCGAGACCGCGTTGAGCTTGCCGTCCGTGCCCTTCAGCGTCGACTTCTCCACATGCGTCGCCGAACGGGTGCGCAGGTAGTAGGTCGTCTTCAGCCCGCTCTCCCAGGCGTGGCGGTAGAGCGTGTCCAGCGCCTTGCCGGAAGGGCTCGCGAGATAAAGGTTCAGCGACTGGGCCTGGTCGATCCACTTCTGGCGCTTGGCCGCAGCGTCGATCAGCCAGGACGAGTCGATCTCGAAGGCCGTGGCGTAGAGCGCCTTGAGGTCCGCCGGCACCCGGTCGATCGGGCCGAGCGAGCCGTCATAGTATTTGAGGTCCGAGATCATCACCTCGTCCCACAGTCCCCTCGCCTTCAGATCGCGCACGAGGCCGGCGTTCACCACGGTGAAGTCGCCCGACATGTTCGATTTGACGTAGAGGTTCTGGTAGGCTGGCTCGATCGACTGCGAGACGCCGCAGATGTTGGAGATCGTGGCCGTGGGCGCGATCGCCATCGTGTTGGAGTTGCGCATGCCCGTGGTCTTCACGCGCTCGCGCAGGCCGCTCCAGTCGAGCGTCGAGGACTGATCGAAGGTGACGCCGCGCGCCTTGCCGACGAGACCGACCGAGTCCACCGGCAGGATGCCCTGGCTCCAGAGCGAACCCTCGAAGGACGCGTAGCGCCCGCGCTCGGCGGCCAGATCCACCGAGGCCGAGATCGCCTCGAAGGAGATGGCTTCCATGCTGGTGTCGGCGAAGGCGACGGCCTCGTCCGAAGCGTAGGGCAGGCGCAGCGTCTGCAGCGCGTCCTGGAAGCCCATGATGCCGAGGCCGACCGGGCGGTGCCTCAGGTTCGAGGCCCGCGCTTCGGGGATCGTGTAGAAGTTGATGTCGACGACATTGTCGAGCATGCGCATCGCGGTCTTCACGGTGCCGGCGAGCATCTCGCGGTCGAGCCCCTCGGCCGTCACGTGGGCGGCAAGGTTGACCGAACCGAGATTGCAGACCGCGACTTCGGATTCACTCGTGTTCAGCGTGATCTCGGTGCACAGGTTCGACGAGTGGACGACGCCCACATGGCCCTGCGGCGAGCGGATGTTGCACGGGTCCTTGAACGTGATCCAGGGATGGCCCGTCTCGAACAGCATGGTCAGCATGCGGCGCCACAGGTCCACAGCCTTCACGCGCTTGAAGACCTTCACCTCGCCGCGTGCCGCGCGTGCTTCCTGGCCCTCGTAGGCCTCCTTGAAGGCAACGCCGTAGAGGTCGTGCAGGCCCGGCACCTCATCGGGCGAGAACAGCGTCCAGTCGCCGCCCTCCGCCACGCGCTGCATAAACAGGTCCGGCACCCAGTTGGCCGTGTTCATGTCGTGCGTGCGGCGGCGGTCGTCACCGGTGTTCTTGCGAAGGTCGAGGAACTCCTCGATGTCGATGTGCCAGGTCTCGAGATAGGCGCAGACCGCGCCCTTGCGCTTGCCGCCCTGGTTCACGGCGATCGCGGTGTCGTTGGCCACCTTCAGGAACGGCACGATGCCCTGGCTCTTGCCGTTGGTGCCCTTGATGTGGGCGCCCAGGCCGCGGACCGGCGTCCAGTCGTTGCCGAGGCCCCCGGAATACTTGGCCAGCAGCGCGTTGTCCTTCACCGCCTTGAAGATGCCGTCGAGATCGTCGGAGACGGTCGTCAGGAAGCAGGAGGAGAGCTGCGGGCGCTGCGTGCCCGAGTTGAACAGCGTCGGCGTCGACGCCATGAAGCGCATGCTCGACAGAAGCTCGTAGAACTCGATCGCGCGGGCCTCGCGATCGACCTCGCGCACGGCCAGGCCCATCGCGACACGCATGAAGAAAGCTTGCGGCAGCTCGAAGCGCACGCCTTCCGTCTGCAGGAAATAGCGGTCGTAGAGCGTCTGAAGGCCGAGGAACTGGAAGTTCAGGTCGCGCTCGGGCTTCAGAGCGCCGGCAATACGCGCAAGGTCGAAACGGGCAAGCTCCGCGTCGATCAGCCCGGCGTCGATGCCCTTCTTCAGATAGGCACCGAAGGACGCGGGATAGCGCGCCGCCATGTCGCTCTGCTTGGCCGTCTCCGGGCGTCCCGAGAGGAAGGACAGCGCCTCGGTGCGCAGCTTGTCGAGGAGAAGGCGCGCGGAGGCGAAGGCGTAGTTCGGCTCGGTCTCGATCAGCGTGCGCGCGGCCATCACCGGCGCCTCGCCGAGTTCGGCCGGCGAAATGCCATCATAGAGGTTGCGGCGCGTCTCGGCGAGGATCGCCTCGGCCGACACGCCGTCCAGACCCTCGGCCGCCTCGGCCACGACGGCGGCAAGGCGCGCCTCGTCGAGCGGTGCCGTGGTGCCGTCGGCACGGCGCACGTTCAGGACGGGCTCGCCCGAACTGCTCGCCGCGACTTCGGCCTGACGGGCGCGGGCATGCTCCTCGCGGTAGAGAACGTAGGCGCGCGCGACCTTGTGGTGCTCGGAGCGCATGAGCGCGAGCTCGACCTGGTCCTGGATGTCCTCGATGTGCAGGAGGCGATCACCGCCCGAGCGGCGGTTCAGCGAAGCGACGACCTCCTCGGTCAACGCGCGCACGCTCTCGTGGACGCGCGAGGAGGCGGCCGCCGTGCGGCCCTCGACAGCCAGGAACGCCTTGGTCATGGCGACCGAGATCTTCGCCGGATCGAAGGCCGAGACCTGGCCGTTGCGGCGGATGACGCGCGTGCCCGGCGCCGGGGCCACGTTCGCCTCGACGGGGTTCGCCCCCGGAACGGGCTGCGGCGCGGTCACGGAGGAAGAGTGAAGAGACATCGGCAGCTCCAGAACTGGAGGCAAAGGTCGGGCGGGATCATGCCAAAGGACAGGCCGCCCCCAATCGGGACCGGCCGTCGACCGCATCACCCGCCGGGACACCTCGCCCCGGGAAAATTCGTCAATGTCGCGGCGGGCCTTCCGGTAGCAACATTCCACCCCGCAGGCTTTCGCGGAGCGAACTCCGACAAGGCCCGAACGACATGAACTCTGTCCCCAGCGGTTGCAAACGGTCTACGGTCCCACCACCGTTTCTTGTGATCGACTCGATTCCCGGGACACTATCCCTAGTAGGAAAGCCGATCTGCAATGCTGGATATAGTGGGCCCGACACTGCCGGGAGTCAATGCGAGTCGGATGACGATCCCCGCACTTTAGAGGGCTGGGGATAAGTTTCGCTCAAGCTTAGGGAACGCCGTCGGACCATAGCCCGCGAGGAACAGATTCACCGCTCCGCGCACCGTGCGCTCCAGCACTTCCGGGGTTGCAAGCGGTGCTTCGTCGTCGAACAGCGAGCGGCGGAACAGCCCCGCCCCCACCAGTTCAATGAACTGCGAGGCGGCCAAGGAAATGTCGTCGATGGACAGCCGGCCGCCCGCCACGGCCTTCTCCAGATAGGCGACGAGAAGCGCGTGGGCGCGCTCAGGGCCGTCGCGATAGAAGGCGCGCCCGAGCGACGGCATCCGGGTCGCCACCGCGATGACGGTGCGCTTGGCGTGGACGGCCTCCGGAGAGATCGACAATTGCGCGAGTGCGAGGCCGAATCGCATCAGCGTTGTTTCCGGGTGCTCGGCGTCGGCGAGAATCGGCACGAAGGCCTCGAAATAGCGGTCGCGCTCCTGCGCGATCAGCGCCGTGAACAGTTCTTCCTTCGAGCGGAAATAGACGTAGAGCGTCGACTTCGAGACGCCGGCCTCGCGCGTGACGTCGTTCATCGAGGCCGCGTCGAAGCCTGAAGAGACGAACACGCGCCGTGCACCCTCGAGGATCTGGCGCCGCTTGGCGGGGTCCTCGCCCGCGGCGCCGCGCCCCTCCCCGGCCGCTCGTTTCAGGCCGTCAGCTTTCGACCGCCCGCGCGGCCTTGCCGCGTCATTTTGCCGGATACGCGAATCCTTCGTCATGCCGCTTGAAATGACGATGGAGATGAGCCAAGTCAAGATCGAACCGAACCGTTCGGTTCGATTAGGTGAACCGATCATGCCAGACGATTCCACGATGCGCCCCGCGCGCGACGATACCCGCTCCCAGCAGCTCCTGACCGGAGAAACCCCCGACGAGCCGAGCGTGCGCGATGAACCCACTCGCGAAGGCTCTTCGGATCCAGTCGGCGGGGAAGAGGCCGCGCCGGCGGACGATCAGTCTCCGGCAGCCGCAACGGGCGCGGAGTCCGGCAAGTCCGGCGGTGTGAAAAAGCTTCTCTTCGGCGCCGTGGCGCTGGCGGCGCTCGCGGCGGGAGCCTGGTACGGTCACTCCTGGTGGACCGACGGCCGTTTCCTCGTCACGACGGACGACGCGTATATCGCGTCCGACATGGCCGTGGTGACGCCGAAGATCACGGGTTACGTCTCCAGCGTGCCGGTGGTGGAGAACCAGACCGTCAGCGCGGGCGACCCGCTGGTTGAGATCGATTCGGCCGACTATCGCCTCGCGCTGGACGCAGCCAACGCCAAGATCGAGACGCAGCGACTTGCCGTCGCCAGTATCCAGGCCCAGCAGGCGGCCGCGCAGGCCTCCGTGGAACAGGCACGCGCCGACCGCGAATCGGCCGCCTCCGTCGTCGCCCAGGCGCAGCTCGACCGCGAGCGTGCTGAGGCTCTGTCCCGCACGGGCGCCGGTGCACAGGCGCCTCTCGACGCCGCCCGCGCGGCCGAGGCACAAGCGCGTGCCAGACTGACGGGCGCGGACGCCGCTATCTCGGCCGCGCAGGCGCAGGTCGCCGTCTACGACGCGCAGGCCATGCAGGCGCAGGCGCTCGTCGGCGAGTTGGAAGTCAGCCGCGACATGGCGGCGCGCGACCTCTCCTTCACCACGCTTCGCGCCCCCTATGACGGCGTCGTCGGCAATCTCTCCGTGCAGACCGGCGACCTCGTCTCCCCCAGCCGCCAGCTCGCCGCAATCGTGCCGATCGACGCGGCCTATATCGACGCGAACTTCAAGGAGACGCAGCTTCACGACATCAAGCTCGGCGAGAAAGTGCGCATCGAGGCGGATGCCCTGCCGGGCGTCGACGTCGAAGGCACGGTCGTCTCGCTCGCGCCCGCTTCCGGCTCGGTCTTCTCGCTGCTGCCGCCCGACAACGCGACCGGCAACTTCACCAAGATCGTCCAGCGCGTGCCCGTGCGCATCTCAATCGACGGTCCGGCAGACGTGCTTTCGCAAATGCGCCCCGGCCTGTCGGTCACGGTCTCTGTCGATACACGCACGGCGCCGGACGAGAACGCCCCTGCCCCGGCCGAAAGCGCACCGGCTCCAGCCGATACGGCGCCGGTCGCCGACGCCACACGCTGAACCCCAACGAACGGACGACGCTCGCCCGGCCCTGAAGGCACGCCAAGACAATGTCCTCCACCGCAAGCGCGAAGGCCGGCGCCCCATCCGACCCTATCTCCCGGCAGGGCACCGCGCCCGACGCGGTGCCCGCGCGGAGGGTCATCGCCTTCTTCGCGATGGTCTTCGGGATGTTCATGGCGATCCTGGACATCCAGATCGTCTCCGCCTCCCTCGCCGAGATCCAGGCCGGGCTCTCGGCCTCGGCCGACGAGATCGCCTGGGTGCAGACGGCCTACCTCATCGCCGAAGTGATCATGATCCCGCTCTCCGGCTTCCTCGCCCGGATGCTGTCGACGCGCATCGTCTTCACGCTGGCTGCCGGCGGCTTCACCGCCGCCTCGGCGCTGTGCGCCACCGCCACCTCGATCGACCAGATGATCGTCTATCGCGCGCTGCAGGGCTTCATCGGCGGCGCGATGATCCCGAGCGTGTTCGCCGCAGCCTTCACCATCTTCCCGCCCTCGCGCCGTGCCGTCGTCTCGCCGATGATCGGCCTCGTCGCCACCCTCGCACCCACGATCGGTCCGACGGTGGGCGGCTACCTCAGCGACGCCCTTTCCTGGCACTGGCTTTTCCTCGTCAACGTGCCCTTCGGCATCCTCGTGACGATCGCGGCGTGGAACCTCATCGACTTCGACAAGCCGAACCTCAAGCTCTTCAGCCATTTCGACTGGTTCGGGCTGGCGGGCCTCGCCGCGTTCCTCGGTGCGCTCGAATACGTTCTCGAGGAAGGCCCGCGCAACGACTGGTTCGACGACAGTGCGATTGCGATCCTCGGCATCGTCAGCGTCGTCGGCGCCGTCCTGTTCTTCTGGCGCGCCTTCACAGCGAAGGAGCCGATCGTCGATCTCAGCGCCTTCACCGACCGCAACTTCGCGTTCGGCTCGCTGTTCTCCTTCATCATGGGCGTCGGCCTATACGGGCTAACCTATCTCTACCCGGTCTATCTCTCGCGCATCCGCGGCTACGACGCCCTGATGATCGGCGAGACGATGTTCGTCTCGGGTCTTGCCATGTTCCTGACCGCTCCGCTTTCCGGCATCCTGTCCGGCCGGGTGGATGCGCGAGTTCTCATGGGAACGGGATTCGCGGCCTTCGCGCTCGGCACATGGATGATGAGCGGGCTGACGCAGGACTGGGACTTTTACGAGCTTCTGGTGCCGCAGATCCTGCGCGGCTTCGGGCTGATGATGGCGATGGTGCCGATCAACAACATCTCTCTCGGCTCGCTGCCGCCGGACAAACTGAAGGGCGCGTCCGGCCTCTACAACCTGACGCGCAATCTCGGCGGTGCCGTCGGGCTCGCCGTCATCAACACGATGATCACCGATCGGACAACCCTGCACTATCAGCGCCTTGCTGAGCACGTCTCCTGGGGTCGCCCCGTGGTGGACGAGCGCATGGCGCAGATGTCGGCCCAGCTTTCGGCGAACGGTATCGACGGGCAGACCGGTGCGATCGCGCAGATGGTCTCGCTGGTCAACAGACAGGCGGCGGTCATGGCGTTCGCCGACATCTTCGTGGTGCTGACCGGCCTTTTCGTTGGGCTGTGCCTCCTCACCCTCGTCCTGCGCAAGCCGCCGAAAGCGGGCGCCTCAGCCGAGGCGCACTGAGCGCGCAAGGCAGAATGCGAGGTGACGCGCAGTTTGTCGCCGGAAAAGCAGGGATGCGATGAGAACACGCGCTGAGGACGGCGGTGCGAAGCCGAAGAAGTAGGTGCTGAGTTCTGTCAGGAAGAGCTCACAAAAGCTTTGCTGGCCCTACAGATAACAGGACGATGGGAATGGTCGGCACCGATGAGCAGGGCTGGGCGTCCAGGGGCTGGAAACATCAAACATGCCTAGGCGGCCAACTCGCTGCGGCGTCTCGCTTCGAACCTTCGTCCGGTAGAGCTTTACGTCTCCTTTAGCAGGCGTTCCAGAACGCTTTCCACATCGTCCAGAAAGGAGCTCCATCCCCAGTTTTCGTCGATGCCCGAAATGCGAAGCAGGAACAGGCTGGCCTGCCCTATGCCGACGTCCCGGCCTTCGTTGAGCGCCTGCGCGCGGCCTACGGCACGTCCGCGAAGGCATTGGAGTTCACTATCCTGACGGCGGCCCGCTCGGGCGAACGCGAGGTGCCATCTGGAGCGAGATCGACCTGGGGAAGGCCGTCTGGACCGTGCCAGCCGAGCGCATGAAGGCTGGTCGCGGGCATGTCGTTCCTCTGCCCGCTCGCGTCGTCGAGATCCTCCAGCCGCTCTACGATGGACGCGAGGGCGATCTCGTCTTTCGCGGCACGAAAGGCCACTATCTATCCGACATGTCGCTCGGTGCGGTGCTGAAGCGGATGAAGGTGCCGGCCACAGTGCCGCAACGGATTGCAGTGGAAGGACGCCCCTGCCGGCTACGGTCCGCCTAAGACGCTCTACAACCGCTTCATCCGCTGGGTCGCGGCTGGGCATCTTCGATCGCCGAAATGCCCAGCGAAATGAAATTGGCGATCGGGCTAATGAGTTTTTATGGGTGGATACCGCAAGTTAATTGTTCGCGACCTGCGACGTGAGCGACCTTCCTTCGGTGCGACGCACGGCTTAAGCTTAAGGCCTCGCGTCCCTGAAGGAGAGCGGCGATCGCCCGATCCTCCAAGCCCAGCCTGACCTGGCGGCTCGTCCGTTTCGCACTCGCAGTGCTCGCGGTCCCGCAGGCCTCGCAGACGGCATCGGCCGAAAGCCCGCGCCTCGGACCTTTCGAGTACCCGCAGCCGCGCGAACTGAGGAGCCCTGAAGGGGCAGAAACCTTCGACGCCTACGAGGCGCTGCACGGCTCCGTCGGATCGCCGGAGCATTGCGGCCCCGGCACGGGACGCCTCTGGGTGGTGGTCGGCGGCGAGGGCGAGTGCATCCGCTACTATCATCACGGGCTCGCTGCCGAGAATCCCGTGGCACTCGTCTATTTCGGCGGAGACGTGATGCTGCGAACGCAAAAGGGCGTGCGCTTCATCTCGCCCTCGTATCCGGTTCAGTCGCCCACCAGCATCGAGACGGAGATGGCGCGATGGTCCGGCGAGGCCGGCGTGCCGGCGATCTTCATCGCGCGTCCCGGCATCTACGGCTCCTCCGGCGACCACAACGACCGACGCCACGAGCGTGAGATCGACCTGATGGAGGGGGCCGTGCAAGCGGTCGTGGAGCGATACGGCATCGCTTCCCTGATCCTCGTCGGGCATTCGGCCGGCGGCCAGATCGTCGCGGCGCTCCTCAACCGGCGCCGCGATGTCGACGCCGCCGTCATCAGCTCGGGCATGGTTTCCGTGAAGCAGGTTACGAACTTCTGGGAGCGACGTCGCAGCATTCCAGGCCGCCTCCTCTACGATGCGTCCGCCTTCCATGACCCCGTCGAGGCGATCGAGACGATCCGCAAGGACCCACTGCCGCAGATTTACGTCCTCTCCGACCCGGAGGACCGATCCGTCCCCTTCTTCAGCCAGCTCTATTACGTACGCCGGCTGCGTGTCACCGGGCAGGAGCCGAGGCACATTTACGCCGAAGCGCCCGATCGCCAGCGCCATCTCCTGGCGGATCACGCCAAGCTCGCGGCTTCGCTGATCGCGCGCGGGCGTGAAGAGGCAGACGTGCGTCGCGCGCTTCTCGAACTTAGCCTCGAGGAGAAGGCCGACTGACGGGCCTCATGCGTCGGCATCGGCGCGCCGGCGAAGCAGCGCGACGGTGCGGTGGAGACCCGAACTGTTCGACGCCTTGAAGAGGATCGTGTCGCCCTCGCGCAGGTCGCGGAGGACCGCGGCCTGGAGAGCGCCCAGCGTCTGGGCGTGCGTGCCGCGCCGGTCCGCGGGCAGTGCGTCCCAGAAACCGCCGAAGAGATCGCCGCAGGCATGGACGCGATCAATGGCGGACGCAGCAAAGAGCGGGGCGAGCTGCGTATGATAAAGCTTTTCGTCCGGGCCGAGTTCGGCCATCGGCGCAAGGACGGCGATCCGCCGCCCCCTTGAGCCCTGTCCGCTCAGCCGCTCGATGGCCGCCTTCATCGAACCTGGGTTGGCGTTGTAGGCCTCGTCGATGATGGTCACGCGGCGCCCGTCGATCGAGAGCTCGAAGGTCTCGCCGCGCCCCGGCAGGGCCGCGAAGGCGGCAAGGCGCTCGATCGCGGGGCCGAGCGGCAGGCCGAGTGCCGAAACCGCGGCGAGAACGGCGAGGCTGTTGAGCGCCATGTGCCGGCCGGCAGCTCCGAGCCTGAAACTCACCGCACGGCCGCCAACTCGCGCCTCCACTCGGCTCTCGCCCTGATCGTAGGCCAAGAGTTGCGCGTCGCAGCGCGCACCCTCGCCGTAGGATACGACGTGCAGGCCGCGCGCCAGCGCAGCGCAGCGCACGATCTCCAGTTCCTCCATGTCGTGATTGAGGACCGCGATGCCGCCGGCCTTCATGCCGGAGAAGATCGCGGCCTTGGTCCGGGCGATGTCGGCGAGGGTCGTGCCTTCGCGAAGATGCGCCGGATGGACGTTGGTGAAGATCGCCAGATCGGGCTTCGCCATCCGCGAGGTGGTTCCCATCCGCCCGATCGCCATCTCGAGGACGGCATGGGGCGCAGTCCAGTCCATCGAAGCGAGGTTCCAGGCGACGCCATGCGGCAGGTTCGCGTTGGCGCGCGTCGCGGCGACCGGACCGAAGGCGGACAGGGCCTCGCCCATCATCGCGACGACCGTCGTCTTGCCGGCGCTGCCCGTAACGCCGACGACGCGGCCCGTCATCTGCCGGCGCGCGAAGCATCCCATCGCAAGGACCGCCGCCCCCGCGTCGGCGACATGCAGCACCGGACCGATATCGGCCCGCAGCGTCTCAGGCTCGCTGGTGAGGACGCCTGACCACCCTTCCAGCCGGCCGAGAAGGTCCGGGCGAAGGCCGACGGTTCCCTCGCTCGCGCGCAGCGCCACCAGGTCGCCAGTGCAGAAGGCCGCCGCGTGCGTGGAAAGGCCTGCGGCCTTCCACCCCTGCGGCGGGCGCTCCAACCAACGCCCGGACGTCACCGTTTCGATCATCTCGGCCGTCCAGCCCTTCTGCGGCGACGAACCGGATGCACCGCCCGTTCGCCGCGCGATCTCCGCCCGGAAACGCGCCCGATACGGGCGGTATCGACGATAGGCGATCAGACCGGAGAGATAGTGCTCGACATCGTCGATCCGGACGCGGAAGGCGTGATGGCGGATGAAGAAGGCGCCGGCGATGCGCTGCGGATTGCGGAAGTACATCGCCATCTCGGGCCAGAAGTGCCCGTTGAGGAGATAGCGTGCGCGCTTCTCCAGCGCCCTCTCGAAGCGCGGAAGGTCGATCTCGTCGAGAAGGTGCGCAAGGTCGGGGTCATCGACGATCCGAGAAACCGTTTCCTGCGCGGCCATCATCAGTTCGAGGAGCGTCGGGAAGGTCGTGATGCGGTTTTCGACGAAATCCAGATATCCCGACACGTTGCGCAGCGCGAAGCGGAAATAGCGCTCGTCGCGCCTGTGCCGGGTCAGCTCGTTCACGCAGTAGCCGAGCCAGTGGTCGTGGTGGCCCCAGTGTTCGCTGGCGATGAAATGGTCGAACGCGCGCTCGACCGCCGCGAGCCATTCAGGATCGCGATCGATCTCGTAGAGGCGCATCAGGGCAAATGCCGCCTCTCCTTCGTAGTAGATCGTGCGGAAGGCCTGCTTCGTCGTCAGGTCCGCGGATCGGAGAACGTGGCGGAAAGCGCCCGTTTCGCAGTCCTGCATGTGGAGGATGCCTCGGGCGAGGCGCCGCATCAGCGGCAGACGGCTTTCGTCGCCCGTCACCCTCGCATGCTTGGCGAGGGCGAGGATCGCGACGGCCGAGCCACCGAGCTTGATTTCCCCGCCGACATCGACGAGGAAGGACGCGTCCTCCCCGTCCTGCAGTGTCCGGTGCTCGATCAAAGCGCCGGTGAGGTGCTCGAGCGCCCGCTCGATCGCCTGCCCGAGCGCGGGATCACGCGTGACCTCCCAGGCCTCGGTCATGGCGTATGTGGTGCTGGCATGCCTCAGCGTGTTGTAGGTCGCGATCTGCCTGTCGAAGCAGGGATGCCAGCCGTAGATGAACCTGCCGTCCCGCTGCACCTGCCCCGCCAGATAGGCGGAGCCTTTTTCAACCAGCGACATCAGCGTCGGTTCGTCGAGGGCCTTCACCGCCCGGCGTCCGCCGTCCGGGCCCGGCGGCGCGAGCGGGTGAACGTGACCGTCTTCGCCGCTGAAGACGCCGCGCGTGGCGAAAAGCCAGGCGGGGCGCTCGTCGCCGAGGTCGAGCCCCTGCTGCGGCCCGAAGCGGCGCAGCGAGTAGACGCGGCAGTTGTTCTCGTTGAGGACGGCGTGCTCGATGCGGTTGCCACCGTAGAGCATCGCGTTGGCGTTCAGCTCCTGTTCGGTGAAGGCCACTTCGAAGCGAGGATCGAGGGAGAGGCCCCAGCGGAAATAGTTGCGCTTGGTGCGCGAGAGGAGTTCACGCACGGTCGCAAGATCGGCAGCGCGCACCGTATCGACCGCCTCCACGCGCAGCCAGCGTCCGGACATCCCTTTGGCCTCGAGCGTCCAGCGCAGGCGATCGACGCCTTTCGTCCAGGCCGTTTCGAAGGAAGTCGCCGAAACGCTGAAGACCTCGGCCCGCCTGTCCGCGTCGGACACGGAAAAGAAGAGGACTACAGCCGGAAACGGAGCGGCGAGCCGATCCTGTGACCGAAGAGCTGCGTGGATCGCCTCCAACCGCTCGGCGCCGATCCTGCCTTGAGGGACGATATGCAGCACGACCCCTCCCTAGCGCTCCCGGAGCGCTTCGCGCGCGCGATTGAACGGCTTGATGAGATAGTCGAACACCGATTTCGCGCCGGTGTGGATGTCGACGGTCGCCACCATGCCGGGCGCGATGGGGAAGCGCGCGCCCACCGCGTTCTCGAGCGCGTCCTCGGACGTTTCGATGAAGACACGGTAGTAGTACAACTCCCGGTCGACCTCGTCCTGGATCGTGTCGGGGGAAATTGTCGTCACCCGCCCCTCAAGCCCACCATAGAGCGCATAGTCGTAGGCGCTGATCTTCACGTTGGCGCGCTGGTCGGGATGGATGAAGGCGATGTCGCGTGGGGAGATGCGCGCTTCCACGAGAAGCTGGTCGTCGAGCGGGATGATGTCCATCAGCCGGCCGTTCGGCGGGATCACGCCGCCGATGGTGGAAACCTCGATGTTCTTGACGATGCCGCGCACCGGTGATCGGTGCGTCAGCCGGTTGAGCGTGTCGGTGCGGCCGGCGACGACCGGTGCCAGCGACTGCACCTCCGCATTCATCTGCGCCAGCTCCTCTCGCGCCTGCACGACATACTCGGTCTGCACCTCGACCTTCTTCAGCTCCAGTTCGACGAGCTGGCGGCGCAGGCGGATCACCTCGACGCGGCTCGCGGCCCCGATGGAGGTCAGCTGCTCGTTGATGTCGAGTTCGCTCTTCACGAGGTCGATGGATTCCTCGATCCATCGGAGCGACTGCTCGAGCGCTCCTTGCCGAGCCTCGTAGAGTTCACGCTGCGAGGCGACGAGATCGGGATAGGTGCGCAATTCGGGCGGGAAGCGGAGCTCGGTGCCGTTCACCTCCGCATGGAGCCGGCTCGCAGCAGCGAGTGCCGCACGATATTTGGCGGCGCTTTCCTCGACATCGGAGCGCGAGAGCGTCGGATCCAGTTGGGCGAGGATCTCGCCCGCCTCGACGATCTGGTCCTCGCGAACGCGCAGAGAGGCGAGAATGCCGCCGTCGAGCGACTGGATGACCTGCTCCCGGCTGTTGGGGACGATGCGACCCTCGCCGGTGGAGACCTCGTCGAGAATCGCGACGTAGGACCAGCCAAGCCCCGCGACGACCAGGAGTACGCAGACGGTGACGACCTGTTTGGAACGGCGCAGCAGCGAGTTCTCGTCACGCTCGCGGCCGAAGGACGGGGTGTTGACGATGCTGGACATCAGGCTCCTCCTTCGTTGGCCGGTACGGGCGCCGCCCGCCTGGCCTTCGGCGCCACCACCTGTTTCAGCCCGTGAAGCCGCTTCATCGCCTCATCCTTCGGCTGGTCGATCACCACGCGGCCGCCCTCGATGGCGATGACCCGGTCGATGAGATCGAGCACACGCATGCGATGGGTCGCGATCACGACGGTCCTGTCGGCCGCCCATTCGCCGAAGCCCGTGATGAACTTGCGCTCCGTCGCCTCGTCCATCGAAGCCGTCGGCTCGTCCAGAAGGACGATCGCGGGCTTGCGCACGAGCAGCCGCGCCAGGAGAAGCGCCTGCTGCTGGCCGCCGGAAAGGCCTCGGCCGCCCTCGCTGACGCGGTGCTCGAGGCCCTGGGGCAAGCGCGCGATGAACTCGTCTGCCCCCACCATGCCCAGCGCGTCCAGCAGCAAGGCCTGCGACGCGCGCGGCGCGCCCAGGAGAAGGTTTTCGCGGATGGAGCCGTGGAACAGACGCGAATTCTGCGTCAGGAGCCCGACATTGGCCCGAAGATCGGCCGGGTCGATGTGAGAGAGCGCCAGATGGTCGACGAGGACATCGCCCCGATCGGGCGCGATGAGCCCCGCGAGCGCGAGGAGAAGCGTCGACTTGCCGGCACCGTTGCGCCCCAGCAGCGCATGGTTGCGCCCCGCCTCGATACGCAGGCTGTCGATCGCCAGTGCCGGCCGCCCGGCCGGCTCGCCATAATGGAACGTCGCCCCCTTGATTGTGAAGTCGCCCTTGAGCTTCGGTGCCGAAATCCGCGCTTCGCTTTCCGGGTGGTCGGTCGGCAGGCGCATGATAGAATCGAGGCTCTTCAGGCCGATGCGCGCCTGCTGGAAGCGGGCGAGCACCTGCGTCAGCGGCGCCATCGGTGCGATCATGCGCGAGCCGAGGATCGAGCAGGCGACCAGCGCGCCGGTCGTCAGGTCCCCCGCCATCACCAGCGGGGCGCCAACGAGGACGACGACGGCGAAGGTGCCTGTCTGGACGCAGTGGCTCCAGGCCGTCAGCCCTGCCGTGATGCGTCGCAGGCGAAGCTGCGCCTGCGCTGACACGCCGTTGAAGTGGTTCCACCGCTGCTGGAAATGCTCCTCGGCCTGGAGGGACTTGATGTCCTCCAGGCCCTGCACGGCCTCCACCAGCATGGCGTTGCGCAGGGAGGACTCGCGCATCGCCTCGTTGGCACAGGCCCTCAGCCGGCGCTGAGCCAGGAGGCCAGGCAGAACCAGGAGAACAAGCGCGGCCGCCGGCACCGCGACGAGACTGCCCCCGATCATCCAGAAGACGAACAGGAACAGGATGAAGAACGGAATGTCCGCCACCGCCGCGACGGTCGTGGAGGTGAGGAGTTCGCGCACCTGCTCCAGATCCCGGAGCTGAGCGATGAAGGTTCCCGTCGAGACCGGGCGCGCCTGGTTTCGAACCCGAAGAGCGTGGCCGAAGATGAGGTCGGACATGCGCATGTCTGCGCGCTTTCCCGCGATGTCGATCAGCGCCGTGCGCACCCGGCGCATGGCGAAATCGAAGAGAAGCGCCAGCATGACGCCCGCGAAAAGCACGTAGAGCGTGTCGTACGAAACAGCGGGGATGACGCGATCGTAGACCTGCATCGAGAAGAGGACGCCCGCCAGCGCCAGAATGTTCGCCACCAGCGAAGCGAGGAAGACGTAGCCGTAGGCGCCGAAATCGGCGAGCGCGATACGCCGGAACCAGTGCTCTCGATACGGCGCGATATAGGCATCCACCCGCTCGTCGGGCTGCCCGCGCACCGGCCGTGCCACCGCGAAGAAGTCTGCGTTGGACAAAAGCTCGCGCTCGTCGACGGTCGCGCGGCCGTCCGCCTCGCCGCTGAACGCGATGGAGATGGCCTGCCGGCCCGTACGGGAGAACGCGACACCCACCGAGCCGTCCTTCAGTTGCACGGCGACGGGCAGGCGCATGCTCGACAGAAGCTCGCTTGAGGGACGACAAAGCCGCGCGCCGAGCCCGAGATGCTCCGCCAACCGCTCGAGGTCCGACGCATCCGGCTCGCCCGCCGCAAGAGCGTCGGCGAGGTTTCCGGAACCGGCCATCGAGAACGGCAGCCCATAATGTAAGGCAATTCTCTGCAGCGCCTCGTTCCAGGCTCCGAGATCGAATGGGGCGGAGGCGCTCCCGCCATTCCTGTCTGCACTCCATTCGACGTCCGACATGCGGCGCTCTCCTGTGGAATGTCATGACTGCGGCTCCGCCGCGCGGCCGCACCGCGCGGCGGGACTTCTCCGTCTAGATCGAGCTCCCCTGATTGCGATCCCAGTCGTCCTCGCTCGCCAGATGCGCGAAGGGATCTGCCGTCGCGTCACCAATGTCGGCGGTTTCCGCCGAAAAGGCCGCTTCGTCGGGTTCGGACAGGTCGGCGTCGGCATCGTCGGGTTCGGACAGGAGGGACAGACCCTCCAGCGCGATCTCGTCTTCCGCCGCAGGCGCCTCCATCATGGCAGCGATGTCGGCATCCGCTTCAGATTGCGCCAGCGCATCATCGTCCACCGCCTGCGAACCGTCGTCGAGCGTATCGATGCCGATCACATCGTCATCGGCGAAGGATGCGAGCGCCACGGCAGGCACGCCAGCCCCGCTGGGATCGACCGTAACCGTGAGCGTTCCGGTCTCCACGGCGCCTGTCGGGTTGACGAGCTGATAGGTGAAGACGTCCTGCTGGGGTGTCGCGAAATAATCGATGCCGTCGCGGATCTGGTAAGTGTACTGACCATCGGCATCGACGGTGAGGTCGCCGTACGTGCCTGCGATCGTCACCGTTCCCGCGACATCGACATAAGTGTCCCCGTCGAGGACGGCGAGCGTCGTGAAGGGCGAACCCGTCGTGTCGTTGGCGAGGAGGTTCCCGGTGCCGCTCGTGGAATCATCGACCACGTACTCATCGACATAGGTGACATCGACATCGGTATCGATGCCGACCGTCGTGATGGTTCCGCCGATAAGCGGCGTCTGCATCGTCACCACCACCCGGTAGCTGCCGGGCGCAAGAGCCAGATCGGCCAGATCCAGCGAGGCGATCTCGCCCAGCGACAGGATCGCCCCCGTGTGGACGTCGGTCACGAAGTTCGTCCAGTTGCCCTCAGCGTCGAGCACCTGCAGCGCCAGTGTCACGTTCGTCAACCCGAGACCGAGCGCCGTGACCGAGACGGTGCCCGAGGTGGCCATGCCTTCCTCGATCGAGAACACGCCTCCGGTGCTCGTCACGGTGGTGCCGAGGATGCCCAAGAGGGATGCGTCCGCATCGAAATAGCTATCGTCAACCTCATTGGCCCATTCGACCGACGCGTTGGCCGTATCGTCGCCGGCAGAGAAGACAGGTGTTGCCGGAGCGGACGGATCGTCCGGGTTCCAGACGAGATCGACGTCATCGCTGCCGATCTGCACGTTCAGCGTCGCCGTACCTGTGTTGCCGGCGGCGTCGGCGACCACGTACTCGAACTGATCGACCTGCCCGATCGCTCCATCGGCCTCGAACGGCGTGTAGGTGTAGGTTCCGTCCGCGGCGATGAAGAGTTCGCCGAACTCGCCGACGATCGTCGTGCCGGCAGGATCGACAGGTTGACCGTTGACGCTCTGGACGAAGACGCCGTCCGGCAGTTCGTCATTGGCGAGAACGTTGCCTTCGGCCGCCACCGCGTCGAAGCTCGCGACGTCCGTGTAATCGAGATCCACGGCGTCCACCGAGAGAACCGCGCCGAGCGTCAGGCTGGCGCCGAGCCCGCCCTCGTTGGTCACGAAGGCCCGGTACTGACCGCCGGAGAGCCCTTCGAGGGTCGCACCGTTGCCACCACCCCCCAAGAGGCCGAGAGACAACAAGGTTGCCGAGCCTTCAGAACCGCCGATCGACGTCCAGGTGCCCGTCTCGGGATCAAACTGCTGCACGGCGATGCGCAGCCCGTCGAGAAGATCGAGCGAGAGAAGCGCACTGAAATCCAGCGTCACGTCCTGCTCGTGCCCTGGGGCCACCTCGAACGCGAGCGAGCTGGTTCCGAGATTGAGGCCGATATCGCCGAGATCGGACAGGGATAGGGCGACGCCCAACACGTAACCGACACTGCCGTGGTCGATCGCGGTGGTCGCGGGGCTGAGATTCAGAGCCGCGGAGGCGACATCGTCGGTCGCATCCAGATCGGCATCCGCATCCGCATCGGCGTCCGCATCAGCGTCTGCGTCAGCATCGGCGTCCGCATCCGCATCGGCATCAGCATCCGCATCGGCGTCCGCATCAGCGTCTGCATCGGCATCAGCATCTGCGTCGGCGTCAGCGTCAGCGTCAGCATCGGCATCTGCATCCGCATCGGCATCGGCGTCTGCATCGGCATCAGCATCCGCATCGGCGTCAGCGTCAGCGTCAGCATCTGCGTCTGCATCTGCGTCTGCATCCGCGTCAGCATCCGCATCCGCATCCGCGTCTGCGTCAGCGTCGGCATCTGCATCTGCATCGGCGTCTGCATCTGCGTCCGCATCGGCGTCAGCATCTGCATCCGCGTCAGCATCGGCGTCAGCGTCGGCATCTGCGTCTGCATCGGCGTCGGCATCGGCATCTGCGTCTGCATCGGCGTCGGCGTCGGCGTCTGCATCTGCATCGGCGTCCGCATCCGCGTCGGCATCGGCGTCCGCGTCGGCATCGGCGTCCGCATCCGCGTCTGCATCATCGGCGTCTGCGTCACTGTCATCGATAGGCGAGCCGCCGCCGCCGCCACCGCCCGCCGCCAGGGCCGCGCCACCGGCAAGAGCGCCCAGCGCCGCGAGGCCGAGGACGGAGCCATCGCCCGTCGCTCCGGCTCCTACGAGTTGATCAACGTCATCGATCTCGGCAAAACTGAAGTCGGCCTGGCCGTCGCTATGTTCGCCGACCCAAAGGTTTCCGTTCTCGTCCTCTAGAACGAGCTGGCTCTCCGCACTGCCCTCGACGCCATAGAAATTCCCGATGCGGATCGTCTCGCCCGACGCCAGCCGCAGGACGAGGTCACTTCCATCACGTATGAAATCGAGAACTTCATTAGGCGATACGTCGAGCCTGACAACGCTCGGCGCATTCAATTGCAAGTCAGATAGCGCGACGGTTCGCGAGATCCCGTCCGATTTTCCAATGACGATTGCAGCCATACGTCGTTCTCCCGAGGCCAGTCGTGCCGGAGGACCGCGCAATCGATTTCCATGAGAAGAACGGCATGGGGCCGAAAAGCGGAGACCGCCCTTCGCTGATCAGTAAATTTTTAATTAACCCACCATCTCAGATGCCGCAAATCCTGAATTCCGATCACAGCAGTCACTATAAGATACATATGATAAATAATGAACCATGTAAAACACTTATTGTTGATCGAAGGATCAAATTATTAGTCAGAGTATTTTTTAAATTACTTACGATCTTTCGGATCTACAAAATTGCCTTTGACGCAGAGTGATTTTCGCGCATGACGTGTGGTCACAATCGTAAAATACATAAGTAAATTGGAGGAAATTGCCGGTGTCGTGTTAGACGCGGTCAGCTCTGAAAGCGAAAACGCGCTCAGATCCGCCGGAAAAATAGGCGCAGTCAAGTCGAAGCCGCCTCACATCGTGCTCGACATTGACGCCATCGAAGCGCGCGGCATGCAGTTCCTGATCCGCGTTGAGAAGATCGAGAAGGGTTCGCGTACCCAATTCCACATATTGCGCCCGATAAAGATCTCGTGTTTCGCGCATCATCGCCTGACGCATCTCGAGCGACTGTGTCAGTCGCTGCATGCTCGAGACCTGGCCGGCAGCTTCAGCCAGATTGCGCAGAACATCGACCCGCGCGCGCTCGGAAGCCGCTCCCGAGGCGGCCAACGCGTAGGCGGCGGCGTTGCGGCGTGCCGCGGTCTCGCCTCCGTTGAAGATACTGCCGCTGACATTGAGGCCCAGCCGGTATTCGGGCTCTGAAGAGCCGAATTCGATGATGTCGCTGCCGACCCGGCCGTCCAGCGAGAGCGTGGGGAGACCTTCCGCCCGCGTCAGATCAACCTGAGCAGCCGCCGCCTCGCCCTCGGCCTCCGCCTGCATGACAGCTGGTACTCGGCTCCAATAGGGCTCGGCGACAAGACACGCGCCCGCGAGTTGTGCGGGCAAAACGTCCGAAACCCCTTGAACCCCTGCGCCCACCAGTGCCGTCAAAACACCGCGCCAGCGCTGCAGTTGTCCCTCGATTTCGAGAAGCGTCGATTCAGCGGCCTGCACACGCGCCTCTGCCTGAAGCTGGTCGGAACGGGTGCTGGCACCCCGGTCGGTGCGAGAGCGCACGAGATCGAGAATGGCGCTGGTGTCGTCGATCTGATCTCGGGCAATCTTCGCAAGGGACTGGTTGCGCTGGATCTCCACCACCGCCTGCGCCGTCTCCCGCGCAAGATCGTCCATCGCAAGCAGGACCTGGGAACGCCCCCCCGCCACCCCCGCCGTTGCAATCTCCACGCGGGCGTCGACAGCGCCGAAATCGTACAGCATCTGTGAGCCGTTGAGATTGAGAACCGGGCTGTAGCGGCTGGAGCGCTCACTGTCATAGGCGCTGTCCACGCCCCAGCTGACGGTCGGCAGGTAGCCCGATCGCGCCTCGGCGACCGCCTCGCCCTGCTGGCGGTAGCGCCCGACCGCCTCGTCGATCGAGGGGTGCCAGGAGAGAGCGCGCTGCACGGCGCTCTCCATCGTCACGCCGCGGCCCGAGAAGGCGAGAGGTTCGACCTGTCGCGAAATCGTTTCCGCGGCAATCGATCCGGTACGCGCCGCGGCGTCGGCGATGGGAGCGTCACCAGCCGCGGTCGGCTCAGTGCCCGGCCGCCCGTCCGAAGAGGTTGCGCAAGCGGAGAGGAAGAACGCGACGCTCAAAACACTCGGCAGGACATGTCGTCGTTGCGAAAACAAAAGCGCCCCCCTCGCTCGATGAAGAGAGCGAACTGCCGCTCCTTCGGCAAACCCGCTCTCTTCCAAGCAAGAGACAGCAGCGCCCGCGCGATGAGGCGCATTCGAAACAAGTATGGTTAACCGAACCTTGCCTCAGCGCTTTGCACAGACGGTTTGGCTGTCCTTCGACCTGGTAGGGAACTCAATCAACCCATTGCGTTACGGCGGCGATAGGCAGACCGGTTGGGTCATAGACCACGCCAGATACTCAGCAGCGCCTAGGCCGAGGAGGAGCTTGAGGCTCGCCGGGCAAAGCGCGGCCTATGGGCCGGCGAGTTCATCGAGCCCGAGGAATGACGCAGGCAGCGGCGGTAGGGGATCAAGCAGGGGATCGCCCCATCCGAGCCGGAAAAACAAACAAAGGGAGTGACTTATAGGATCATCTGGCGGAGAGGATGGGATTCGAACCCACGATACCGTCTCCGGTATACTCCCTTAGCAGGGGAGCGCCTTCGACCACTCGGCCACCTCTCCGTCGAGAGGTCGAATATCAGAATGGCCTCGTGATGCAAGGCTTTCTGGCATAGTTTCCGGGCAGATGCACTGGATCTCGGCCGAGGTGTCCTCGACGTCTCATCACGGCTCGAAACGGAACCGACCGAGAACAAACGAGCCCACGCGAGCTCATCGCCGGCCATCAGATGGAATTCCCGTCCGCGCAGGCGGCCGTCGCACGCGCCGAGCGCGACGGCCGAGCGCAGACGGTGGACACGGGCGAAGTGTTGGAGGAGCCGGTAGTGCTGGCGCGGCACGGCGAGCTGCCGGCGGGGATGTTGAGAAATGCGTAGCGAACCGGCCGCGAGTTAGCGCCTTAGCTCGGACGGCGAATTGAGAACTCGATATGCATACTGCAGGTGACCGTCGCCGCCATATGGACTGCTCCCTGAGCTCCACGCGCATCGAAACGGATAGTCCATCCCGGGATGTTATTCTGGAACCACGCGTCGGTGACATAAACGCTCGCGCCAGGATCAGACTTCGCCACCCGCCAAGTCTCGCGCCGGTCAAACTCCTTTTGAATGATCCTCTCCATAGCTGCTCTTTCGAGGCTCTCGCAGGCCTGAAGCGATAACACGCTGGAAGAACCGGACGTGTCGATACCGCCAACGAACATGACGATCGTCATACTCAGTAACCGGACCATACTCGCGCCCAACTTCATTCCGCCGCCAACGCCTCCCTCTCCTGCTCCACCGCCGCCGGATCGATCCCGGCGAAGCTGGTGAACTGTATCACGGTCGGCTATGCGCCAGGATGAAGTCGATGAGCGCGACGAAGAAGGGCCGTTTCTCGGCTTCGGCACGGATTTGGTCCGTCTCGTAGCCGGATAGATCGAGGAACCGCCGCATCAGGACCGGATCGGACGCGAGTAAGCTCAGCTCGGCGATGCCGATGGCGGACGGGTCGGAGGGTATGCGGTCGCGGATGGGCACACAGACATCTCCGGCGAGGATGCAGCTCTATGGACGGCTGGTCAGCCCGTGTGGAAGATGCTGCGGCTGGCCGCCGGAACGCGGGCGAGGAAGGTTGAGCGAAAGCGGTGTCCGCGAGAAGGGGATATGAATGCCTGAGAGGCTAAAAGACCTGTCGCCTGGCGCGATCAAAGTACTACAGTGGGCCGCGAGGGAGGATGTATGCGTCAATCTCGTTCCCGCCGAGATGGCGGCATTCCTGGAGATCCTGAAAGCTCGGAACCTGATACAATATGACGAAGAAACGGGGATGCTCGCGGTCGTCCGCCTGACGCCGGATGGACAGCGGCTTTACGAGGAGGGTCGATTTTGATCGCCCGCATCGCCTCCCTCCTCCTCGTCTCGATCATGCTTGCCGGCTGCGGCCATCCGTTCGGCGAGCCTTGGCCGTGCGACAAGTTCGTCGACATGTGCATCATTCGATGACCCGCCTGACCGACCTTTCCCCCGCGCAGATCCGACTGATGATCAAGCTCGACGACGGATTCGATCGCGAGGACAGCGTCGGCCAGGAGATCGGCGACCTGCGCCCGATCGACAATCTCGACGTCGGGGCGATGGTGCGGATGGGGCTGGTGGTCGCCGACGAAGGCCGCGGCGGTCAGGTCTGGGTCCGGCTGACAGAGAAGGGGCGGAAGGTGCGGGAGGAAGGCGAGGCGTGAGGTTTGAGTAATGCGGGCTGCACCACCGCCTGCGCCTCAGACCTCTGACGCTACCGGTTCTGCGCTCGCGATGACCCGATCACGCCCTTCAGACTTCGCGCGATAGAGCCGGCGGTCGGCCGCGAGAAATACGTCCTCGAAAAGCAGCCCTGGCTGCGACTCTGCCACGCCGAAGCTGGCGGTGACACGGAACTCGGTAGGCCGAGACGAAAAAGCCTCGGCAGCGAGGATGCTCCTGATCGCCGACGCGACCTTCAGAGCATCGTCGGTCGAGCCTCGAGGAAGGACAATTGCAAACTCCTCCCCTCCGATGCGGCCCGTCACGGCAGCGGGATCGACCAGGTTGCCCAGGATGGCCCCGAACCGGGCTAGCACCTCATCGCCTATGGCGTGGCCATAGGTGTCGTTGATGCGTTTGAAGTGGTCGAGGTCGCACAGGATCAGGGCATAGCGGTCGATCCTTGGGTCGCATGTCATCCGGCGGATCCGATCCTCGAAGCCGCCGCGGTTGAGGACGCCTGTCAGGCGATCCTTGTCCCGTTCCGTTCGCAGGTCATCGAGAACGTCGGCGATGGCCGCCGCCAACAGAACCAACGCCAGCGCACTCCCCAATACCGCCATTGAGAGTTGCAGGGCCTGCCAGAATGGAGAAACTCCGAACTCCCCCACAGTGCCTGGAGCCGTCCATCCGATGGTCAGCACCGTGCGAGGGAAAAAGTGGATGGCGAACAGCAGAAGCGTCCAGAACAGCGCGGCGTCGACGACGCGCGTGCGCGGGACGCGCGCAAGCTTTACCGCAGCAACGAAGAGGATCAGGCCGTAACCGAAGTTCTGGACGTAGACGCGCGTCAGGAGATGCGGAGAAACGTAGGCGAAATACCAAAGCAGCGCCGTGATGCCGCCGACGCCGGCGATTTGCCAGCCGAGCCCGAGCGACTTTCCCGACCTGCGCAGGATCGCCTCTGCGGCGGCTACGACTGCCAGCGTATACGAAAGACCCGAAAGCACCGCATTGGGTGCAGTCGTCGGCGGCCATTGCACGATCTGCATCACCGCGCCCGAAGAGAAGAGCACACAGGCGGCTGCAAGAATGAGCAGGTACGCGTGTCGCCTCTCGAGAAGCCACGCACCAACGAAGGCGCCGCTGAAAACCAGCAGGACGCTCGGCCCGATCAACGCCATCGATTGCGTCGGCGAAAGCCCCAGCATCCTCTTTCGCCCCCCCTGCGTTCAGGCGCTTCTAGCTTAACGTAAGCTTGGCGCGCAAACTCAGGATGAACGGCATGGGCCGGGCATTGGAGGGATCCTGCACCACCACGGCAGATGACCCGAAGGCGCGGCGCGTGTCGGGTCTCCGATTTTACACTCTTATGTCACCTTGCTTCAGCGAGGGCCGCCTCACAGCGACCCGTCTACGTCGTTTGACGCATAACACCACCGAGCCCCCGATGTTAGTTCCAGGACCATGGAAGACGACACGCCTCCGCATCGCGATCCCGGCCTGTTCCTCATCCTCGGGTTTGCGCTCTTTATCATTGCGGCTCACATGGCCGGAGTGACCCTGTAGGCGTGTGGGGACCCGACCTTGCGGGCGCTGACGGTGACGCATGGTAGGCGCAGCCTCGGTTGTGCGGCACCTGCCCTTTTCCTCACCGCCTGTGGCGAGCCACAGCCCGGACGACGTGATCGACGACGACGCAGACGGCGGGATCGTTTTGGAGCGCGTCGAGTAGTTCTGTCGTTACGACCGGACACGCGGACTGCTTACATCGCAGCCAACCGATGGGGCCGAGCCCCGTTCTCATGCTGCGAAGCCAGGAACCGGACTTGGGAGCTACGCCAGTCCCGGTTGTTCTTCGTCGCCGTCGGCCCGACGTAACGCCTCTTCGTCCGACCCGCCGTCAGCGGCTCGCTCGTCTTGTACTTCTTTTTCGATCTCCGCCGACCCAGCGTCGTCCTCGGAGACGACGCGATCCGGCTCCAGCGGCTTTCCGTCAGGAAGCTTATCGTTCGGGTTCTGGCCGACTTTGGACATGATCGTTTCCTTCGCGTTGGAGTTTCGCCGAACTCGGCGCCGCTATTCGGGCGTCCGCGGGAATGGCGATGCGTCGTCTCCTTCACGCTCCTCGTCTACGTAATCCGGCGATAGGCCGCCGTTGGGGAGCTTGCTCTGCTCGCGGCGCCTGTGCTCCGTTTCCGTCTCGCCGGATGGATCGCGTTCAGTGGCGATCTTCGACCCGTCATCGCGGAACTCGGCGCCGTCCGATGCGGTCCTGTCGATCTCAGACATGCTGGCTTCCTCCATGGTCATGGAATGGAAGCGCTGACGCTTGGTATGGTTCCTTGGTGAGGTCTAGCTGCCGCGGGGGCTGTGAAAGGCCGGGCGCCGTTTGCCGCCTTCTGAGGGGCCGCGTCAGGAAGAATGGGACCTGACACGAAAAAGCCGCTGGGGATCTCACCCAACGGCTCCAGCGCGTGCGGCTCGTTATCTCAACTCGCCAGTACATCCGTGGTCGGACGAAACTTCGAGCCTGCGCGCCTCAACCACTCTGCTGGGGGAAGCGCTGCACAACCGCCTTATCCTTTGCGAATAAGGCTTATTCATGACCCCCAAGGACGACTGTGGCTTTTGGTGAATCCCGCTTTACACGCTCTGCCTCGGTACGTTCGGCTTGGTCGGCCATGACATGCCAAGCTGCCGCAGCACGCGACGACCGCTGGCGAACCTGTGGAAGCGGCGAGGATCGTGCCTTCGCCTCTTCCTCGATTGCCTGCTCGCGGTAGGCGCGACTGTTCGGAATTCCCATGGAATGCTCTCCTGTTCGGAGAAGAACTAGCATCCACTGAAACGAAGTCCATCTGAACAGATAAAAGAGGAACGCGAAACATCGGCTTCCTCTCCTCGTCTCACCGGCATGGCGGTGGGTATGTGCATGACACACATGCCTTTGTCAGGACGGGCCGGATGAATGCAGCGGGCTGACTGCCGTACTCTATACTCTACCCTAGCGGCCTGAACTCCACAGTCCGATGCCGGCCCCAATTGCCATCACGGTCATCCCGTAAGCGACTATCATCAGAAGGCCGTCGCGAACGAGGAGCGCCAAGCCGAAAGCCGCAATGGCGGCCATAGGTGCCGTGCTCGCGAACGGCAGGAACTCAAGGGGCGGCACTGTCAGCGCCAGCAAGATGCACGCGATCGCGGCGCCCAACTCAAAAGGCCGACTCGTCAGCATTGGCAAACGGCCGTGAAACCAGCGGTCCATCCAGTCGCCGATCGGTCGGACCTTATCCGCGGCCTTCCTCACACGCTGCGATGAGACTGCTCGCTTCTCGATCCATCCCGGCAGCCACAGGTGCTCTCGACCGAACGCCATCTGGCCCGCGAAAAGGACGACGATGGCCGCAAGAACCGTTGGCACACCGGGGATACCGCCAATGGGTGAAATCTCCAGAAGCGCTGGCAGCATGAGAAAAGGACCGTAGCTTCGGCTGCCGAACGCCTCCGTAACATCCCCCAAAGAGACGCTTTCGCCGCGATCGGCCGCCTTCTTCAGCTCGTCGAGAATATCGCTCACACTATGAGGATCGTTTGCCATCCGCTGCGAACGGCGCTGCAAGCGAACGCGTTCCCCCAAACGATAAGAGGCCCGCCGAAGCGAGCCCTCTAAGAGGGCGAAAGCCCCGTTCTGGCGTCCGCCCTCTCATTGCCTATCGGCTAGATGATGTTCCGCTCATCAGTCTTGCCCGAACCGATTTCGTTCAGGCCGCCGGCTGACGTCTCATCCACATCGTCGTCCCCGTCGTCCTCATCTTCGATGCCCGCATCATCCTCGGGCACGATGACCTCCGGATCCAGCGGCTCTCCGTCCGGCAGCTTCTCATTCGGGTTCTGGGTGACTGGATTGGTCTCTGACACTTCTGCCTCCTCTGGCTGTCGAGAGGAAGTGAGCGGATGGCAGAGATGTTCCAGAAAGACGAAGGCTCGCCAGAGCGAGCCCTGAAGACGCAAAGCGCCACATTCGTAACGAAAGGTCTTGTCCTAAAGAGCGGAGCGCCTCGGGCGGCCTGATCTGCCTCGCTCCGGCGACGACCGATCATCTAAGGCGGCAAAGGCGTTCACGCAGCCTCCTTCCCACAGCGGGAACCTTCTTCCCTCTTCCGCGTAATTGCGCCGTTCCGTTTCATGCTCAGAGGGAGTCCAAGATGGAGCACAACGCTTTTGAAGAGCCCGTTCGGGTCTTTGCTGGTCTCGGCATTCCGCGCGAGATCAAATCCGTCTTCCAAGCCTATACGTTCTTGTCAGAAATGCCGGGGCACCGGAATGATCCGGCCCACAGCATGGCGAGGAAGGCGTGCCTCGCGGCGATGGATCACCGCGTAGAGGCTGAGACCGTGCGCAGCGCATTCGAGCGGTTTGCCCGGCGTGCCGGCATACTCGCGCCCGATGTCGGTGACGTGATTGCGGCGAGCGCCCTTACCGGCACACGGAGCCGAACGCGGGCCTGACACGATTGGGCGGGCAGACGGACGCATCTGCCCGCTCATTCCGTCGCCCCGAATGCAGCAATATCAGTTTCTTGGGCGATGAAATCGTGTCTTAGCAGGGGAGCGCCTTCAACCACTCGGCCACCTCTCCACGGCGCCTCCAGCATCACGTCGCGTCCGTGATACAAGGGCATCCGCCACGGTTTTCACCATGCCTGGCCGCGCGCAGCGGGCAGAGCGTATCCCCGCCCCGACGCCGCTCTTGCGCAGGCAGCTGACGCAATGCAATGCTTCCGGCGCACAATGGAGTTGGGAGGACTCTTTAGATGAAACTGAAGATCGCGGCAGCATTGGTCGCGGCGAGCTTTCTCGTCGCACCGGCCACGGCCCAGGAATACCCGACACAGCCGCTGACGATGCTGGTGCCCTTCTCGGCCGGCGGCCCGACGGACGTCGTCGCGCGTCTCGTCGCGCAAGTGATGAGCCGCGAGCTCGGCCAGCAGGTGCTCGTGGAGAACGCGGCCGGCGCCGGCGGCACGCTGGCCTCCGGGCGCCTCGCCCAGGCCGAGCCGGACGGCTACACCATGCTCATCCACCATCTCGGCATCGCGACGAGCGCCACGCTCTACCGATCCTTGCCCTACGATCCGCTGACCGCGTTCGACTATGTCGGCCAGGTCACGACCGTTCCCATGCTGCTCGTCTCGCGCCCGGACTATCCGGCCGAGAACTTCGAGCAGCTCCTGCAGATGGCGCGCGAGAACCCCGATGAAACGCTGCTCGCCAATGCCGGCCCCGGCGCCGTCTCGCACATCTGCGGAATGCTGTTCATGCAGGCGATCGGCGAGCAGCTGACCACCGTGCCGTATCCCGGCACGGGACCGGCGATGACCGACGTCATGGGCGGGCAGGTCGATCTTCTGTGCGATCAGACCACGAACGCCATTCCGCCGGTCAGCAACAATTCGGTCAAGGCCTACGCCACCGCGACGGCCGAGCGGATCCCGCAGCTTCCGGACGTCCCGACGGCGCTCGAACAGGGGCTGGAGGGCTTCGAGGTCGGCGTCTGGCACGGCATCTACGTCCCTGCCGGCACGCCCGAGGACCGGATCGAGACGCTGAGCTCCGCGCTTCAGGTCGCGCTGCAGGACGAGACGGTACTGGCACGCTTCAACGAGCTCGGGACCGCGCCCGTGCCCCTCGAGGACGCGACGCGCGAATCCCTCAAGAACCAGTACGAGAGCCAGATCGAGTTCTGGCGGCCGCTGATCGAGCAGGCCGGCGAATACGCCAACTGACAACGCGCCGCGCGCGTACGCGAAAAGAGCCCGCCGGCCGATCCGGCGGGCTCTTCCGTTTTCAAGCCCACGCGCGGCAGACGCGGTCGTGTTTCAGGCAACCTTCGCCTGTGCGAGGCTCGTCGCCTTTCGCTTACCGGCAACAGGCTCGAGACCCTCGATCTCGTCGAGCCCCAACCGGTGGCGGATCGAGTTGCTGCCACCCACGAGCGAGGCGATCGTGTGACCGCCGAGTGCCGAGAGGAACGCCTCCAGCGCCTGACGCAGCGCGGCGTTCAGCGCACAGGCGTCAATCAGCGGGCATTCCGTGCCGGTCTCGAAGCACTCGGCGAGGTTGAAGCTCTCTTCCGTGACGATCACCACCTCGCGCAGCGTGATCTCGGCGGCGGGCCGGGCAAGGCGAATGCCGCCGTTGCGGCCGCGCACCGTCTCCACGAAACCGGCCTCGACGAGCGGCTGCAGGATCTTGAACAGGAACAGTTCCGACACCGAATAGGCAGCGGCCACTTCCCCGACGCGGCTCAGGCGCCCCGGATTGGCCGCGCAATACATCAGCATCCTGATCGCGTAGTTCGTCTGACGCGTGAGGCGCATGTCTTCTCTCTCTCCACGCTTTCCGGCGGCAGTCTTAGAATCTTTCCAAACTCATTGAAAGATAACCCGTCCGCCCGCTCGTTAACAGACCCGGAGAGCAGCGGCCTTTTCATCATCCATGACGGCAGCCCGCCGCGCACCTCATTCCGGTTCATTATCCACCGGCGCGCCGAGGCGAGGATTGGCAGCGACCAGAACGATTGCTAAACATTCGATCATGCCTTGAAACGCGGCGGCTGCCAGCGCCCGCCCGTCCGGCGACCGGGGGGATCAGCGCCTTCATGGACTATTTCATCCAGCAGCTCATCAACGGCGTGACGCTCGGCTCCATCTACGGGCTGATCGCGATCGGCTACACGATGGTGTACGGCATCATCGGCATGATCAACTTCGCCCATGGCGAAATCTTCATGCTCGGCTCGTTCATCGCGTTGTCCACCTTCGTCATCATAGCCATGCTCGGCCTCACCTTCTTGCCGCTGGTGCTGCTCGTGATGCTGATCGTGGCGATGCTGTTCACCGCCATGTGGGGCTGGACGGTGGAGCGCGTCGCCTACCGGCCCCTGCGCGGCTCGTTCCGCCTCGCTCCGCTGATCACCGCCATCGGCATGTCGATCTTCCTGCAGAATTTCGTGCAGGTCACGCAGGGCGCGCGCGTCAAGCCGCTGCCGCCGCAGGTCCAGGGCGCGATCCAGATCACCGACGGGGCGCAGATTTCCTACATGCAGATCGTCATCATCGTGACGACCCTCGTCCTGATGACGGGCTTCTCGCTTCTGATCGCCAGGACCTCGCTGGGGCGCCAGCAGCGGGCCTGCGAGCAGGACGCCAAGATGGCCTCGCTTCTCGGCGTCAACGTCGACCGCACGATCTCGCTCACCTTCATCATGGGCGCCTCGCTCGCGTCTGTCGCGGGCATCATGTACCTGCTCTATTATGGGGTGATCGACTTCTACATCGGCTTCCTCGCCGGCGTGAAGGCATTCACGGCGGCCGTCCTCGGCGGCATCGGCTCGCTGCCCGGCGCCATGCTCGGCGGGCTCCTTATCGGGCTCATCGAGACGTTCTGGTCGGGCTATTTCTCGGTCGAGTACAAGGACGTCGCGGCGTTCTCGATCCTCGCGATCGTGCTGATCTTCCTTCCCTCCGGCCTTCTCGGCCGCCCGCAGGTCGAGAAGGTCTGAGCCGATGTCGACGACCCAGGCCCTCGACACCCGCCCCGAAGGGGCCGAGATCGAACGCGAGACGCTGGCGAGCGCGATGGGCGGCGAGCCGCCCTCCGCCCCCGCCAAGCCGGCGGCGAGCCGGCTCGGCAAGGCGCTTCGCGAATCCGTCCTGACCGCCCTCCTCGTCGCCGGTCTCACCTTCTTCTTCCTTGCCACGCGCACCGAGACGGCCTCGCGCGGGCTGACGATCTACGCGCGCTGGGAACTGTGGATCACCGCCATCGCCATCGCCTTCCTCGGGCGGTTCGTGCTGAGCTACTTCGTCTTCCAGCGCACCGGGCCGCTGTTCCAGCGCCGCGAGCGCGAGACGAAGGATGCCGCCCGCGCCGCGAAGGTCTCCAGCCTCGTCTCGCGCACGCTCGGCATCGTGTTCCTGCTCATAGCACTGAGCTTCCCGTTCCTCGTGGGCACGATCCTGCCGGCGCGCGAGCGCTATCTCATCGACCTCGCGATCCTGATCCTGACCTACATCATGCTCGGCTGGGGCCTGAACATCGTGGTGGGTCTGGCGGGGCTGCTCGACCTCGGCTACGTCGCCTTCTACGCCGTCGGCGCCTATTCCTTCGCGCTTCTGGCGATCAATTTCGACCTGGGCTTCTGGGTCTGCCTGCCGATGGCGGGGCTCTTCGCGGCGATGTGGGGCGTCATCCTCGGCTTTCCGGTGCTGCGCCTGCGCGGCGATTATCTGGCCATCGTGACGCTCGCCTTCGGCGAGATCATCCGCGTCGTGCTTCTCAACTGGGCCGAGTTCACCGGCGGTCCGAACGGCCTTCTCGGCATCCCCCGCCCCACCTTCTTCGGCCTCGAGTTCGGGCGCGGCGAAGGCTCCTTCGCCGACTATTTCGGGCTCGAACCCTCTTCGATCCACCGCTTCATATACCTCTACTACATCATCCTCGCGCTCGCCCTGGTCACCAACTTCGTGACGCTGCGCCTGCGCAAGCTCCCGATCGGGCGGGCCTGGGAGGCGATGCGCGAGGACGAGATCGCCTGCCGCTCGCTCGGCATCAACACCACCAACGTCAAGCTGACGGCCTTCGCCACCGGCGCCATGTTCGGCGGCTTCGCGGGCTCGTTCTTCGCCACGCGCCAGGGCTTCATCTCACCGGAGAGCTTCACTTTCCTTGAGTCGGCGATCATCCTCGCCATCGTCGTCCTCGGCGGGCTCGGCTCGCAGATTGGCGTCGTCGTCGCCTCGATCGTGATGATCGGCGGCATCGAGCTTCTGCGCAATCTCGGCTTCCTGCAGCAGATCTTCGGCTCGGGCTTTGATCCCGCGCAGTATCGCATGCTGATCTTCGGCCTCGCGATGGTGGCGATCATGGTGTGGAAACCGCGCGGCCTCGTTTCCTCGCGAACGCCCTCGGCCGTCTACAAGGAGAAGAAGCAGATCGGTGCCGACATGGTGGCGCAGGGCGAAGGGCACTGACGATGAGCGAACACGCTACGATGCCCCCCGCCGCCCCCTCCTCCGCCGCGCCCGGCTGGGAGAACGATCCACTTCTCACCGTCGAGCGCCTGACGATGCGTTTCGGTGGGCTGACGGCGATCGACGACCTGTCCTTCTCGGTCGGTCGCGGTGACATCACCGCCCTGATCGGCCCGAACGGCGCCGGCAAGACCACGGTGTTCAACTGCGTGACCGGCTTCTACAAGCCGACGGAGGGGCGCATCGCGCTGCGCCGCGGGCGCGGCATCGGCGAGGCGGCCGTGCGCGAACTCACCGGCAGCGGGCGCCAGAGCGCCAAGGCCGATGGCGGCGAGGTGTTCCTCCTTGAGCGCATGGCGGACTTTCGCATCACCCATAAAGCGGGCGTCGCGCGCACCTTCCAGAACATCCGCCTCTTCGGCGGCATGACGGTGTTCGAGAACCTTCTCGTGGCCCAGCACAACAAGCTGATGGTGGCATCCGGCATGACCTTCGCCGGGCTGTTCGGCCTGCCCGGCTACCGCCGCGCGCGCGAGGCTGCGCATGACCTGGCGATCGACTGGCTGAAGCGCACGCGCCTCATCGAGCGCGCCGACGATCCGGCCGCCGATCTGTCCTACGGCGACCAGCGCCGCCTCGAGATCGCGCGCGCCATGTGCACCGCGCCCGAACTGCTTTGCCTCGACGAGCCGGCGGCGGGCCTCAACCCGCGCGAATCGAGCGAGCTCAACGAACTCCTGCGTTCCATCCGGGACCGGGACGGCGTCTCGATCCTCCTCATCGAGCATGACATGGGCGTCGTCATGGAGATTTCGGACCACATCGTCGTGCTCGACTACGGCAAGAAGATTTCCGACGGCACGCCCGATAGCGTGCGGGCCGATCCGCGCGTGATCGCGGCCTATCTCGGCGTCGACGACGAGGAAGTGGACGAGGTGGAGGAGAAGCTGGAGAAGGGTGAGATCGACGCGGCCATCGCGAGCGCGAACCTTCCGTCCGCCGACCGGGGAGACGCCTCGTGAGCGCGCTCCCCCAAACGCCGGCGCCGGCCACCGCCACGCCCCTTCTCTCGATCCGCGGCGTCGAGACCTTCTACGGCAAGATCCAGGCGCTTCGCGGCGTCGACCTCGACGTCAACGAAGGCGAGATCGTCACGCTGATCGGGGCGAACGGCGCCGGCAAGTCGACGCTGATGATGACGCTGTGCGGCAATCCGCGCGCGCGCACCGGGCAGATCGTCTATCGCGGCGAGGACATCACCAACCTGCCGACCCACGAGATCATGACGCGGCGGATCGCGCAGTCGCCGGAAGGGCGGCGCATCTTCCCTCGCATGAGCGTTCTCGAAAACCTGCAGATGGGCACGACGCTCATCGGACAGGACCATTTCGACGAAGACCTGAGACGCGTCTTCGATCTTTTCCCGCGCCTGAAGGAGCGCGCCACGCAGCGCGGCGGCACGCTTTCGGGTGGCGAGCAACAGATGCTCGCCATCGGCCGTGCGCTGATGAGCCGGCCGAAGCTCCTTCTCCTCGACGAGCCCTCGCTCGGCCTTGCCCCGCTGATCGTGAAGCAGATCTTCGAGGCGGTGCGTGAGCTCAACCGCAACGAGGGGCTGACTGTCTTTCTCGTCGAGCAGAACGCCTTCCACGCGCTGCGCCTCGCCCATCGCGGCTACGTGATGGTCAACGGCTCGATCACCATGAGCGGCGCGGGCCGCGAGCTTCTGGCCCGCGAGGAGGTTCGCGCGGCCTATCTGGAAGGAGGCCACCACTGATGCAGCCCGAAAACGCGTTGCTGTGGGAAGTCTCGATCACGGAGTTCCTGATCGTCACCGTCGTGCTCGGCGGTGCCCTTGCCTACATGATCGGCCGCTCCACCGCGCTGACCTGGAACGGCTGGGGCCTGACGATCTTCTATACCCTGCTCCTGACGATTGCCGCGCGCTTCTTCCACTTCAGCCTGTTCGACGGCACATTCTTCCTGCCGTTCGAGACGGCAGGCACCGCGCTCTATTACGCCGTCATCGACTTTGTCGTGCTCTTCGCCTTCGCCGCGCTCGGTCGGCAGGTGACCCGCGCGCGCCAGCTTAGCGGGCAGTACGGCGTCCTGCGGGACAGCGACGGCGCGCCGGTTCGCTGAGCCGTCAACTTCGTGCTGCAAAGCGGCGAAAAGAATCTTCGCCGCCCCCTTCCCCTTCGCTTCGATCCTAGTCTTTAATCACTTGTGCGCCGCGCCCAATCGGCAGGCAGAACGCTGCGGCAGCGCGCTCTCAACAAACGGGAAGGTCGTCATGAAGAAAGTGCTTCTGGCCAGTGTGGCCCTCAATCTCGGTCTGTCCGGAGCGGCGCTGGCCGACATCACGATCGGCGTCGCCGGCCCGATCACGGGGCAGTACGCTACCTTCGGCGAACAGTTCCGCACCGGCGCCGAGCAGGCCGTGGAGGACATCAACGAGGCGGGCGGCGTGAACGGGGAGATGCTGCGCATCTCGATCGGCGACGATGCCTGCGATCCGCGTCAGGCAGTGGCCGTTGCCAACCAGTTCGCCTCCGAAGGCGTGCCCGTCGTGATCGGGCATTTCTGCTCGGGCTCGTCGATCCCGGCCAGCCAGGTCTACGCCGACGAGGGCATCATTGAAATCTCGCCCGCCTCGACCAATCCGGCCTATACCGAGGAGCGCCCCGGCGACGGCATCTTCCGCGTATGCGGTCGTGACGACCAGCAGGGCGAAGTCGCCGGTGCCTACATCGCCGAGAACTTCGCCGACACCAACGTCGCCATCCTGAACGACCGCACCGCCTACGGCGCCGGTCTCGCCGCCGAGACCGAGCGCGTGCTGCGCGCGGCCGGCAAGGAGCCGACCCTCGTCGAGGCCTACACGGCCGGCGAACGCGACTACACCGCGCTTGTCACCCGCATGAACCAGGCGGATGTGGGCCTCGTCTATATCGGCGGCTACCACACCGAGGCCGGGCTGATCGCACGCCAGATGCAGGAACAGGGCATGGAAGCGACGATCATGTCCGGCGACGCGCTCGTTTCAGACGAATACTGGTCGATCACGGGTGACGCCGGCGAAGGCACGCTGATGACCTTCTCGCCCGATCCGCGCCGCAACGAGGTCGCCGCGCCCGTCGTCGAGAAGATCGAGGCCAAGGGTCAGTCTGCCGAGGGCTACGCGCTCTACACCTATGCCGCGATCCAGGCTTGGGCACAGGCCGCCAACGAAGCCGGCACCACCGATTTCGAACCGGTGGTGGAAGCGCTCAACGAAGGCTCGTTCCAGACGGTGATCGGCGACCTGCAGTTCGACGACATCGGCGACGTGACCCTGCCGGGCTACGTCGTCTACGAATGGCAGAACGGCGCCTACGACTATGTCGAGACCGCCGAGAGCACAGTTGAGCCGACGACGCCGGCCGATGCCGGGGACACCGGCGCCAGCGATGCGCCGGCCGAGGCCGCGCCGGCCCAGTAAGCTGCCGGAAGGGGCGTCTGGCGCCCTCGTTCCGCAAAAGCAGGAGGCCCGGCCGATCGCTCCGCCGGGCCTTTTCGCATGTCGGTTCCGCGCTGCTTCAGGCACTCAGCGCGCGCAGCGCCGGATAGGCTTCGCGATAGCGCCGGTGCGCGGCGCCGAAGGCCTCAACCATCGCCTTGTCCGGGTCGATGCTTCGGGCGGCGGGCGGCATGGTGATGATTTCCGCAGGATCGCGGCCCGTCGCCGAGATGAGCCCGAGGCGCGCGGCACCGAATGCGGCGCCGAAATCGCCTTCCGCCGGCAGAACGATCGTCGTGTCGAGCGCGGCCGCCAGCATCCTCAGCCACAGGGCCGAGCGCGCGCCGGCCCCCACCGCGACGAAGCTTTCCACCCCGTGAGGCCCGCCGGCCGCGTCGAGGCAGTCGCGCATCGAGAAGGCGACGCCCTCCATTACCGCACGCGCCATCTGGGCGCGCGTCGTATCCGCGGAAAGGCCCAGGAATGCGCCACGCACGGCGGCATCGTTGTGCGGCGTGCGCTCGCCCGAAAGGTAGGGCAGGAAGAGCAACCGCGAGGGCTCGACAAGCTCCTCGCCGGCCTCCGCCGAAAGCTCGGCCGGGCGCGCCCCGACGACGCCTGCCAGCCATTCCAGCGAGCCGGCCGCCGAGAGCGTGACGCCCATCTGGTGCCACAGGCCCGGAAGCGCGTGGCAGAACGTGTGCAGCGCAGTCTGCGGCACCGGGCGGTAGCCGTCCGAAGCGGTGAAGAGAACGCCAGACGTGCCGAGCGAAACGAAGCCCGTGCCGGGCCGCACGACACCGACGCCGCAGGCCGAGGCCGCGTTGTCGCCGCCGCCTCCCGCCACCACCGTGCCGGCGGGAAGGCCGAGTTCGCGAGCGACGTCCGGGCGAAGCCCGCCGGCTGCTTCCGACCCCTCGACGAGACGCGGCATGTGGGCGCGCGTGAGGCCAGTGCGCTCGAGCATGCGGTCCGACCAGTCGCGCGCACCGGTGTCGAGCCACGCCGTCCCCGCAGCGTCCGACATCTCGGAGATCGCCTCGCCCGTCAGCCACAGGCGCAGATGGTCCTTCGGAAGCAGCACCCGCGCGGTCTTGGCGAAGATTTCCGGCTCGTTGCGCCGGACCCATTCGAGCTTGGGCGCCGTGAAGCCGGGGAAGACGATGTTGCCCGTGATGCCTCGCGCCTCGTCGTCGTCGAGTTCGGCCGCCTCGGCATGGCTTCGGGTGTCGTTCCACAGGATGCAGGGCCGCAGCACCCGCCCCTCGCCATCCAGCAGCGTCGCCCCGTGCATCTGGCCGGAAAGGCCGATGCCGGAGACCGCCGAAAGCGCGTCGGCGTGGCTCGCACGAAGCTCGCCGATAGCAGCCTTCACCGCCTCGATCCACGTCACCGGATCCTGCTCGGCCCAGCCGAAATGCGGGCGCTGGACGGTGAGCGGCGCCGAGGCGCTGGCGACCACGACCTGACCCACGTCGATCAGGAGCGCCTTCAGCGAGGAGGTGCCGAGGTCGAGCCCCAGAAAATATGCCATTCGTTGCGTTCCCAGTTGATGACAGAGAGCGCCGTGCGCCCTTGCGGCCGACGGCGCCCCGACACTTTGAATCCTGCGTCAGGCCCTAGACGTAGCGGGCGACGACCCCCTCCAGAAGCTCCTGACGGCCCGAACGGGGCTGCGGATCGAGAGAAGCTGCGCGGGCGGCCACCTCTTCCAGGGTACGCTCGCCGGCGAGGATCGCGCGGCCCTCCGCGCCGTCCCACCCCGAATAGCGCTCGGCGAGCGGGCCTTCCAGCGCCTTGTCCGCCAGCATCGCCTCAGCAGCGAGAAGCGCCTTTGCGCACGCGTCCATCGAAGCGACATGGGCGACGATCAGATCGTCCGGGTCGATCGACTGCCGGCGGATCTTGGCGTCGAAATTCAGCCCGCCCGTGGTGAAGCCGCCGTTCTTTAGAACCTCGTGAAAGACCAGCGCCATCTCTTTGGGATTCATGGCGAACTGGTCCGTGTCCCAGCCGAGGAGATCGTCGCCGCGATTGATGTCGAGCGACCCGAAGAGGCCGAGCGCGTAGGCCAGCTCGACTTCGTGCTCGAAGGAATGGCCGGCGAGGATCGCGTGGTTCTGCTCGATGTTCAGCTTCACGTCGGCCGTCAGGTCGTGTCGCTCGAGGAAGCCGTAGACGGTCGCGACGTCGAAATCGTACTGGTGCTTGGTCGGCTCCTTGGGCTTGGGCTCGATCAGGATCGGCCCGGTGAAGCCGATCTTGTGCTTGTAGTCGACGAGCATCGACAGGAAGCGGCCGAGCTGATCGAGCTCCTGGCCCATGCGCGTGTTGAGCAGCGTCTCGTAGCCCTCGCGTCCACCCCAGCACACGTAGTTCTCGCCGTTCAGCCGGTGCGTGGCATCCATCGCCGCCTTCACCTGCCCCACCGCATAGGCGAAGACGTCCGGGTCCGGGTTGGTGGCCGCGCCGCCCATGTAACGACGGTGCGAGAAGAGGTTGGCCGTGCCCCAGAGGAGCCGGACCTTCTCGCGCTCCATCTTCTCCTCGAAGAGGTCCGTAATGGCCTTCAGATTGTCGATGGATTCGGACAGCGACGCGCCTTCCGGCGCGACGTCGACATCGTGGAAGGTGAAGAACGGCACGTCGAGCACGCGGAAGAGGTCGAAGGCCGTCTCGGCCTTCGCCTTGGCGAGCGCCAGCGGATCGTCGCCGTGCATCCACGGCCGCAGGAAGGTCTCGCCGCCGAACGGGTCGCCGCCCGGCCAGGTGAAGGAGTGCCAGTAGCAGACGGCGAAGCGAAGCTGCTCCTCCATCGTGCGGCCCATCACCTGCCGGTTCTTGTCGTAATGGCGGAAGGCCAGCGGGTCGCGCGAGCCCTCCCCCTCGAAGCGGATCGGTTCGCTACGCTCGAAGAAGCCTGTCATGTCATTCCTCCCATGAGTGGTGCCGGGGCATCCTCCGCCCCCATGTTGCGTCCCGCTGGGGCGATCGCCCCGGCCAGTTCGTCGTCGATCGCGGCCAGCCCGAAGGCAAGCGAAGCGTCGAGCAGGACCTCGTCCGAATCGGGAAAGACGAAGAAGGGTGTGTCGCGGCCGATGCCCTCGATGGCGCTGACGGCGATGCCGCGCCGGATGGCCGGCTCCAGAAGGTCCATCGCGGCCGCGCCTGAGCCGACGAAGGCAACCGGCACCGGATCGATCAGCGTGAACATGCGCCCCAGCCCATAACCCAGCGCCTCCCCGGCCCGCTCGTAGGCTGCAAGCGCAAGTCGCTCTCCAGCACGTGCGGCCTGTGCGAGTTCCGCCATGTCCATCTCGTCGACGCGATGGCCGAGATGGCGGGCGTTGGCGCCGCGCGCCGCGCGCCAGATCGCATAGTCGCCGGCATAGGCCTCGATGCAGCCGTGATTGCCGCAACGACAGGGCTCCCCGCCCGGGATGTGGTTCAGGTGGCCGAACTCCACTGCCGAAGAGCGCGCGCCTCGAAAGGTCGAACCGGAGAGCTTCAGCCCCATGCCGACGCCGAAGCCGATGAAGAGCGTGGCGAAGGCCGGCTCGTCGATCTCCCCGCTCCAGCGGAAGCGTTCCGGCATCAGCCCGCAATCGTTGGCGACGGTCACGGGCGCGGCGAAGCGCGCTTCCAGCGAGGTCGCCATGTCGGTGTCGCGCGCCTTGAGGATCGGCGACCAGAGAAGCCGGCGGCTGGCCGAATCCGTCACGCCCTGCACGGCGACGACGATCCGGTCGAGCCGCGCGATCCTCCCTTCATCCAGCGTTGCGTCGATCAGACCTTCCACCGCATCAACGAGCGCCGGCCCGTCGAGCGCCAGAAGATCGGCCTCGCGGGAGCGTGCGGCGACGATCCCCCCCGCATAATCGCAGATATGGACGGCGACCTCGCCCACAGTCACCTTCACGGCGGCGAGAAGAGCGCGGGCGGGCGAAAGCGAAAGGCTGAACTCGGGCCGCCCACGCCTGGCGGGAACCGCGGCCGCCTCGTCCTCGCTGAGCACCCCCTCGCGCAGGAGATCGCTCGCGATCGAGGACGCCGCGGAAAAGGACAGCCCGGTCGCCTCGCTCAGGCGCCGACGAGTCGAGGCTCCAGCACGCCGAAAATGCTCGATGGAGAGCCGGCGGTTCTGGCGGCGGACCGCCTCCGCATCGGTCTTTGACAGCATCGCATCATCCGTTTCCCCACGGGCTCTTTCGGCCGTTGCAGGCGAGATTGACACGCGTTGCGTTGTCTGTCACCATTTTTTCTCCGGCTTGGAATAAAAGGCCGGAGAGGGCTGGAGGGCCCTTCACAACGGTTTTCGGCGCGCTGCCAGCGCCGTGGGAGGAAGTCATGAAGACGATGAAGATCGCCCTTGCGGGTGTGGCCCTTTCTCTCGTCCTGGCCGGCGTGGCCAAGGCGCAGGAGGGGCTGGTTGTCGGCGTGTCCTGGTCGAACTTCCAGGAAGAGCGCTGGAAGACCGACGAGGCGGCGATCCGTGCCGCGCTCGAGGAAGCGGGTGCTCGCTACATCTCGGCCGATGCGCAATCCTCGGCGGCCAAGCAGCTCACCGACGTGGAAAGCCTCATCAGCCAAGGCGCCAATGCGCTCATCGTCCTTGCTCAGGATTCTTCGGCCATCGGTCCGGCTGTCGAGAACGCCGCCAACAACGGTATCCCGATCATCGCCTACGACCGGTTGATCGAGAACGCCGACGCCTTCTACATCACCTTCGACAACGTGGAAGTTGGCCGCATCCAGGCGCGCTCGGTGGAAGCCGTCGCGCCCTCCGGCAACTACGTCTTCATCAAAGGTTCGTCGGCCGACCCGAACGCCGACTTCCTGTTCTCCGGCGCGATGGAAGTCCTCCAGCCGAAGATCGATTCCGGCGAAATCGTCAATGTCGGCGAGGCCTATACGGACGGCTGGCTGCCGGAAAACGCGCAGGCCAACATGGAACAGTTCCTGACGGCCAACAACAACGAGGTCGACGCCGTGGTCGCCGCCAACGACGGCACGGCCGGCGGCGCCGTCGCCGCCCTCGAGGCGCAGGGGCTGGCGGGTGCCGTGCCCGTCTCCGGACAGGACGCCGACCACGCCGCGCTCAACCGCATCGCACGCGGCACGCAGACCGTCTCGGTGTGGAAGGACTCGCGTGAGCTTGGCCGGGAGGCAGCCGAGATCGCTCTCCAGCTCGCCGACGGCACGGCGATGGACGAGATCGAGGGGGTGACAACCTTCAACGGCGGGCCGAACGGCGTGGAGATGACGTCGCTCTTCCTCACGCCTGTGCCGATCACCCAGGAAAACCTCGGCACCATCATCGAGTCCGGCTGGGTGACGAAGGACGTCGTCTGCCAGGGCGTCTCGCCCGGCTCCGTGCCGGCCTGCGACTGATCGCTGCGGGACGGGGCCGTCCGGTTCGGTCGGCCCCTCTTTCTGCCCTGCGGCGTGAACGCGCCGGACAATGCGCATGGGAGGATCGGCCATGAGCGACACGACGGCTTCGAAAGTCGGGGAGCGCCCCGGTACAGGCGGGAGCGCCCTCGCGCGGCTCATACGCGCGACCGAGATCGATACCCGCATGCTCGGCATGCTGGGCGCCCTCCTCGTCATCTGGCTCGTCTTCCACGTGATGTCGGGCGGCGTCTTTCTGACGCCGCGCAATCTCTGGAACCTCTCGGTTCAGACGGCGTCGATTGCGGTGATGTCCACCGGCATGGTGCTCGTCATCGTGACGCGCAACATCGACCTGTCGGTCGGCTCCATCCTCGGCTTCACCGGCATGGTGATGGCGGTGACGCAGGTGCAGTTCCTGCCACCGCTCCTCGGTTTCGAGGGCCCGTTCAACTGGCTGATCGCGACGCTTGCGGGCGTTGCCGTCGGCGTCGTCATCGGCGGCCTGCAGGGCGCCATCATCGCCTATCTCGGGGTGCCGGCCTTCATCGTCACGCTCGGCGGCCTGCTCATCTGGCGCGGCGGCGCTTGGTGGCTGACCTCCGGGCGCACCGTCGCGCCGATGGACACAACCTTCCGCCTGATGGGCGGCGGGGCGGACGGCTCTCTCGGCGAGACATGGACGTGGGTGCTGGCGATCGTCGCCTGCACCGCCGTCGCGCTCTCCTTCCTGCTGGCGCGCAGGCGCCGGCGCCGGTTCAACTTCCCGCTCCGCCCCGTCTGGGCCGAGATCACGCTCGGCGCCGTCGCCTTCGCCGGCATCCTCGGGGCCGCCGCCGTGCTCAACGCCTACAAATGGCCGAGTGCCATCGCCCGCCGATACGCCGAGGCCAACAATATCCCCATCCCGGAGGGCGGCCTGTCGATCGGCTACGGCATCGCCATCCCGGTTCTCATTGCCGTCGTAATCGGCATCGTCATGACCTTCGTGACGACGCGCACGCGCTTCGGCCGCTACGTCTTCGCCATCGGCGGAAACCCGGAGGCCGCCGAACTCGCCGGCATCAACACGCGCTGGGTGCTGACCAAGGTCTTCATGCTGATGGGCGGGCTCGCCGCACTCGGCGCAGCCATCTCCACCGCGCGCCTCAACGCCGCGACGAACGCGCAAGGCACGCTCGACGAGCTTTACGTCATCGCCGCGGCCGTCATCGGCGGCACCTCGCTCGCCGGCGGCGTCGGCACGGTGGCCGGCGCCATGATCGGCGCGGTGGTGATGCAGTCGCTCCAGTCCGGCATGGTGCTTCTGGGCATCGACTCGCCGCTGCAGGCGATCATCGTCGGCGTGGTTCTCGTCATCGCCGTGTGGATTGACGGCGTCTATCGCAGGAGGACGGCATGAGCACGCTCGAAGCCATAGCCGACCACGGGCGCGGCACGTCCGACAGCATCGACCGCTCCGGCACGCCGATGGTGGAGATGGAGGACATCTCCATCGCCTTCGGTGGCATCCACGCCGTGGACGGCGCCTCGATCAACCTCTTTCCGGGCGAGGTCGTCGCGCTTCTCGGGCATAACGGAGCCGGAAAGTCGACGCTGATCAAGATCCTCTCAGGCGCCTACAAGCGCGATTCCGGCTCGATCCGCGTCGGCGGCAAGGAAGCCGCGATCGCCAATCCGCGCGACGCCAAGGCCCACGGCATCGAGACGATCTATCAGACCCTGGCGCTGGCCGACAATGTGGACGCCGCCGCCAACCTCTTTCTCGGCCGCGAGATCCTGACGCCTTTCGGCACGCTCGACGACGCGGCGATGGAGGCCGAGGCCCGCAGGGTGATGGGGCGGCTCAACCCCAATTTCCGCCGCTTCAAGGAGCCGGTGAAGGCGCTTTCGGGCGGCCAGCGCCAGTCCGTCGCCATCGCCCGCGCCATCCTCTTCAACGCCCGCATCCTGATTATGGACGAGCCGACGGCCGCGCTCGGCCCGCAGGAGACGGCGCAGGTGGGCGAACTCATCAAGGAGCTGAAAAAGGAGGGCATCGGCATCTTCCTGATCAGCCACGACATCCACGACGTCTTCGATCTCGCCGACCGCGTCGTGGTGATGAAGAACGGCCAGGTCGTCGGCGAGGCGGAGACGAGCGCCGTGACCAAGGACGAGGTGCTGGGCATGATCATCCTCGGCAAGTGCCCGCCGGGTGCCACGCCCGGCCCCGGCGCCGCCGGCGGCTTCTAGAGAAGGCTTTCCCGGCGCGTCCTCGCGATGTAGCAAGACGGCGGTCGAACGCGCGAGGAGCCCTGCCATGAGCCGCACCGTCTACGTCAACGGCGAGTATCTGCCCGAGGAAGACGCGAAGATCTCCGTCTTCGACCGCGCCTTTCTCTTCGCCGACGGCGTCTACGAGGTGACGGCGGTCGTCGGCGGCAAGCTGCTCGAATTCTCCGGCCACATGGCGCGCCTTCGCCGCTCGCTCGGCGAGCTCGGCATCAACGAGCCCGCGAGCGAGGACGAGCTTCTCGCCATCCACCGAGAGATGGTCGCGCGCAACGGCCTCGATGAAGGCCTGATCTACCTGCAGGTCACGCGCGGCTCCGCCGACCGCGACTTCGCCTTCCCGCCGGCGGACACCGTTCCCTCGCTCGTTCTCTTCACGCAGGCCGGGCCGGTGATCGACAAGCCGACCGCCGCAAAGGGCCTGCGCGTCGCTCTCCTGCCCGACATGCGCTGGGGCCGACGCGACATCAAGACCGTTCAGCTGCTCTACCCTTCCATCGCCAAAATGGAGGCCAAGAAGCTCGGCAAGGACGATGCCTGGCTCGTCGAGGACGGCAAGATCACCGAAGGCACCTCGAACAACGCCTATATCGTCCTCGAAGACGGCAGGGTCGTCACCCGCCCGCTGTCGCATGCGATCCTCCCGGGCATCACCCGCGCCTCGCTGATGCGCGTTGCGGCCGAACACGGCGTTACCATCGAGGAGCGGCCCTTCACTGTGGAGGAGGCCAGATCGGCGCGCGAGGCGTTCATCACCTCGGCCAGTTCCTTCGCCACGCCCGTCGTGGAGATCGACGGCGTCGCGATCGGTGATGGCAGGCCCGGCCCGCTCTCCATGCGCCTGCGCGAGATCTACATCGAAGAGTCGCTGCGCAACGCCATCTGAAGCATCGGAAGCGGAGGGAGGAACGCTTGTCCGGCTACGTCATCGCGATCGACCAGGGCACGACCTCGTCGCGGGCCATCGTCTTCGACGATGACCTGCGGGTCCTGGGCATCGGCCAGCAGGAATTCCCGCAGCACTTCCCGCGGCCCGGCTGGGTGGAGCACGACCCTGAGGACATCTGGTCCTCGGTCGTCGCCACGGTGAAGGCGGCGCTTGCCGACGCATCGCTGTCGGCGCGCGACATCGCCGCGATAGGCATCACCAACCAGCGCGAGACGACGATCCTTTGGGACCGCGAGACGGGCGAGGCCGTCCACAACGCGGTGGTCTGGCAGGACCGGCGTACGGCCGAGATGTGTCGCCGGCTGGTGGCGGATGGCGCTGAGGCGACGATCACCGCGAGGACAGGGCTCGTCATCGACCCGTATTTCTCGGCCACCAAGCTCGCCTGGCTCCTCGATGCCGTTCCGAACGCACGGGAGCGGGCTGAGGCCGGCCGCCTCGCCTTCGGCACGGTCGACTCATTCCTCCTCTGGCGGCTGACGGGCGGCGCGGTCCACGCCACGGATGCCACCAACGCAGCGCGCACCATGCTCTTCGACATCGAGCGGAACGATTGGGACGACGAACTTCTGGCGCTTTTCTCGATCCCACGCACGCTTCTGCCGGAGGTGAAGGACTGCGCCGACGACTTCGGAAGCACCCTCCCCTCGCTCTTCGGCGGCGCCATCGCGATACGGGGCGTTGCCGGAGATCAGCATGCCGCCGTCCTCGGCAATGCGTGCTTCGCGCCGGGCATGATGAAGGCGACCTACGGCACCGGATGCTTCGCGGTCCTCAACACAGGCAGCGAGAGCGTCGCATCGCAGAACCGTCTCCTGTCCACCGTCGCCTATCGCCTCGCCGGTCGCACGACCTATGCGCTGGAGGGCTCGATCTTCATCGCGGGCGCCGCCGTGCAATGGCTGCGCGACGGGCTCGGCCTCGTTTCGCGCGCCGACGAGAGCGGGCCGATGGCTGCGCGCGCGCTCGAGGAGGAAGACGTCTATCTCGTCCCGGCCTTCACCGGGCTCGGCGCGCCGTGGTGGGATGCGGAGGCGCGCGGCTCGATGCATGGGCTGACGCGACGCACCGGCCCGAACGAGTTCGCCCGCGCCGCGCTGGAATCGGTGGCCTACCAGACTGCCGACCTTCTCGACGCGATGCGCGCCGACTGGCCGGCAGCAGCCGACACGGTCCTGCGCGTCGACGGCGGCATGGTGGCGAGCGACTGGACGATGCAGCGCCTCGCCGACATTCTCGCCGCGCCCGTGGACCGGCCGACGGTGCTGGAGACGACCGCGCTCGGCGCGGCCTGGCTCGCCGGGTATCAGGCGGGCGTCTGGCCCGATGCCGAAGGCTTTTCCGCGCGCTGGCAGTTGGAGCGCCGCTTCGAGCCGGGCATGGACGCAGTCACGCGCGGCCGAAAGCTCGCCGGCTGGCGCGATGCCGTGCGCCGGACGCTGACCACCAACTGACAGCGCTCGACAGCGGGATATACCGAGCTTATCTTCTGGATATCCCAAGGAGGCCGCCATGCCACTTTACGTGAAGGACCAGGAGGTCGGCGAGCTTGCCACGCGCCTTGCGACCATCAAGGGCACCAGCAAGACCGACGCCGTGCGTGTCGCGCTGAAGCACGAGTTGGAGCGGGCGAAGCCCTCCTATGACGCGAAGCTGGCCGAGTTGCGAAGGATCCAAGCCGACTTGAGGGCGAAGGCGAAGCCGGGAGGCTTGCCGACCACCAAGGAGTGGATCGATAGCCTCTACGAGGACGATTGATGTTCATCGATGCCTCGGCCATCTGCGCTTCCCTCCTCGGTGAGCCGGACGGTGACGGCTTCTACCACGCGATCGCCACCGCTCCCGATGCGAGGACGTCCGCGATGGCGTTATGGGAAAGTGCGCTGGCCGTAGCCCGAGTGGACAAGATATCGCCTTCAGAGGCTCTGTCGGCGGTCAACCGTTTCGTTGCGGCAGCGGAAATCGAAGTAGTCTCGGTCCCGCCGGAGACCGCCGCTCTCGCCTTCGAGGCGTTCGAGCGCTTCGGGAAGGGCCGGCATCCGGCAGGGCTCAACTTCGGCGACTGCTTCGCCTATGCCTGCGCGCGCCATTTCGGCGTGCCGCTCCTCTACAAGGGCGAGGACTTCGCTCACACCGATATCCCGACGGTGCGCATCGCCGATTGATTTCGCCGCGGCGATAGGCTCCACAGAAGCTCGCTCAACCGTTCGGAACTCATCCGCATGACCACACGAGACATCGTCCAGATCGCTCTCTTCGCCGCGCTGATGGCGGTGCTGGCGATCTTCCCGCCGATCATGATCCCTGCGCTGGGCGTTCCGGTCACGGCTCAGTCGCTGGGACCGCTCTTGGCCGGCGGCATCCTCGGTGCGCGGCGCGGCGGACTTTCGATGCTTCTCTTCGTCGCGCTGGTCGCGCTCGGCCTGCCGCTCCTCTCCGGCGGGCGCGGAGGCCTTGCCACGCTCGTCGGCCCCTGGAGCGGCTACATCTGCGGCTGGGTCGCGGCCGCCTTCGTCACCGGCTTCCTGACCGAGCGGTTCTGGCGCCGCATCAACGTTGTCACGGCGTTCGCCATCACGGCCTTCGCGGGCATCGGCGTCGTCTACGCGATCGGCGTTCCGTGGTTTGCCGCGATGTCCGGTATGCCGCTTCCGCAAGCCTTCGCGGCCTCGGCGATCGCCTTTATCCCCGGCGATGTCGTGAAGGCCGCCGTCGCCGCGCTCGCCATCGTGGCCGTCAAGCGCTCCTACCCGCTGATCGAGGCTCGGGTTCAAGGCCGAGGCTGACGATGATCAACATCGCCGACGTCACGGTCCGCCGCGACGGGCGCGGCGTCATCGAAGGTCTGTCGCTGACACTCACAGAGCGGCGCATCGGCGTGATCGGCGCCAACGGGTCGGGCAAATCGACATTCGTGCGGCTCCTCAACGGCCTCGTCCTTCCCGACGAGGGCGCAGCCTCCGTCTTCGGGCTCGATACGCAAGCCGCGACGAAGGACGTGCGGCGTCGCGTCGGCTTCGTCTTCCAGAACCCGGACAACCAGATCGTCTACCCGACCGTCGGCGAGGATGTCGCCTTCGGCCTGAAGCGGCTGAAACTTCCGGCCGACGAGGAGCGTCGGCGCGTTGCCGAACGCCTCGCGCTGCACGGGCTGACGGGTTTCGAGGATCGGCTCGCCCACACGCTTTCGGGCGGCGAGCGTCAGATGGTGGCGCTGGCCGGCGTCCTCGTCACCCAGCCTGACCTCCTCGTCCTCGACGAGCCTACGACGCTTCTCGACAGGCGCAACCGCGCGCGGATCCTGCGCGCAGTCGAGGCCTATGACGGCCAGGTGGTGATGGTCACGCACGATCTCGATCTCCTTCAAGGCTTCGATCGTGTGCTCGTCTTCGAGAGCGGGCGCGTGGTGGCGGACGCCGCGCCGTCCGACGCCATCGCCTTCTATGAGGAGATCTGCCGATGATCGCCGGTCTCTACGCGCACCGCGAGAGCCCAATCCACCGCCTGCCACCGGGCGTGAAGCTCGCCGCCTTGCCGATCGCGGGGACGCTCGTCTTCGCCCTCCCCTCGCTGGCGGTCGCCGCCTCCGTCTTTGCGCTGACGCTCCTCGGCTACGTCGTCGCGCGCCTCGGCCTGCGTCTGGCATGGGCGCAGTTTCGCCCGGTCCTCTTCGTCCTCGCGCTGATCGCCGCCGCCCAGCTCTGGTTCGGCACGCCTTTCGATGCCGCGCTCGCGGCCCTGCGCCTCGCCGCGCTGATCCTTCTCGCCGCCCTGATGACGCTGACGACGCGCACGGCCGATCTTGTCGCGGTTCTGGAGCGCGTTCTGTCGCCGCTGCGGCCGCTCGGGGTCGACCCGGCGCGCGTGAGCCTCGCCATCTCGCTGACGCTGAGTTTCATCCCGATGGTGGCGCAGATCGTCGAGGAGGTGCGCGAGGCGCAGGCCGCGCGGGGTATTCGTCGCTCGACGCTGCGCCTCGCCGTGCCCGTGATCGTTCGGCTTCTGAAGGCCGGCGACGAGATCGCCGAGGCGATAGACGCGCGAAGCTGAGCGCGCCATGCGATTTCACCCGAGCCTGGCTTGACCCGGCTGCGCCCGCATCCGACTTTCCTCGCATGAGCACGATTCGATCCGTCTGCGTCTATTGCGGTTCCTCCGCAGGACGCGATCCCATCTACATGCGGACCGCAGAAGCCCTCGGCACAGCGCTGGGCGAAGCTGGTGTGCGCCTCGTCTACGGCGGTGGCACGCGCGGCATCATGGGCGCGGTCTCCGATGCGGTGATCCGCGCCGGCGGCAGCGTCACCGGCATCATCCCGCGCTTCCTGATCGACATGGAGGCGACCGAGCGCGAACTGAAGCGGCTGGACGAGCTGATCGTTACCGCCGACATGCACGAGCGCAAGCACATCATGTTCGAGCGCGCGGACGCGTTCGTCGCGCTGCCGGGCGGCATCGGCACGCTGGAAGAGCTGATCGAGATCATGACGTGGAGCCAGCTCGGCCGGCACCGCAAGCCGATCGTCATCGCAAATGTGAACGGCTTCTGGGACCCGCTGTCGGGCCTCCTCGATCACATGCGCGGCGAAGGCTTCATCCACACCGCGCACCAGGTGCAGCCGCTGGTCATCGACGATGTCGAGGACATCCTGCCTGCGATCAGGGACGCGGCCGAGCCTGCCCGCGCGGACGGCGCCGAGGAGATCATCGAGCGGCTGTAGAAGGCTTCAGACCCTGGCGCGCCTTCGCCGTCCCTGCGTGATCAAAGACAGCGTGTAGACGACGAGCCCCGCCCAGATGAAGGCGAAGGCGATGCCCTGCATGACGCCGAACGGCTCGCCGAAAACGAACACCGCCGTGAGCGCGATGAGCGAGGGCGTGATGTATTGCAGGATGCCGATGGTCGAGAGCCGCAGCAGCCTTGCGCCGGCGGCGTAGAGGATCAGCGGGATTGCGGTCAGCGGGCCGGCGGCGACCAGGAGCAGCGTTTCCTTCGGCATGATGCCGAACTGGGTCTGGCCGGCCGCGGTCAGCCAGATCGCGGCGGCGAGCGCGGGCATGAACAGGATCACGATCTCGAGGAAGAAGCCTTCCGCGGCGCCGTAGGGCGTCGTCTTGCGCAGGAGGCCATAGAGCGCGAAGGAGCCCGCGAGCACCAGCGATACCCACGGCAGGCCGCCCGCCTCGATCGCCATCACCGCGACGCCGCAGGCGGCGAGCGCGATGGCGACGATCTGTTGCGCGTTCAGCCTCTCACCCAGCAGAAAGACGCCGAAGAGAAGGCTGACCAGCGGGTTGATGTAGTAGCCGAAGGCCGCGTCGACGCCATGCCCGGTCGCAATGGCGTAGACATAGACCGTCCAGTTGATCGAGATGACGACCGCGCAGAGCAGTGCCAGCCCGGCGATGCGCCATGTGAGTGCGCGCCACAGGGGGATGATCCCGCCTTGCCAGGCGAGGATCGCCGCGGCGAAAGGCAGGGCCCACAGGATGCGATGCGCCACCACCTCGCCCAGATGGACGCCGGAGAGCGACCACAGGAAGATCGGCAGCACGAGCCCCCAGATCCCATAGGCCGCAAGGGCGTAGACATAGCCCTGCACGGGCTCGGGCTTGTTCTGATCTGGCGTTTGAGACACGGGGCGGCTTTCGCTGATCTGAGGCGACGTGCGCCGCCGCTCCTCCTACCAGCGAGGCGGGCTCCCGGACACCCGTTTTCCAGTGATCGCGATCATTCGCAAGACTGATGGTTCACAGCGTCGGCCGGACGCCGGATGCAGCGCGGCCCATTGGTTCGCTCAGTCGTGGTCCGGGTGCTGGTAGGAGCGAATGCCGCGCAGGCTGGTATCCGTCTCGGCGTCCTCTTCCGTCGTCGTGCCGGGCAGCGCGTCGAGATCGCCGATGAAGGGCAGTCGCGCTTCCAGCCCGTACTGCAGCGTCGGCGTAATCGCGGCCGGGTCGTCGAAGGCACCGTGCGCGAGCGCGACGCCGTCCGGCGTCTCGTAGGTCAGCGGTGTGCCGCATTGCGGGCAGAAGCCCCGCTCGGCAAGGCTCGAGGAGCGGAAGCGGGCCGGCTCGGCCTTCGTCCAGGTCAGATGCCCCTTCCGCGCCGAGACGAGCGGCGCGTAGAAACCGCCGAACGCCTTCTGACACATGCGGCAATGGCAGATGGACGCCTCCGCCTCCCCTTCGAGGCGGAAGCGCACCGCCCCGCACTGGCACCCGCCGGTATGGACCGGCCCGTTCTCGATCGACATCGCATCCTCCTGTACACAGCGTAAAAGATGCGGCGCGCGGGCCGTGCGTCAACGCGCGAAGCGGTCCGTCGCCTCGATCAGGAGCTTCAGGGTCCCGGGCTCCGAGAAGGCGTGGCCGGCGTCCTCGACGATCGAGAGCTGCGAGCCGGGCCAGGCGTGATGAAGGTCCCAGGCCGTCACCGGAGGCGTCACGACATCGTAGCGCCCCTGCACGATGACGCCGGGGATATCCGCCATGGTGCCAGCCTCGCGGATGAGCTGCCCTTCGCGCAGCCAGAGATTGTGGAAGAAATAGTGGTTCTCGATGCGGGCGAAGGCGATCGTCGCGTCGCTCGCGCCCTCGTCGCCGCCCCCACCGCCGCCATAGGCGCGGCGCATGGAGACGGTCTGCGCTTCCCAGCCCGTCCAGGCGCGCGCAGCCCTTGCGCGCACCGCGCGATCTTCGTCGGTTAGGAGCCGACGATAGGCGGCGACCGGGTCCGCAAGGCCTGCCGGGGGCAGCGGAGCCAGAAAGCGCCGCCACTCCTCCGGGAAGAGCCTGCTCGCGCCTTCGCGGTAGAACCAGTCTAGCTCGGCGCGCCGCCCGGCGAAGACGCCGCGCAGCACCATCTCGGTGACGCGCTCCGGGTGCGTCTGCGCGTAGGCGAGCCCCAGCGTCGCTCCCCAGGAGCCGCCGAACACCATCCAGCGCTCCACGTCCAGATGCTCGCGCAGGCGCTCGATGTCGGCGACCAAGTGCCAGGTCGTGTTGGAATCGAGAAGTCCGCTCGGCGTCGAACGCCCGCAGCCGCGCTGGTCGAACAGGAGGATGCGGTAGCGCGCGGGGTCGAACAGGCGGCGGTGTACCGGCCCGCAGCCTGAGCCCGGCCCCCCGTGCAGAAAGACCACGGGCTTGCCGTCCGGGTTGCCGCACAGCTCCCAGTAGAGCGAGTGCCCGTTGCCGACATCGAGATGACCGCTGAGATAGGGCTCGATCGAGGGATAGAGCCCGCCGCCCTCGCCCCTCATCGCTTCAGCTCCCATGTCGTGACGCGCTCGCCCGTGGCCGGGTCCTTGCCGTCCTTGAGCTGGATGCCTTGCGCCGCGAGATCGTCGCGGATCGCATCGGCGGCCGCAAAGTCCTTCGCCTTGAGCTTCTCGAGGCGATCGGAGATGAACGTCGCGATGTCGACCCGGGCCCTTACAGCAGCAACAGCGTCGATCTCCTCGATCGACGCGAGCGGCCCGCCATAATTACGATCGCGTTCCTCGACGAGGGCCGAGACTTTCTTAGCTACACCGATTCCCTCTTCTGCAGACTGCTGCAATCCGAGAAAACGCAGATTTGCGGCAACGGCCATTTTATTATCGTCAGTTAACGGCTGAGCCATAAGGTGGTCGAGCCGTGACAACGCCTGAGCAATGTTTAGGTCATCACATAGTGAATTGATTAGCTCGCCCTCTGGAGCTGCATAGGCATGCTCCATCAGCATCGCCGAACGACTTCGCCATCGTGAGAGACGATTGCGAGCTTCCTCCAAGCGGCGAACGGAAAAGTCGATTGGCTCACGGTAGTGAGTCATCATCATCATCAAACGAACTATGCTGCCAGACCACCTTCGCCCGCCGACCTTCTCAGTGTGCAGGACGTCAGCGATGGTCAAAAAATTCCCCTCGGACTTCGACATCTTGCGGCCCTCGACCTGCACGAAGCCGTTGTGCATCCAGACCTGCGCCATCTGCGACGTGCCATGGGCGCAGCAGGATTGCGCGATCTCGTTCTCGTGGTGAGGAAAGATCAGGTCCAGCCCGCCGCCGTGAATGTCGAAGACCTGCCCGAGATAGGCCTCGCTCATCACCGAGCACTCGATGTGCCAGCCCGGCCGCCCCCGGCCCCAGGGGCTGTCCCAGCCCGGCTCGTTCTCGCTCGACAGTTTCCACAGGACGAAGTCCGCCGGGTTCTTCTTGTGCGCCTCCACGGCCACGCGCGCGCCCGCCTGCTGCTCATCGAGCCTGCGCCGCGAGAGGGCGCCGTAAGCGGGCATCGACGCGACGTCGAACAGGACCTCGCCGCCCGCCACATAGGCATGGCCCTTCGCGATCAGCGTCTCGATCATCGAGACCATGTCGGGCAGGCCGTCGGCGCGCGGCGTGACGAAGGCCGTCGCACGTGGCTCGACGGTCGGCGGCAGGCAGCCGAGCGCGGCAACGTCCTCATGAAACTGCGCGGCGGTCTTCTGGGTAACGCGGGCGATCGCCTCGTTCAGCGGCAGGCCGGGAAAGTCACGTGCGGCGCGCGCGTTGATCTTGTCGTCCACGTCCGTGATGTTGCGCGCATAGGTGACATGCGCCTCGCCGTAGAGATGGCGCAGGAGGCGGAACAGGACATCGAAGACGATCACCGGCCGGGCGTTGCCGATATGGGCGAAATCGTAGACCGTCGGCCCGCAGACATACATGCGCACGCGCCGCTCGGCTTCGGTGACGCCGGAGTCCGGCGACCAGTCGAGCGGTCGGAACGCTTCCTTGCGGCGCGTCAGCGTGTTGGTGAGGGTCAGTCCACGAAAGCCGTCGTCCACGTGCATGCTCCTGCGGCCGCCACCGTGGCGGCGCCGGTTTGCTACCGCATCGGCCGGAAAATCGAAACCGGATCTCCCCCTCCCTCACGCCGAACCGATCGGGCAGCCGTTGCCGCACGGCCACACATCGACGCGTTTTAACTTTGCCAATCGTAAGTTCCACTTCGCAACCGGCGGCGGGGGGCCATCGAACAAAGCGCAAACGGCTGCCCGTCAACAATTGTGGCGACGATGAACATCACATGAACGATTCTTTAAGTATAACTTCATCGATTTTATTTCAATTGGCCGCGAAAGAGCCTCAATCGCTCCCCACCTTCAGAGCATCGCAAGGTTCTCATACAGGAACAGGGAAATGACCGCGCACATCGCCGCCTTCCGCTCGAAACATGAACGCGAGACCGAAGTCCGCCTTCTGGAGCAGTACAAGAAGATCGGCATCGCCTCGATCGCCGCCGCTGCGGCCGCCGTCCGGGCTCATCAGCCGCGCAAGCCGATGCTGGCGACGCGGCCCCGGCTCCAGACGGCAGACTGAGGCGCGGCGTGCCGCATCGACCCTCGTTCAGAAGGGCAGGCTCGCCTGCCCGCCGGGCGCGTCGCTGCCTCCGTCGTCGGGCGGGGTGATACGATCCTGGACGGTCGGGCCCATGTTGGCGACGCTGTTCACGGCTTCGCCGACGGGGATCGCCTCGAACAACCCTTCCGGCGCCGCGCCCATCAGGCGGGTGACGTCGGCAGGCTCGTTGTCGCGGCAGTTCAGCCAGAAATCGAAGGCCATCTGCGGCACGACCACGGGCATCCGCTCGTGGATCGGCCGCAGATCCGCGCTCGCTTGCGTCGTCAGGATGGTGGCGGTGTCGATCTCGCTGCCGTCGGGTGCGAGAAAAGTCTCCATCAGGCCTGCGAAGGCGATCAGCGAGCCATCACGCGGGCGCAGGAAATGGGGCTGCGAGCGCGCCTTGCCGCCTTGCTTCTGCCATTCGTAGAAACCGGTCGCCGGCACGAGGCAGCGCCGGTAGCGCAGCGCCGCGCGAAAGGCGTTGCGCTCGCCCGCCGTCTCTGCCCGCGCGTTGAACAGGAGCGGGATGTCGGCCGGATCCTTCGCCCAGGCAGGGATCAGGCCCCACCTCGCCAGACGGCCACGCCTCGGGCCGCCCGTGACATGCTCGTCCTCCATGACGATCAGGATCGGCTGCGTCGGGGCGATGTTGTAGCGTGGCGGGAAATCCGCCAGCTCCTCGAGGCCGAAATGCTCCCGCACCTTCAGAACCGGCGCCGATAGGGTGAAACGTCCGCACATGGCCTTGGTAGACGCCCCGCCCCTCCCCCCTGTCAAGCAGGCCCTGCGGCCGACGCTCGGCGTTTCGGCCTGCCTTTTCGTCGCAGGGCAGCTTCTCCTCGTCGAGCGCGGACGGGCCCCGTACGAAGGGTGTTTCACGCTGCCCGGGGGGCGCGTCGAGTTCGGCGAACGCCTTCAGGACGCGGTGGCGCGCGAGCTCTACGAGGAGACCGGGCTGGAGGCCGAGCTCGCCTTCCTGCGCCTGCACGAGGCCATAGAGCCCGGCATCCATGCCGTCATCGCGGTCTTCACGGGATCGCTGGCGGCGGCAGACCCGCAGGCAGGCCACGATGCGCGCGCCGTGCGCCTCGTGGAGGCCGCCGAGTTCGCGGAACTGGAGGATACCGGGCGTCTGACGCCGGGGCTCGGCGCGATCGTGCGCGCGGTCGGCACGACGGAAGGCTGGGGCCCTTGAGCGCGCCGCCTTGCACTTTGAACGGGACGAGGTCACTAGCTGAAGGCATGCGCTTCACCCGCCGTCACGCCCGCTCCCTCGCCTTCGCCGCCGCGCTTGCTCTCGCCGCGCCCGCCGCCGGGCAGGAGGCGGAACCGGCCCCGGAAGCCTCAGCCGAGGCGCAAGGAGAGGTGCAAGGACCGGTGCGCCCCTCCAATGCGGCCTACATGGCGCCGATGGGCCGGCTCGCCGGCATCCTCGGCTCCATCCATTTCCTGCGCACGCTCTGTGGAGACGACAACGCCTCCGTGTGGCGCGACAAGATGAACGAGCTGATCGAGGCGCAGAAGCCCAACGAGGCGGACCGGCGCATCCTCATCGCGCAGTTCAATGGCGGCTATCGTGCCTTCGAATCGACCTATCGCCAATGTACGCCTGCGGCGGAAGTCGCCACGCGCCGCTACCTCGAAGAAGGTGCAACACTGTCACGCGAAATCAGCGCGCGCTTCGGAAATTAGTGATTCATTGACATTGGCTGCAATCACGCCGCCCGGTTGCGCCGCATGCGTGATAAAGATTTAACGGGGCGTGAATCGCGACGGCACAATTGGAGGTTCCGGGGATGATCGACATGCACGGCGCTGAACTCGACGAGTTGATCGCGGCCGAGAAGAAGCAGGTCGCCTTCGAGTACCACAACGAAGCTTGGGCCGACGGCATCTGCGACGGCATCGAGGCCGAGATCCTGGCCGAGACGGCCATTTCCACCGCCCTTACGGAGCTGGTGCGCCGGCACGGCGAGAGCGAGGTCTTGCAGCTTCTCGACACGCTGCGCCAGCGCATCGTCGAAGGAGAGTTCCTCCCCGACCGCAACCTGCAATAGGCTCCAGAGAGCGAATCAGGCGAGGTGAGGATGACGACGCGACGTTCGCCGACGACATTCTCCGCGATGCTGCTCGCCGGAGCCTTCGGGCTGCACGACGGAGTGGCGAACGCCTTCTCGCAGATCGAGGGGCGCGGCAACGAGGCACTGGAACGCGAAGGCATCCTCACCATCCCGCTGCCGCCGCTTGACCCGGACCGCAACGGCCGGGCGCCGGACTGGGGCGGTGCGCCGGCCGAGAGCGAGCCGGCTGCGGGCGATGAGGAAGAGTTGCAGGGCCCGCCGCAACCGTCTGCCGAGCAGGACAGGCGCGACGCCCAGCCCCTGCCCGTGCGCTACGGCGCCGACGGGCTGCCCGAGCCGGTCCGGGACCTTCGCGAGCGCCTGATGGAGATCGCCCGTGCCGGCGAGATCGAGGCGCTGCGGCCGTATCTGGAAACCGGTGCCTTCTCCACCGCGCTTTCGGTCGTTCCCTTCGAGGGCGATCCGATCGAGTTCCTGAAGGACAATTCGGGCGACGGCGAAGGCGTGGAAATCCTTGCGATCCTGCTGGAAGTCCTCGCCTCGGGCCATGTGCGCGTCGACCCGCAGACGGAGAACGACATCTTCGTCTGGCCCTACTTCACGCAGGTTCCGCTCGACGAACTGGACAAGCGGCAGCTGGTGGAGCTGTTCGAGCTGGTGACAGCCTTCGACTACCAGACCATGCTGGAAGTCGGCGCCTACCATTTCTACCGCGTCGGTATCTCGCCGGAAGGCCGGCTGGAGTTCTTCCTCGCCGGCGACTGACGATCCTTCGCCTCAGCGCGCGCCGCTTTCGGCAAAGCGCACCGGCGCACCGCCGGAGGCCGAGACGATCTCGCCCTCCCACATCACCCGGCGCCCGCGCACGACGGTCCCGACCGGCCAGCCCGTGACCTCGCGCCCGTCATAGGGCGTCCACTGCGCCTTGGAGCCGATCCACGCATTGCGGATCGTCTCGCGGCGCTTGAGGTCGACCACGGTGAAGTCGGCGTCGTAGCCAACCGCGATCCGCCCCTTGCCGGCGATACCGAAGATGCGCTGCGGGCCGGCCGACGTCAGGTCGACGAAGCGGGCAAGTGACATGCGCCCCGCAGCCACATGGTCGAGCATGATCGGAACCAGCGTCTGCACGCCGGTCATCCCCGAGGGCGAAGCCGGATAGGGCTTCGCCTTCTCCTCCAGCGTATGGGGAGCGTGGTCCGAGCCGAGGACGTCCACGACACCCTGGGCGATGCCCTTCCAGACGCCGTCGCGGTGGCGCGCCTCACGCACGGGCGGGTTCATCTGGAGAAGCGTGCCGAGGCGGGCATAGTCGCTCGCGTCCATCGTCAGGTGGTGCGGGGTCGCCTCGCAGGTGACGAGCGCCTTGTGGCCGGCGAGGAAGTCGATCTCTTCGGCCGTCGAGATGTGGAGGACGTGAATGCGCGCGCCCGTCTCCTCGGCTATGCGCACGAGGCGCTCGGTGCACAGCAGCGCAGCTGTCTCGTCGCGCCAGACGGGGTGGGAGGACGGGTCGTTCTCGACGCGCTCGCCGAGGCGTTCGCGCAGGCGGAACTCGTCCTCCGAATGGAAGGCCGCGCGCCGACGGGTGTTCCGCAGGATCGTACGCACGCCCTCATCATCCTCGACGAGCAGCGAGCCGGTGGACGAGCCCATGAAGACCTTGATGCCCGCCGCCCCCGGCAGGCGCTCCAGTTCGCCGACATCGGCCGCATTCTCGCGCGTGCCGCCGACCCAGAAGGCGAAGTCGCAGTGCATGCGCCCGCTGGCGCGGGCGATCTTGTCGGCGAGCGCAGATTCGCTGGTCGTCAGCGGATCGGTGTTGGGCATCTCGAAGACGCTGGTGACGCCGCCGAGAACAGCCGCGCGCGAGCCGGATTCGAGGTCTTCCTTGTGCGTCGGCCCCGGCTCGCGGAAATGCACCTGGCTGTCGATGACGCCGGGGAGGATGTGGAGCCCCGTGCAGTCCACCACCTCGCCGGCGGCGCTCGCCTCGATCGAACCGATCTGCGCGATCCTGCCATTGAGGATGCCGATGTCGCGGACGCCCTCGCCATCCTGGTTGACGACCGTGCCGCCCTTCAGAACCGTGTCGAACGTCGTCGCCATGCCACCTGCCTCGCATCTTTTCCTCGGCCGAGCGAATAGCGCGGCACGGCCGCGCCATCAATGTCGGCGGTTGCCCCACGGCCTCCGGCTGCGCATATCTGCGGCGAGAGACAGTATGAAAGCGCTGCCCATGCCCGCCGCCCTCCTGCCGACCCGAGCGCTCGTCGACGTCACCGGCGCCGAGGCCGAACACTTTCTCCAGAACCTCGTCACCGCCGACATCGAAGGGCTGCCGGACGACCTCGCGCGGCCCTCCGCGCTTCTGACGCCGCAGGGCAAGATCCTGTTCGACTTCCTCGTCAGCCGGATCGACGGCGGCTTCCGGCTCGACGTCGCCTCCAGCGCGCGCGCCGATCTCGTGAAGCGCCTGATGCTTTATCGTCTGCGCGCCAAGGTCGCGATCGAGCCCGCGGACGGCGAGGTCGCGGCCGTATGGGAGGCCGACGAGGCGCCCGCCGGCGCGCTCGCCGACGGTCGTTTTCCGGGCGGCGAGGTCTATCGCCTCTACGGCGTCGACCTTGCCGGTGATTCGAGCGCGTCCGACTATCGTGCGATGCGCATCGCGGCGGGCGTGCTGGAGGCGGAGGCCGACTTTCCCGCCGCCGACGTCTTCCCGCACGATGTCCTCCTCGACCAGAACGGCGGCGTGTCCTTCAAGAAGGGCTGCTTCGTCGGGCAGGAGGTCGTGTCTCGGATGCAGCATCGCGGCACCGCGCGCCGCCGCGTGATGGTGCTGCGAGCCGAGGGGCATCTGTCCGAGGGTGCCAATGTCGAGGCGGACGGCCGTACGGTCGGCACGCTTCTGGCGGCCGCCGGGAAGGTCGGCGCCGCGATCCTGCGCATCGACAAGGTGGCCGAGGCGCTGCGCGGCGGGCAGACCCTGAGCGTCGACGGCGTGCCGGTGGAGGCCGAGGTTCCCGCCTGGGCCGGCTATGTGCTTCCGGCCGAGAGCGAGGCCTCCGCTTGAGCCGCGTGCGGGCACTGAAGGCGCCAGCGACGCCACGCGTGTGGCAGCGCATGCTCTCCGGCCGCCGGCTCGACCTTCTGGATCCCTCCCCGCTCGACATCGAGATCGAAGACATCGCCCACGGGCTCGCGCGCGTCGCGCGCTGGAACGGGCAGACGAAGGGCGGCCATGCCTTCTCGGTGGCGCAGCACTCGCTCATCGTGGAGGAGATCGTGGCCGGCGAGGAGGACGATCCGCGCTGCCGGCTCGCCGCGCTCCTGCACGATGCGCCCGAATACGTCATCGGAGACATGATCTCGCCGTTCAAGGGCGTCCTCGGAGAGCACTACAAGGGCGTGGAGAAGCGGCTTCAACGCGCGATCCACCTGCGCTTCGGCCTCTCGCCCGAACTCCCCCCGGCGCTGGAGAAGCGTATCAAGCGCGCGGACAGGCTCTCGGCCCATCACGAGGCCGTGCTTCTGGCCGGCTTCACCCGTACGGAAGCCAAGACGCTGTTCGGAACGGCGGGCTCACTCGCCCCCGAGCGCTTCGCGCCGATCGCCGCCGGCCCGGCACAGGACGCCTATCTCGAGCGCTTCCACAGCCTCGATGCGGCGTTGCGAAACTGATTCCCCCGATCCCGCCAAGTGCCTCACCCAGCGGTGGAAATCGCAGCAGGCTGAGATATTGATTCAACCGATGGAAACGCCTGCCACCCCCGCCCAGCCTGATCCGCACCCGGCCGTCGAGGTGGGCCTCAGCGCGGCGATCGTCTCGATGGCCGACGGCAGCCCGCGCGTTCTCATCGCGCCGCGCCGCGCGGGCGAGCCGGACGGCCTGCCGCTCGGCCCCTTCGACCCGCTGCATCACCGCACCTTCGAGATGGGCCTGCGCTCCTTCGTGGGCGAGCAGACCGGGCTCTCGCTGGGCTATGTCGAGCAACTCTACACCTTCGGAGATCGCGGGCGGCACCGTGCCCATGCGGACGAGGCGCCGCACGTCGTCTCCGTCGGCTATCTGGCGCTGACCCGGCCCGAACCGGACGAGAACGAGACCATCTCGGCCACCGGCTCGCGCTGGAGGCCCTTCTACCACTATCTACCATGGGAGGACTGGCGCGAGGGACGCCCCTCCGTCATCGACGCAACGATCCTGCCGGCGCTTCGCCGGTTTTCGCCGCAGCCCAACCCTGGCCGCGCGCGCGCGGGTTCCTGGACCGAGCGGCTGACGCTCGCCTTCGGCAACGGCACGACGGGCTGGGACGAGGAGCGCGCACTCGACCGCTACGAAATGCTCTACGAGGCGGGGCTGGTGGAAGAGGCCGCACGCGACGGGCGCGCGATGCCGCAAAGCATCGAGCCGCTCGGCGCGCCGATGCGCTTCGATCACCGGCGGATCCTCGCCACGGCCATCGCGCGGCTGCGCGCCAAGCTGAAATACCGGCCCGTCGTGTTCGAACTCCTAGAGCCCGAATTCACGCTCGGCCAGCTTCAGCGCACGGCGGAGGCCATCGCCGGGCGCCCCGTCCACAAGCAGAATTTCCGCCGCTTCGTGGAGACGACGGGTCTCGTCGAGCCGACCGGCGGCGTCAGCGCGGCGACGGGCGGGCGCCCGGCCGCGCTCTTCCGCTTCCGCCCGGAGGTGACGCGCGAGCGCCCCTCGCCCGGCATCCGCTTCGGGCGGGGATGATCAGGCGATTTCGATGTCCAGCCCGAGGTCGAGAGCGGGCGCGGACATGGTGATCTTCGAGGTGGAGATGAGATCGACGCCGCTCGCGGCGATTTCCGCCACGGTATCCAGATCGACATTGCCGGACGCCTCCAGGCGCGCGCGGCCCGCCGTCATTTTCACGGCCCGGGCAAGGGTCGCCGCATCCATGTTGTCGAGGAGGACGGCGTCCGCCCCGGCCTCGATCGCCTCGGAAAGCTGCTCCAGCGTGTCGACCTCGATCTCGATCGCCACGAGATGGCCTGCATAGGCCTGTGCGGCCCTTAGCGCCGGCGTAACACCGCCCGCGACCGCGATGTGGTTGTCCTTGATCAGGACGGCGTCGTCGAGCCCGAAGCGATGGTTCGCGCCGCCGCCGCAGCGCACGGCGTATTTCTCCGCCCAGCGCAGGCCCGGCAGCGTCTTGCGGGTGCAGACGATCTTCGCGCCCGTGCCCTCCACGGCGACGACGAAGCGGGCCGTCAGCGAGGCGACGCCCGAAAGGTGCATCAGGAAGTTGAGCGCCGTGCGCTCGGCCGAAAGCAGCGCGCGCGCGTCGCCCTCGATCTCGGCGACGACGTCGCCCGGGACAAGCCGCGCGCCGTCGCCGAGATGCGCGGTGAAGCGCAGATCGCCGTCCATCTGCCGGAAGGCCTCGCCCGCCAGCGGCAGGCCGGCGAGGACGCCCTCGCGGCGGGCGGCGAGCGTCGCGCGTGCAATACGGCCAGGCGCGATGGTCGCCATCGAGGTGATGTCGCCCGCCCGGCCGAGGTCTTCCAGGAGCGCAGCGCGTACGAGGTCGGCGACGAGGGGCGCGGGCAGTTCCGGCAGATGGGCGAGCGTCACGCGGGCAGTCCTTCAGGTTGCGGAATGACGGGCGCCTGCGCTTCGCCGAGCGTCGCGAAGGAGCGGTGGCGATCGGCCTCCACGGCTTGCGGATGGTCGCTGCGCTCGTGCGCGCCGCGGCTTTCCTCACGCTTCAGCGCGCCGTGGGCGATCATCCTGCACGCGGCGAGTTCGTTGCGATGCGCCGGCGCGCCCGGCAGGCGATCCATCGCGGCGATCTCGGCGAGGGCGAAGGCGAGGCCCTTCGCATCGCGCACGACACCGACATGCCGGCTCATCAGGGCGCGAAGGCGCGCCATCAGAGCGGCGTCTTCGCCTGCCGAGGCCGGGGCGGACACGGGCGCGACCTCGCCTTCGACACCCGAAGGCGGCAGGACAGAAAGGTCGGCCGCCACGCGCGCGGCGAAGACCACGGCCTCGAGCAGCGAATTGGAGGCGAGGCGGTTGGCGCCGTGGACACCTGTGGACGAAACCTCGCCGCAGGCCCACAGACCCGGCAGCGATGCACGGCCGTTCGCATCCGTAAGGACGCCGCCCATGTGGTAGTGGACCGCCGGCACGACCGGGATCGGCTGCGTCACCGGATCGATGCCCGCCGCAATGCAGGAGGCGTAGACCGTCGGGAAGCGATTGGGGAATTCGGCGCCCACCGCCGCGCGGCAGTCCAGGAAGGCGCCGGCGCCGCTCGTGACCTGCCGGAAGATCGCGCGCGCGACGACATCGCGCGGAGCGAGTTCGGCGTCGGGATGAACGGCGGGCATGAAGCGCTCCCCATGCCGGTCGACGAGCGTCGAGCCCTCGCCGCGCAGCGCCTCCGTGGCGAGCGGCGCGGGGTCCGCACCGATGTCGATGGCGGTCGGGTGGAACTGCACGAACTCGGCGTCGGCGATCACCGCGCCCGCACGCGCGGCCATGCCAAGCCCGCGCCCGCCGGCCTCCGAGGGGTTGGTGGTAACGGCGAAGAGGTGGCCGATGCCGCCTGAGGCGAGCACCACGGCCGCGCCGCGCCACTCGAAGGCCTCGCTGCCGCACAGGAAGCGCACACCGAAGACGCGACCGTTCTCGGTCAGGAGATCGCTCGCCACCGCATTCTCGATGACGGTGATGGAGGGCGTCGCGCGCACCTTGGCGACCAGCGCCTCCATGATGGCGCGCCCGGCCATGTCGCCGCGCACGCGCACGATGCGGCGCTCCGAATGGGCCGCCTCGCGCGAGAGGTCGAGCCGGCCCTCGAGATCCCGGTCGAAGGGCACGCCGTAGGCAAGAAGATCGTGGACGCGGTCCGGGCCGTCCTCGATCATGCCGCGCGCCATCGCCTCGTCGACGATGCCGGCGCCTGCCGCGAGCGTGTCGGCGAGATGCTTGTCGAAGGTGTCGCCCTCGGCCATCGCCGCCGCGATGCCGCCCTGCGCCCAGGCCGAGGAGGCCCCCTGCCCGATGGGCGCGGCGGCCAGCACCACGACCGGGCGCGGGCTGAGCTTGAGGGCGCAGAACAGGCCGGCTAGACCACCGCCGACGACGAGGATGGGCGCGGTCGCGTCCACAGGTGCGGCCCGGTTCATGCCGATGCCTCCCGATGCGCTCCGGCGGGGCCGGCGCTCAGTTGTTGAGATTGACCATCCGCTCGACGGCGGCGCGGGCGCGTTCGGCCAACCCCGGATCGACCGTGACCTCCTCGCGCATGTTGACGAGGGTGTCGAGGATCTTGGGGAGCGTGATGCGCTTCATGTGCGGGCACATGTTGCAGGGCTTCACGAACTGCACCCCCGGCGCCGACGTCTCGACATTCGAGGCCATCGAGCATTCGGTGACAAGCAGCACCTTGGAGCCCGGCGCCTGCCCCGTCGCATAATCGATCATGCCGCTGGTCGAGCCGGCATAGTCGGCGACGGCCACCACTTCGGGCGGGCATTCGGGATGGGCGACGATGCGGATTTCGGGATCGGCACGCTTGTAGGCGAGGAGTTCGTCGGCGGTGAAGCGCTCGTGGACCTCGCAATGGCCCTTCCAGGTGAGGATCTTCACGTTGGTCTGCCGCGCGACGTTCTGCGCCAGATACTCGTCCGGGATCATCAGGACCGTATCGACGCCGAGGCTCTCGACCACCTGCACCGCGTTGGAGGAGGTGCAGCAGATGTCGGACTCGGCCTTCACCTCGGCCGAGGTGTTGACGTAGGTCACGATCGGCACGCCCGGATGCGCCTCGCGCAGAAGCCGTACGTCGGCGCCGGTGATGGATTCGGCGAGCGAGCAGCCGGCCCGCATGTCCGGGATCAGCACCGTCTTGTCCGGGCACATCAGCTTGGACGTCTCGGCCATGAAGTGAACGCCGCACTGGACGATGATGCCGGCATCGACCTTGGCCGCCTCGCGCGCGAGCTGCAGCGAATCGCCGACGATATCGGCGACGCCGTGGAAGATCTCGGGCGTCTGGTAGTTGTGCGCGAGGATGACCGCGCCACGCTCCTTCTTCAGCCGGTTGATCGCGGCGATGTAGGGCGCGTGCATTGGCCATTCGATGCGCGGGATGTGGTGCGTGACCTTGGCGTAGATGGGCTCGACCTCGGCCGCGACCTCCGGCGTGAACTCCAGCGACGGCATCTCGAGGACGCCGAAACGGCGCGCGGCATCGGAGACGGCAGGCGCCTGCGGCCGGGCGAGAAGACGCGCGGGAACGGCCGGGCCGCGGCCCTCACCGACGATGGAAGCACGAGCGAGACTGGACATTGCATACTCCCTACACCGACCTTTGTCGGCCTCGGCCATTTTTGCTCATTTTGAGCAAAAGGGTGGCCGAAGAAAACGCACCGATCGGGTGCGTGATGAATACCTAGTCTCTCCTCGCCTCTCTTTCAAGCACCCTGCCCGTCCGCGTGACAGGCCGCGAGGAACGCGCGACGCGGTGCGGGCTCGGGCAGGTTGCGCGGCTCCCAGAGATGGCGCGCGAGGAAATGGCCCGTCAGCGCATAACCCTGCGCGAGTTGTCCGGCCTCCTCGCCGGCGGGGATCATCCGCTCCTCCTCCGTCATCAGCACGGGCAGCGGCAGGAGCTTGTCGCGCCAGGGCTCGCCGGCTTCCGCCGTGACCGCGCGGCCGGTGCGCGGCGAGACGTAGGCGAGCCCTTCGCGCGCGCCGGTGAGCGCGCAGCACTCCAGATCGAGGCCGAAGCCCATGTCTTCCAGTAGAGCGACCTCGAAGCCGAGGATCATGCGCGGGAGCCCCGCCACCTCGTCCAGCGCCTCCAGGATCGCAGCGAGCGCATCGTAAAGGCGCGGATGCGGCTCGCGTTCGGCCAGAAGCCGCAGATGGGCGGCGACGAGCTGCACGCCATGCAGGGCCAGCGGGCTTTCCATCAAGAGAGCCGCGCGCAGCGCCACGGGCTCCACCGTCATCGCACCCAGATGCTCGTCGAGCCGGGCGCGCCATGTCGCCTCGATCTCGTTGCCGGGCTGCAGCACCGGCTGCTGGCGGCGCGAGCGGCCGCCGCGCACGAGGCCGAGATGGCGGCCGCGCTCGCGGGTCATCAGTTCCGCGACGGCGCTCGTCTCGCCGTGGCGGCGAACGCCGAGGATGATGGCGCGGTCACGCCACTCCATGACGGCTTATCCTCAAGGGGCGAAATCCAGCCCCATCTCGCGGTAGCGCTCCGGGTCGTCGCTCCAGTTCTCGCGCACCTTAACGAACAGGAAGAGGTGGATCTTCTCGTCGGCGGCTTCCATGATGTCCTTGCGGGCGGCCTGGCCGATGGCTTTGATGGTTTCGCCCTTGCGGCCAAGCACGATGGCCTTCTGCGAATCGCGCTCGACATAGATCGTCTGCTCGACGCGCACCGAACCGTCCGGCCGCGTCTCCCACAGTTCCGTCTCGACGGTGGAGGCGTAGGGCAGTTCCTGGTGCAGGCGCAGGAACAGCTTCTCGCGGGTGATCTCGGCCGCGAGCTGGCGCAGCGGCAGGTCCGAAATCTGGTCCTCGGGGTAGTACCAGGGACCTTCCGGCAGGCGCGTCGACAGATAGCCCATCAGGTCGGCGCAGCCCGAGCCCGTGAGCGCCGAGACCATGAAGACGCGCTCGAACTCCATCTTCTCGGAAATCTCCTGCGTCAGGCCGAGCAGCCTGTCGCGCTTGATGCGGTCGATCTTGTTGAGAAGGAGGATCGCCGGTCGGCCGCTCTCCTTCAGGCGCGAAAGGATCGTCTCGACCTCCTCGGAAATGCCGCGTTCGGCATCCACGATGGCGAGCACGACGTCGGCGTCCTTGGCGCCGCCCCAGGCGGTCTTGACCATCGCGCGGTCCAGCCGACGCTTCGGCGCGAAGACACCGGGCGTGTCGACGAAGACGATCTGCGCCCGGCCCTCGATCGCGATGCCGCGCACCAGCGCGCGTGTCGTCTGCACCTTGTGCGTGACGATCGAGACCTTGGTACCGACGAGCTGGTTGACGAGCGTGGACTTGCCAGCGTTGGGCGCGCCGATGAGCGCGACGAAGCCCGAGCGCGTCGGGCTTCCCGGCGCTGCCGCGTCGATGGGTTCGGGGCCGGAAGCGGCGTCCGTTTCGGTCAAATCAAAAGCCTTCTCAAAAATTCGCATCGCGGCACGCCGCGAAAGCCCGATGATACGCCTTCAGGCGCCGGCGCTCCAGACGCCTTCGCGCAGGAGCATGGCGGTGGCCGCCTCCTGCTCCGCGATGCGTTTGGAACGTCCGGTGCCCTGCGTCGGCTTCACGCCCTGAACGCTCGCGCTGACGGTGAAGACGGGTTCGTGATCGGGCCCCGTTCGCTCCAGCATCTCGTAGCGCGGCGGCTGGCCGCAGCGCTTGTGCGCCCATTCCTGCAGCTCGGTCTTGGGATCGCGCCGCGCGAAGGATGCCTGCCCCAGCCGGACCTCCCAGAAGCGCAGGATGAAGGCGCGCGCCGCCGGCAGTCCGTGATCGAGATAGACCGCCGCGATCAGCGCCTCCACCACGTCGGCGCGCACGTTCCGCGTGCGCTCGCCACCGAGCGACTTGAGATCGCCGCCATGGCGTATGAACCGCTCCAGCCCGATCTCGTCGGCGACCTCCGCACAGGTCTCGGCCGAGACGAGCGTGTTGAGCCGCACCGAAAGATCGCCCTCGTCCGATCCTGGATACAGCTCGAACAGGCGCTCTGCGACGACAAGGCCGAGCACGCGATCGCCGAGGAACTCCAGCCGCTCGTAATCGGCCCCGTCGCCGCGCCTGCGCAGCGAGGAATGGGTCAGCGCGCGCTCCAGCCGGGCGCGGTCCGCGAAGCGGATGCCGATCAGTTCCTCGAGGCCGCCCGCGAGTTCGGGGCGCCTCAACCGAGCCATGTCAGGAGACGGCCCGGACGCAGGCTCGTCGGCCACTGCCAGATCTCGAGCGGCGAGACGTCGTTGTCGATCGAGAAGAAGATCACCTGCGCCTTGCCGACGAAGTTCTCGAAGGGCACGTAGCCGACGTCGAAGCGTGAATCGGCCGAATTGTCGCGATTGTCACCCATCATGAAGTAATGCCCCTCGGGCACCACGAACTCGCGCGTGTTGTCGCCGGCCGAGGCGGGTGTGATGTCGAGCGTCAGATAGCTGACGCCGTTCGGCAGCGTCTCGCGATACTGCGGAACGCGCTCGCCATCGGAGCCGACGAACGTTTCGACGGGCTCCTTCGGCACCGCTTCTCCGTTGAGGTAAAGGACGCCGTCACGCATCTGCACCCGGTCCCCGGGCATGCCGACGAGGCGCTTGATGTAGTCGACCTGCGGCTCGTTCGGCTTGCGGAAGACGACCACGTCGCCCAGTTCGGGATCGGAGGCGAGGACGCGCCCGTCGAAGAGGTCCGGCGAAAGCGGGAACGAATATTTCGAGAAGCCGTAGCTCCACTTGGTCACGAAGAGATAGTCGCCGACGAGAAGCGTCGGCATCATCGAGCCTGAGGGAATGGAGAAGGGCTGGAAGAGGAAGGTGCGGATCACCAGCGCCAGCAACAGCGCCTGCACGATGACCTTCACGGTCTCGCCGAAACCGCCCTTTTCCTTGCGTTCGGCCCGCTCGACCATGTTCTGCCCTTCGAATCCGATGTGGCGGGCCAGCAAGCCGCGCCAGCGCCTTAGTAATGACTTGGGGGTGTCAGGGCAATGAGCGCCCGGTTGTTTTGCCGCGCCCGCGCCATCACGATGCCGAAGGCCGCGCCTCGATGACGACGAAGGCCTGAGCGAGAGGATGGTCGTCGGTGATCGTCAGATGCACGAAGGCCTCGTGGCCCTGCGGCGTCAGTTCCCTGAGGCGCTCGGCTGCCCCGCCCGTCAGGCGCATCGTCGGCTGGCCGCCCGGCAAATTGACGACGCCCATGTCGCGCCAGAAGACACCGCGCGCGAGACCGGTCCCCAGCGCCTTGGCACAGGCCTCCTTGGCCGCGAAGCGCTTGGCGTAAGAGGCCGCGCGCTGCGCGCGCCGATCGGACTTCGCCCGCTCGACAGGCGTGAAGACGCGCGCCTGGAAGCGCTCGCCATGCCGCTCCAGCGTCTTCTCGATGCGTCGGATGTCGATGAGGTCCGAGCCGATGCCGATGATCATCGCGCCGCCCTCACCCGTTCACCCGCACGGCGTCCGTCACGCAGGTGCGGGCGCGAAGCTGGTTCAGCGTGCGCATCAGGTGCGGGAGATTCCAGACCTCGAGGTCGATCATCATCACGGTCACGTCCGGCGCGGTCGTCACCATGGAGAGGTTGTGGATGTTGGCGTCGTTCTGCGCGATCGTGTCGGCGATCTCGGCGAGCGTTCCAGGTTCGTTGATCGCCGAGACGCGAACCCTCGCAGGAAAGCGCGTCGACATCTCGGCGTCGAGGTCCCAGCGCACGTCCACCCAGCGGTCGGGCTCGTCGTCGAAATCGGTGAGCGCAGGGGACTGGATCGGGTAGATGGTGATGCCCTTGCCGGGCTCGATGATGCCGACGATCCGATCTCCGGGCACGGCACCATCCGGCGAGAAGCGCACCGGCAGATCGTTGCCCGTGCCGCGGATCGGCAGCGCGCCGGGCTTCTCCTCCGGGCTCTTCGGGCTCTTCGAGCGGCCGGGAATGCGGAAGATCATGCCGGCCGCCGTGCGCAGGCCGAACCAGCCCTCCTCCTCGCTCTTCACCGCGGGCTTCACGGCGCGCGAATCCTGGAAGTCCGGGTGGACGGCGCGCAGCACGTCCGCCGAGGCGAGCTCGCCTCGCCCGACGGAGGCCAGCGCGTCCTCCACTTCCTTGTGCCCGACCTTCGAGAGGTAGGGCTTCAGGCTCTCCTTGGAGAAGGTCTTGCCGGAGCGGGCGAAGGCGCGCTCGAGGATCTGCTGGCCGAGCCCGGAATACTGCTTGCGGATCGACATCTTGGTGGCGCGGCGGATGGCGGCGCGCGCCTTGCCGGTGATGGCGACCGATTCCCACGCCTGCGGCGGCGTCGAGGCCTTGGAGCGGATGATCTCCACCTCGTCGCCATTGGCGAGTTCGGTGACGACGGGCATGATGCGGCCGTTGATCTTGCAGCCGACGCATGTGTCGCCGACGTCCGTGTGGACGGCGTAGGCGAAGTCGATCGGCGTCGCGCCGCGCGGCAGCGCGATCAGCCGACCCTTCGGCGTGAAGCAGAAGACCTGGTCCTGGAAGAGTTCGAGCTTGGTGTTCTCGAGGAACTCCTCCGGCGTTTCGCCCTCCGACAGCATCTCGATCGTGCGCCGAAGCCATGCGAAGGCCGATGATTCGCTGCGCAGGCGGTCGGCCGGGCCGTCCTGCGGCACGCCGTCCTTGTAGAGCTCGTGGGCGGCGATGCCGTATTCGGCCACCTCGTGCATCTCTCGCGTGCGGATCTGAAGTTCGACACGCTGGCGCGAGGGACCGACGATGGTGGTGTGGATCGAGCGATAGTCGTTCTGCTTGGGGATCGAGATGTAGTCCTTGAACCGCCCCGGCACGAGCGGCCAGGTGCGGTGGACGATGCCGAGCGTGCGGTAGCAGTCCTCCTCGCTCGCCACGATCACCCGGAAACCGAAGATGTCGGAGAGCTGTTCGAGGGAGAGCGCCTTCCTCTGCATCTTCGAGAAGACCGAGTAGGGCTTCTTCTGGCGCCCGGAAACCTCCGCCTCGATGCCGCTTTCGGCGAGGCGCTGCGTCAGCGTCTCCTCGATCTGGGCGATGGTCCCGGCATGCTTCTCGCGCAGCTCGTTCAGGCGCGCGGTGACGGTCTCGTAGGCCTCGAGGTTCACGTGGCGGAAGGCGAGGTTCTCCAGTTCCTCGCGCATGCCCTGCATGCCCATGCGCCCGGCGAGCGGCCCGTAGATGTCGAGCGTCTCCTGCGCGATGCGCGCGCGCTTGTCCTCACGCATGTGGTGGAGCGTGCGCATGTTGTGGAGGCGGTCGGCGAGTTTGACGAGAAGCACGCGGATGTCGTCGGCGATGGCGAGAAGCAGCTTGCGCAGGTTCTCGGCCTGCTCGGCCTTCTTGGAGACGAGCTCGAGGCGCTTCAGCTTGGTCAGGCCCTCGACGAGCTGACCGATGCGCGGGCCGAAGAGCTGGTCGATCTCCTTGCGCGTCGCGTCCGTGTCCTCGATCGTGTCGTGCAGCAGCGCGACCGCGATCGTCTGCTCGTCGAGATGCAGATCCGTGAGGATCGCGGCCACTTCGAGCGGATGGGAGAAATACGGATCGCCCGAGGCGCGCTTCTGCGCCCCGTGCTTCTGCATGGCATAGACATAGGCCCGATTCAGCAGCCCCTCGTCGACATTGGGCTTGTACGCGGCGACCCGCTCGACGAGTTCGTATTGGCGCATCATCGAAGCGCGATATCCTCCGGAACGAAGAAGGGGCGCGGCCGGACGGCCGCACCCCTTTCATATAAGGCTTCCAAAGTGCCCTGCGGAAGGGTCCGCAGACGCGCCTTCTCAGAAATCGTCGTTCTTCTCGGGCGGCACCAGGCCCTCGATGCCTGCGAGGAGATCGTCCTCGGACATGCGGTCGAAGGCGATGTTGTCGTCCTCGCCATTGGCGGCGAGCGCATCGGCGGCCGCGGCGGACGAATCCGACCCTTGCGTGATCGCGCCGGCCGAAGGCGCCTGCGGCTCCGGCTCATCCACTTCGACGTGCTTCTGCAGCGAGTGAATCAGGTCTTCCTTCAGGTCGTCGGGCGAGAGCGTCTCGTCGGCGATCTCGCGCAGCGCGACGACCGGGTTCTTGTCGTTGTCGCGGTCGATGGTGATCGGCTGGCCCTGCGCGATGAGGCGGGCGCGGTGGCTAGCGAGGAGCACGAGCTCGAAGCGGTTCTCGACCTTATCGACGCAGTCTTCTACGGTGACGCGGGCCATGGCCTGTCTCCTCGTGTTTTCGCATGAGCGGGATCAAGGGGCTCCCTTATCGCCTTGACAGTGCGAAGACAAGGGGTTGTTGCTCCCGCACGGTTGACGCGAGGGTGCATCTGCCGTCTTCCAGCCCGGCGATCCGCCGTGGCCACCCGAAAGCCGACCGTCACCATGCCCCTCCCCGCTGTCCCGTCCGACTGCCCGCTCTGCCCGCGCCTTGCCGCCTTCCGCCACGAATGGCGCGCGAAGGAGCCCGGCTGGCACAACGCTCCGGTGCCCGAGTTCCTGCCCGAAGGCGGCGCACAGGCCGTGCGCCTCCTCGTCGTGGGCCTCGCGCCGGGCCTGCGCGGCGCGAACCGCACCGGGCGCCCCTTCACCGGAGACTATGCGGGCGACCTTCTCTATGCCACGCTCAAGCGCTTCGGCTTCGCGCGCGGCACCTTCGCGGCGCGCCCGGACGACGGGCTGACGCTGATCGACGCCGCCATCGTCAATGCCGTGCGCTGTGTGCCGCCGCAGAACAAGCCGACGGGGCCGGAGATCAACACCTGCCGGCAGTTCCTCACCCCGGCGATCGGGGCTTCTCCGCGCCTCTCCGTCATCGTCACGCTCGGCCGCATCGCCCACGATTCGACGGTGCGCGCGCTGGGTGCCAGGCTGAAGGACGCCCCCTTCGCGCACGCTGCGCAAACGCGCATCGGCGGCATCGACATCGTCTCCAGCTACCATTGCTCGCGCTACAACACGAACACCGGCCGGCTGACCGAGGCGATGTTCACCGACGTCTTCGAGAAGGCGCGCGCGGCCCTCGACGCCTAGCGGCGCGCGCTTTGACACAGAAACCGGAACGCCTCAGCCGAGCTTGGCCAGGAAGCCGCGCATCAGATCGGCGATCTCCGTCGCATGCGTTTCCAGCGCGAAGTGCCCGGCATCGAGGAGATGGATCTCCGCGTCCGGCAGGTCGCGCCGATACGCCTCGGCGCCTGCCGGAACGAAAGCCGGGTCGTGCCGCCCCCACACCGCCAGGAGCGGCGGGCGATGCGCGCGGAAATAGGCCTGGAAGGACGGGTAGAGCGCGACGTTCGAGCGATAGTCGAGAATGAGGTCGAGTTGGATCTCCTCGGCGCCCGGCCGCGACATGTAGGCGATGTCGAGCTCGTACCCGTCGGGTGACAGGCGCCTCGGGTCGGCGCCCGTCCCGTACTGCCACTCCCGGATCGTCTGCGGCGAAAGGGAGGGCCGGCAGGCTTCGCGGTTCTCGGCACTCGGCTCTCGCCAATAGGCCTCCCATGATCCCCACTCATCGCTGAACCCGTCGAGATACGCATTGCCGTTTTGCGAGACGATCGCCGAGACGCGTTCGGGATGACGCGTGGCGAGACGCAGGCCGACCGGCGCGCCATAGTCGAAGACATAGAGCGCATAGCGGTCGAGCCCCATGGCGTCCGTGAAACCTTCGATCACGTCGGCAAGCTCGTCGAACGTATAGTCGAACATGCCGCGCGGCGGCGCCTTCGTCTGGCCGAAGCCCGGCAGGTCCGGCGCGATCAGGCGGAAGCGATCGGCCAGAAGCGGGATGAGATCCCGGAACATGTGGCTGGCGCTCGGAAAGCCGTGCAGCAGCAGGATCACCGGCGCGTCGGCAGGCCCTGCCTCGCGGTAGAAGACGCTGACGTCACCGACGTCCTGAAATCCGTATCTCGCAATCATCGCTCAATCCTTTCCCTCGGAGAAGGAAAAGCTATCGCTAGCTGCGCGATGAAATAATATGGCTTTTCCGAAAAGCTTGATTTCAGATTCTGGAACGATCATGGACCGCCTCGACGCCATCGCCATCTTCGTCGCCGTGGTCGACGCCGGATCTCTCGCAGCGGCAGCGCGCCGGCTCGCCCGCTCGCCCGCCTCGGTGACGCGAGCCGTCGCGCAGGTGGAAGCCGAAGCAGGGGAGCGCCTTCTGGAACGCACGACGAGGCGCTTCGCGGTGACGGAGGCCGGCGCGCGCCACGCCGCCGTCTACCGCGCGGTTCTCGGCGAAATCGGAGCATTGCGACGCGCAGACGGCAACGTCGAAATCGCCGGGACCGTCGTCGTCACGGCGCCCGAGCTCTACGGACGAATGCATGTCACGCCGGTGGTGGCGAGCTTCATGGAGCGCCATCCCGCCGCGCGGGTGCGCCTTCTCCTCCTCAACCGGATGGTGGATCTCGTCTCGGAGGGCGTCAATGTCGCGATCCGCCTCGCCGAGCTTCCCGATTCATCGCTGACGGCGATCCGGCTCGGTCAAGTGCGTCGCCTCACCTGCGCGGCACCCGCTTATCTGCAGACCAACCCCGGGCCGAAGCACCCTTCCGGGCTTGCGGAGCATCGCTGCATCGGGCTCAACGATGCCGGCACGCAGGAGCTCTGGCCCTACCGCGAGGCTGATGGTCGCATCCGCTCCGTTCGCGTGACCTGCGCCCTTGCGTCGAACAACGCCGCCGCCGCCATCGATGCGGCCGAGCGCGGCATGGGGATCGTGCGCCCCCTCTCCTATCAGGTCGAACGGCAGATCGCGGACGGGCGCCTCGAGACGATCCTCGAGCCGTACGAGCCCGACCCTGTGCCCGTCAGCATGGTGTTCCAGCCGGCGCGCCCCGCCGGCGGCGCGGCGCGCGCCTTCATCGACCATGCCGCACCGCTTCTGCGGAAGGCGGCGAGCAACGCCTAGTCCCGGCCGCCTTCCTTCATCAGGCGCTGCTTCTGGCGGTTCCAGTCACGCTCCTTCAGCGTCTCACGCTTGTCGGGCGCGTTCTTGCCGCGCGCGACCGCAAGCTCCAGCTTCGCGCGGCCGCGCTCGTTGAAGTAGATCTTCAACGGCACCAGCGTCATGCCGTCGCGCTGTACCGCACCGGCGAGACGGTTGCGTTGCGCCGCGTGGACGAGGATCTTCCGCCGCCGCTTCGGTTCATGGTTGAAGCGGTTGGCCTGTAGATATTCCGGCACGAAGGAGTTGATCAGCCAGATCTCCCCGCCCTCCTCCGTCGCGTAGGATTCGGCGATGGTCGCGCGGCCCTCGCGCAGCGACTTGACCTCGGTGCCCGTGAGCACGAGCCCAGCCTCCAGCGTATCGACGATCTCGTAGTTGAACCGCGCCTTGCGGTTCTCCGCCGCGACGTTCGACTTGTCCTTCTTCGCCTTGGCCATCACATCGCCGGCGAAGGCACAACGCGCCTTCGCCCCTTTCCGTCCTGTCGCATCGCGGCTCCGTCAGATGTGGCCGCGTGCCCTTCCTGTCAATTGACGAGCCCGGCGTGAACGAGCGCGGCGTCGATCGCCCGCTCCGTCGAAGCCTCGATCGGCACGAGCGGCGAGCGCACGACGTTGCGCACATGGCCGATGCGCGAGAGCGCATATTTCACGCCGCACAGACCGGGCTCGATGAAGATCGCCTTGTGCAGCGGGAACAGCCGGTCCTGCAGTTCCAGAGCGCGGACGTTCTCTCCGGCAAGACTGGCCGCCTGGAACTCGGCGCACAGGCGCGGCGCGACGTTCGCCGTCACCGAGATGCACCCGTGGCCGCCCTGCGCGTTGAAGCCGAGCGCCGTCGCGTCCTCGCCCGAGAGCTGGATGAAGTCCGTGCCGCAGTGCAGGCGCTGGTCGGAGACGCGATCGAGCTTGGCGGTCGCGTCCTTCACGCCGACGATGTTGGAAAAGTCGCGCGCGAGCTGGCCCATCGTCTCCGGCATCAGGTCGATGACCGAGCGCGGCGGGATGTTGTAGATCATGATCGGCAGGCTGGTGGCCTTGGCCACGGCCGCGAAATGGGCATAGAGGCCGCGCTGCGTCGGCTTGTTGTAATAGGGCGTGACGACGAGCGCGCCATCCGCGCCCGCGCTTTCGGCGAACTTGACGAGATCGATCGCCTCGGCCGTGTTGTTGGAGCCGGCACCCGCGATGACCGGGACGCGGCCCGCGGCGACCTCGATGCAGATCTCTACCACGCGCTTGTGCTCGTCATGGGTGAGCGTCGGTGTCTCGCCCGTGGTGCCGACCGGCACGAGGCCGTCGGAGCCCTCGGCGATCTGCCATTCGACGAGCGCACGGAAGCCGGCCTCGTCGAGACCGCCGTCCTCGGCGAACGGGGTGACGAGCGCCGTCAACGAACCCCTGAACATGAAACTCCCTCCAGCCTGCACGCGGCTTCACGCCCCTGTCATCGGGCGAACACAGATCAGCCGTCTTGGTCGGCGCGAATGGCGGCACCATAGTGAAGCGCCCCCCTCGAGACAAGGAGACCGGCCCCTGCGAGCCCCACGCGAGATCAGCTCCGGAGCGCCCCGCCGGCTTTACCAACTCTTCACCGCGCCCGTGAGAGATTTGGTCACCATGCCGACACGGACCGGACGCTTTCCCGCGCCCGGCCGGAGCTTATCCGAAAGGCTCGCGATGACCGCGAAATCCGTCGCCATCTCGCTCGGGCTGCAGACCGCGCTCGCGGGCCTCCTGCTGGCTAGCTGCACCGCCGACGCCATCCTGCCCCAGTCCGTGCCGATGCCGACGATGCGCGACGGCGGCACGCAGAGCGCATCGTCGACGAGCGGCCCTGCCGGTGCCATAGACCCGGCCCGTTTCGGCACGCCGGCGCCCAGCGCGAACCCGGCGCTCGCGCGCACGGGCCCGGCGCCCGTCGCGGGCGCGACGGGCTTCACCTCTTCCATCGCCTCGATGGGATCGCGCGCGGCGGCCGTGACGCCGGCTCGCGGCAGCCTGAAGGACGGGCTGGACGCGACGCATAACAACATCTCGCGCGCCCGCGCCATCCGCGAGGGCATGACGCCGGGTTCGCTCGACCGTCACATCCTGACCTGGGCGATCGCGCTCAAGGGCGACGGCGTGCCCGCGTCCGAAATCGCCCACGCGGCCGGCGAGCTTTCCTCCTGGCCCGGCATGGCGACGCTGCGCGCCAATTCCGAGCGCGCGCTCTACAAGGAGCGCCCGGCCGCGCGCGAAGTGCTCGCCGCCTTCGCCTCCTCCGCGCCCGAAACGCCGGAGGGCGCAATGGCGCTCGCTCGCGCCTATGTGGAAACGGGCGATGCGGGCCGCGCCCGCCAGCTCGTTTCGCGCGCCTGGCGCACCGAGCGGCTGACGCGCGACACCGAAGCCGAGATGCTGCGCTCCTTTGGCAGCCTGCTGACAAAGGAAGACCACAAGGTCCGGATGGAGACGCTGCTCTACAGCAACCGCATCACGGAGGCCGAGCGCGTCTCGGCGCTGGCCAACTCGGAGACGCTGTTCCGCGCGCGTGCCGCCTCGATCCGCGGCGAGAACGCCGATTCGCGTCTCGCCGCCGTGCCGGCCAACCAGCATTCCGACCCGTCCTACCAGTTCGCGCGCGCCGTGAACCTGCGCAAGGCGGACCGCCCACGGGACGCGGCGGCCGTGTTCTTCGCCGCCACGCGCGACCCGGCGGCGCAGATCGATCCGAACGCCTGGTGGAACGAGAAGCGCATCGTGGCGCGCATGCTCATCGAGCGCGGCGATGCCCGCGATGCCTATCGGCTCGTCTCCGAGCAGCCTGCGACCGGCATCGTGGAGGGCGTCGAGCAGCAGTTCCATGCCGGCTGGTATGCGTTGCGCCAGCTCAACGACCCGCGCCGGGCAAGCGCCCATTTCGCCAAGATTGCCGAAGTCTCCTCGCGGCCACTCTCGCAGTCGCGCGCCTATTACTGGATGGGCCGCGCGGCGGAAGCGGGCGGGCCGGGCAACGCGCAGAACTACTATGCGCAGGCCGCACGCCATGGCGCGACCTATTATGGCCAGCTCGCGGCCGCCAAGCTCGGCCGCACGCCGGGCGCCATCGCCTTCCCCCGCCCGAGCGACGCCGAGCGTCAGCGCTTCCAGAGCCGCGAGGCGGTGCGCGCGATCGTGCGCCTGCAGGAGATCGGCTCGGACTGGCGCGCGGCCGGTCTCTATCGCTCGCTCGCCGAAGAGATCGACAGCCCCGGCGAACTCGCCCTCCTTTCGACGATGGCCGAACGGCGCGGCAATCACGCACTGGCGCTCGACGTCGGCAAGATCGCCTACGCGCGCGGCATCGACGCGCCCGCCCTCGCCTTCCCGACGGGCGTGATCCCGGCGAACGCCAACATCTCCGCGTCGGGCACGGCCCTCGCCTATGCGATCGCGCGGCAGGAGAGCGCCTTCAATCCGCAGGCCAAGTCACCGGTCGGTGCGCTCGGCCTCCTGCAGCTGATGCCCGCAACGGCCCGCTCGCTCTCGCGCGAGGTCGGCGCGTCCTATTCGGAAGCCAAGCTCCTGAACGACGTGTCGTACAACGCCCAGCTCGGCTCGCGCTATCTCGGCCAGCAGATCGACACCTTCGGCGGCTCCTACGTCCTCACCTTCGTCGCCTACAATGCGGGCCCGCGGCGGGCCCGCGAGTGGGTGGAGCGCTTCGGCGATCCGCGCGAGCGCCCCATCGACGAGGTGGTGGACTGGGTCGAGCAGATTCCCTTCACCGAGACGCGCAACTACGTGCAGCGGGTCATGGAGAACTACCAGGTCTACAAGATGCGTCTCGGGGCCGGCTTCAACATCGAGGGCGACCTGCGCAACGGCCGCCGAAGCTGAGCTTCGTCTCGGAGTGCGATCCGGTGTGGCTGCGACCCGGCCCGGTCCGCATGTTGACTTCACGTCCGCCATGCGCTGTCCGCCTCGGGGCCTGACCGATGATCGATCGGCAGAGCGCTGCCGCTGCACGCGCGTAATATGATCCTCGGGCCAGGCACGAGAACGACGCAGGGTGTCAGCCGCAATCGGGCTGCGCTTTGTACGCGGAGCGCCTTGCGCTTCAGAGCATTTCACGCGGCAAAGGCGATAGCCCCCGCCTGATCCGATGCGGCATCCCTCGTCTGCCGGCCCTCGTCATCCTTGAGCCCGACGCGGAAATCGTTCGCCGCATCGTCGCTCGCGCTCGTTCGGAGCGCGATCTTCGTCTGCAGCTCGAGGCGGGCGACGAGGATCGAGGTGACGACCGCCAGAGCGCGACGCCTTGCTCTACCGCCTCCCCTGTCTGTTCTCACTCCCAAACCTCAGCACCGATCACCCGCGGCCGTGTCGTTATTCGATCCGTATCCCTCCAGTCGCCACCGTGCTTCTGGCCGGGACTATCGCGCTTTGCAACGCAGGTATGCTTTCGGACCAACCACCTAGGTCGGAATGCGCCGCGAACCGATCGTGCTTCTGCAGCACGAACGAAAAAGGGGCCGGCAAAGCCGGCCCCTTCGATCTTGCTTGAAGCGGTCGTCGATTAGAACGAGCGCTGGATGCGGAGGAGACCGCGGAACTCGTCGTCGTTGAAGTTCAGGCCCGTAACCTCGTCCGTCAGGCCGTTGTCGTCGAAGTTCTCGTAGGTCACGAACAGACCGGCGAAGAAGCGATCGGTGAAGTTGTAGACGAGGTTGCCCTCGATGCCGAAGTAGTCGACCTCTTCGCCCGATCCCAGGATCTCGAAGGAACGACCGTAGATGCCGCCGATGCCGGCGTCGATCGCACCGAAAGCCTGCGTGTAACCGGCTTCGACAGCCCACTCCAGCGGAATACCGGCATTGCCCTGACGGATGAACGTGCCGTCACCGGTCGTGGTGTCATAGTCGATGTAGGTGAACGCGCCGGCATTAGGACGGTAAGAATACGCGCTCGGATCGAACGAGTAGTTACCCTGGATCTTCAGCTGCGAGTCGGCAACGAAGAGATCCTGCAGGGCGATACCGGCCTTGATCGCGAAGGCGCCATCGTCTTCGTCTTCGTCTCCAAAGACATCGTCGAACGGAGGATAGCCGGGAACGGCAAAGCCGGAGTCCGCGTTCACACGCTCATCGTATGCACCGATGACCCACGCCGCGCCGAAGCCGCCGGCATAAGAGAGCTTGGCGAGGATGTCCGGAGCGAAGTCGCCCGTGCCGTCCTGCTCGAGGCCGATCGAGGCGTTGAAGCCGTTCAGCGCGAACGTGTAGTTCAGCTGGTTGGCCTTCGCGTCGCCGTAGGGCAGGAACGAGGCGTCGAGGCCCGTACCGGCATCGGCCGTGAGACCACCGCCGGCCAGTTCGCTGACCCACAGGGTGTTCAGGTAACCGGCCGTCAGGCCGCCGAGCTGCAGAAAACCACGGTCCATCTCGACCGAAGCGTTCGAGCCGGCCGAAGACGGGGAGTCGTCCTGGCGCTGGGCCTGCAAACGGTAGTAGGCGCGCAGCGTGCCCCACTCGGTCTCCTGGCGGGCGTCGAAGTTCAGACGACCGCGCGTACGGGTGCGGAAGCGATAATCGTCGCCGTCGAGGTTGGTCGAGGAAAGCACATCCGCAACGCCGCCATCGAACTCGACCTCACGATCCGAACCTTCGGACTCGTAACGGTACTCGTAGCGGACGTAACCGCTGATCTGCAGGCACGTCTCGGTGCCCGGGATGTAGTAGAAGCCGGAGCCGTAGATGTCGCAGACGCGGACATATTCAACGGGCTCGGGCTCGACCATGATGACGTCCGCAGCGCGGGCGCCGGAAACTGCGACGAGGGCCGCAGCGGAGCCGAGAAGAAGGCTCTTGATGTTCATTTCCTGACCTCCAGTCAAGTTTACAAGGTAGGGTTGGGCCTTTTGTACGAAGGACAGCCTTCCCTGCCCCATCCCTTGAAAGAGGAGGATCGTCCCCCGCCCTCTTTCATTCGCCACATTATTCGGGGGCCTGCGCGATGCAATCACCAAAGCGCCGCTCTGCCGCCTCATGGGCACGTTGGCCACACCGCTGTTGCATGATGGCCACGCGAAGATTAACCGCGGTTAGCATTCATGACGGAAGCGTGACGGAAAGCTTTCGCGAAGCTTAATTTTCAGGCGGACAGCAACGTAAAACGGCAGCTCTCCGCTTGCGGCATGGCAAATGCGGCGGTCGCCCGTCCGCACCCGCTCTCGTTCGCCTCAAAGACGGCGGATCGGCGCCCCGAGGTCCCGGAAGTCCCGCTCGCGGCAGGTCAGCACGATGACCTGCAATCGCTCGGCGGCGCGGCGCAGGACGAGATGCATCCGCGCGAGGCGCTTTTCGTCGGTGTTGACCAGTGCATCGTCCAGAATCACTGCCGCCGGGTGACCGCCGTTCTTCAGCACCTCGGCCAGGGCGATTCGGGTCACGACGGCGATCTGCTCGCGGGCGCCATGCGACAGGCGGCGGAACTCCTCCTCGCGGCCGTGGCGCTGGAGGCTGCGGATCTCCAGCGATTCGTCGTGGAAGGCGATCTCGCTCTCGGGCTGGATGAGCCGCAGATAGGGCGCGACGCGGCTCTTGATCGGACCCAGCCAGTGTTCGCGCGCATCGCTTTGCGCCGCGCTCAGCGTCTCGTGCAGGAGCCGCGAGGCGTCCGCCTCCAGCCGCAGCCGCGCGACTTCGGCCTCGGCGCTCGCGATCTCGCCGTCCAGACGCTCCACATGCTCGCCGAGCGAGGCGGCCCCCTGCACGCGCAATTCGCCTTCCAGCGCACTCGCTTCGCGCATCAGTTCAGTCAGCGTCCGCGCGGTCTCGGTCACCACCTTCGCGGCGCGATCGCGCTCGAGGCGGACAGCGTCCGGGTCCGCCTTCTCGAACGCGTGGCGGCGCGCGGAAAGAAGGCCGCGCTCCCCCTGGCGCTCGACATCGGCAGCCGCGACATCCTCGTCGAGCGCGGCATCGGTGCGCTCGCCCTCTTCCACGCGAAGGGCCGCGGCCAGGCCCTCCGCGGTTTCACGAGCGTGCGCGACGTCCGATTCGGCGCGGGCCAGCGCAAGATCGGCCGCCCCGGCGGCGGAGCCCGCCGCCTCGCGCACCGCTTCCGCTCGTGCGAGCCTCTCACGCGCGGCCCGAAGCGCTTGTTCCAGCGCATCGCGGTCGCCCGCGGCCACTTCCTCTTCGCCGAACGCGGCGAGCTTGCGCGATACATCGTCGAGTGAATGGGCCAGCGCATCGATTCCGTTCGGCGCGGCGCGTGCAAGATCGGCGCGCAGGCTCGCGGCCTCGCGTGCGCGCTCCTCTCCCTTCGCCAGCATTGCCCGAGCCTCGGCCGCGCTCACCACACCGCCTGCGTGCAGAAGCTCGGCCTCGCGAGCACGCGCGGAACGCAGGGTCGCAGCCAGTTCGCCGGCGCTGCCACCGGGGCGCACGGAGAGCGAGCCGAAGCCTTCGAGAGCGAACTCGGCCGCCTCGCCGACACGAATCTCGGCGCCCGCCGCAACGGCCTCGCCATCGGCACGCTTGATCGTACGGCCGTCCCGCGGCGCAAAAACGACAACGGGCGCCGCGACCGACAGCCGAATCTCGGCCTCGCGTCGCTCCCGCTCGGCCGCCTCCAGCGCCTTCACCGCCCGTTCGTCGATGCTGCTTGCGGGAGCCCCTTCGGCAAGGGCGCGCAGTCTTTCGGCCAGTTCACGCGCGGTGGCGAGATCGCGCCGAAGCCGCTGCGCGTCCTCGGCAAGGCGCACGCGCTCGGCGGCCCGCCGCCCCGCTCCCGCCGCAGTCTCAGCCGCAGCGAGCCTCGCGCGTGCCTCGTCGAGAGCCGCCTGCGCGCTTTCGCGCGCCGTCGCACGCGCGGCGGCGTCCTCGGCAAGTTCCGCCAGACGCCCGGCAAGGGCCTCGGTCCTGACGGCGGCGTCCGCGGCCTGCGAGCGGCGGTTGCGACGGGCGGAGGCACGCGCCGCAGCGGCATCGAAGGCGGCCTCGGCGCGCTTCACGCCGCGCTCGGCCTCGTCGAGGTCGCGCCTTGCGCCGTCGAGGGCGCGGGCAGCTTCCTCGGCCTTCGCCAGCGCCGTTTCAGCGCGGCCGCGCACGTCGTCCCGCTCGTAGGAGGCGAGGCGCGCGCGCCGGTCAGAGAGTTTTTCGATCCGCTCTTCATATTCCGCAAGCGCCGCAACGCGCTCCGATCGCTCCGATCGCAGGGCCTCGAGCGCGTCCTCGGCGAGCTTCAGCGGCGAATCCGCCTTCACCCGCAGCGTACCGGTGAAGAACCGGTCCTGCAGGGCCTTGGCTGCGACCAGCAGCCTGCGACCGCGCTCGCCGCCCAGAATCTGGCCGACCTCACCCTCCAGAGACGCCGTGACGGCATGGCGCCCGACGCCGAGGTCGAGCCCCGCGGGCGCGTTCCCCTGCTCCACCCAGAGAAGGCCGAAGGCGCCCTGGTTCTCGTCGATCTTGGAGCCGCGCGCGCCGTGGGCAAAGCCCAGAAGCTCGACCAGGCGCTCCTCGACGGCATCGCCCTCCAGCCGCCCGCCCGGCCATTCGAGAACGGCTTCGGCGCGCTGGAGGAAGCCTTTCGTCAGCCGATAGTCCACGCCGTCCAGCGCGAAGGCGACCGAAACGTCGGGGCGCGCCGTGCGGCCATAGGGCGCCAGCGCCTTGACGTTCTCTCCGCTGGCGCGGTGACGGACGAAGAAGGCGGCGCGAAGGGCGGCGAGGAGCGTCGACTTGCCGGCCTCGTTGTCGCCCACGACGACGTTCAGCCCCTCGTCGAATTCAAGATCCGCCGCGTCGAGCCCCGCAAAGTCACGTACCTTCAGGGAGCGCAGATACATCAGCCCTCCCCGCCCTGCAGGCGGCGGTGCTCGGCATAGGCCATGCGCAAAGCCAGCGCGGCAGCGGCGCGCTCGGGATCGGCGGGGTCAGCCGCGCGCGCCCGGAGCCGGTTGACCGCCTCGCGCACGAAGCCGGCGACGTCGATGCCGTCGAGGTCGCTGTCTTCCGGCGCATCGAAGAGGTCGTCGTCGCGCACGCGCAGATCGAAGAGACGGGCGCGCCAGTCCTCCAGCGCCTCGTCGAGCGCCACGCGCTCGCGCAGCGAAAGGGCCCCGGAAAGCTTGATGTCGACCAGCGTCTCGCCGGGCCTGGCAAGCGCGCCCAGCGTCGTCGACAGCGCCTCGATGCCGCCGTCGAGCCGCAGTTCCAGCGCACGCCAGTCGAAGCGCGCCGTGCGACGCTGATCGACGCGCGGCTCGGCGCCCGGCCCGTCGATCTCCACCAGCGCAACGTGGCCCGGCGCGTTGGCGCGGTGGCGGTCCGGCTCCGGCGTGCCGGCATAAAAGGTGCGCGGCGCGATCTCCAGGAAACCGTGCCAGTCGCCGAGCGCCAGATAATCCAGGCGCGCGCGCTGTGCCCGATCGTCGGCGATCGGGTTGCCGCTCTCGGCTTTCGCCGGCAGGCGGTTGGCGACCGCTCCGTGGGCGAGCCCGATCCGGAGCTGGTCCGATCTGGTCTCCGCCCTGTCGAACCACTGCGTGAGGTCGGCGCCCTCGTGGCGGCGCGTCAACGGCGCGGGCAGGACGACGAGGCGCCCGCCGGCCAGTTCGATCGGCTCGGGCAGCACTGCCGCGATCACCTGCGCCGGGCCGCCCATCTGCGCGATGCGCGTCCAGACCGAGACGGAGAGAGCGGCGTCGTGATTGCCCGGCAGCATGACCCAGGGGCCGTCGAAGCCCGCCATCGCCTCGAGAGTGCGGCGGATCTCGCGGTCGGAGATCGTGTTGTCGTCAAAGGCATCGCCCGCGACCAGCACCGCCTCGCACCGCTCGGCCTTCGCCAGCGCCGCGATGCGCGCGACGGCGGCGAAGCGCTCGGCGCGCAATTCGCCGCGCGCGTCGGGCGAGAAGCCGCCGAACGGCTTGCCGACCTGCCAGTCGGCCGTGTGGAGGAAGCGCACCATGATGGCCGGCAAGCTGGCCTCCCCGCTCGCCCCAGGCAAGGTGCCCGGCGCGTCGATTAACGCTTATCAACGGCTTTGGGCACGATCGGGAACGGCAGGGTTGCGTCGGCGTTGAGTCGCGTCCCGTGTTCGGAGTGCTGAAGCGATGGCGCCGCGTCCTGTCTGGAAGGGCCAGATCCGCCTTTCCCTCGTCTCCATACCGGTCGAGATGTTCTCGGCCACGAAGTCGGGCGCGACGATCTCGTTCAACCAGATCCACCGCCCGAGCGGAAAGCGCATCCATTACGAGAAGGTCGCGGCGGGCGTGGGTCCGGTCGACAAGGACGATATCGTCAAGGGATACGAGGTTTCCAAAGGCGAATACGTGCTCCTCACCGACGAGGAGATCGAGGACGTAAAGCTGGAGACGAAGAAGACGCTAGAGCTGGTCCAGTTCGTGGACATGGACGAGATCCCGCCGCTCTATTTCGACCGGCCATATTACGTGGTTCCGTCCGACGATCTCGCCGAAGACGCCTTCCGCGTCGTGCGCGATGCGCTGCGCCAGTCGAGGAAGGCCGGGCTCGGCCAGCTCGCCATGCGCGGCAAGGAGTATCTCGTCGCGTTGCGCCCCTGCGGGAAGGGTCTTCTCCTCGAGACGCTGCATTATCAGGACGAAATCCAGAAATCGGAGACGATCTTCTCCGAAATCTCCAATTCCAAGACCGACGGCGATCTCCTGGAGGTCGCGACGGCCCTCATCGAGCGCAAGAGCGCGCCCTTTGATGCCGGGGAGTACAAGAACCGCTACACTGCCGCGCTGAAGGAGCTGATCGCGGAAAAGCGCCGCACCAAGGGCAAGTCGAAGGTGGCACCCCATGAGGATGATGACGATGATGCGACGCCGAAGGGCTCGAATGTCGTCGATCTGATGGCCAGCCTGAAGAAGAGCCTGGAGCAGGGCGGCAAGGGCGGCGGATCGAAGCCGGCGGCCAAACCGGCGCCGAAGAAGACGGCGCGAAAGCCGGCGGCGAAGTCCGGCGGTCGGGCAAGCACCGCAAGCCGGCGCAAGAGCGCCTGAGGCCGGCATGGCAAGCGCGGCGCAGGACCTTCTCGCGCGCTATCGCGAAAAGCGAGACTTCTCGAAGACGAAAGAGCCCGCCGGAGGCGTACCCTCGCAGGACGGGCTCGTCTTCGTCGTCCAGAAGCACGACGCGACACGCCTGCACTACGATTTCCGCCTTGAATGGGGTGGCGTCCTGAAGAGCTGGGCCGTGACCCGCGGGCCGAGCCTCGACCCGGCCGACAAGCGCCTCGCCGTGCGCACCGAGGACCACCCGATGGACTACGGCGACTTCGAGGGGACGATCCCCGAGGGCGAGTATGGCGCCGGCACGGTGATGCTCTGGGATTTCGGCCGCTGGCAGCCGCGTGAGGACATGGAAGAGGGCCTGAAGAACGGCTCGATCAAGATGGACCTCGCCGGCGAGAAGATGACCGGCCACTGGGCGCTGGTGCGCATGAAGCCGCGCGGCAAGGAGACCCGCGAGAACTGGCTGCTCATCAAGGAGAAGGACGATGTCGCCTCCACGCGGCGCAACATCCTGCGCGCCGACCGCTCGGTGAAGACCGGGCGCACGATGCACCAGATCTCGCAGGGCGACGAGACCTGGAAGCGCCCGACCAAGCGCCCCGAACCGAAGGCCGAAGCGGCGGCGGACAAAGCGGCGCCGAGAGGCAAGCCGGGCGGCACACTGCCACGCTTTCGTCCCGTCCAGCTTGCGACGCTCGTCGAGGAGGCCCCCACCGGCGACGACTGGCTGCACGAGCTGAAGTATGACGGCTACCGCGTCCTGATCGCGACGGGCGGCGGGCAGACCCGTCTTTATACCCGCAACGAAAAGGACTGGACCGAAACCTTCGGCCCTCTCCTGCCGGCCGTCGAGCGGCTGCCCTGCCGGAGCGCGCTGATCGACGGCGAGGTCGTCGCCTTCGATGCCGGCGGGCGAACGGATTTCTCTACGCTGCGCGAGGCGTTGTCGGACGGCTCGCCGCTTTCGTGCTTCGCCTTCGACCTCCTGTCGCTCGACGGCAAGGATCTGACGGGCAAGCCCCTGACGACACGCAAGGCGAAGCTGAAGAGCCTTATCGAGAAGGCCGGCGAGGGCTCGCTTCTCTACAGCGAGCACGTGCGCGGGTCCGGGGCAAAGGTCTTTGCCAGTATCTGCCGCTCGGGCCACGAGGGCATCGTCTCCAAGCGCGCCGACGCACCCTACCGCGCGGGGCGCGGCACCGCCTGGGTGAAGACCAAGTGCACGAGGCGGCAGGAGTTCGTGATCGGTGGATTCTCGCCCTCCGCCAAGAAGGCGCGGGCTTTCTCCTCGATCCTCGTCGGCGTGTTCGAGGGCGATCGCTTCGTCTATCGCGGCCGCGTCGGCTCCGGTTTCACGGAGGCGACGCTCGACGAGCTTTCCGCGCGTTTCAAGGATCTCGGCCGAAGGACCTCGCCCTTCGAGACGGTGCCGAAGGAGGTGGCGCGTGGCGCGCGCTACGTGAAGCCGCAGCTCGTCGCCGAGATCGATTTTGCCGAACTCACCCCGGAGGGCGCCGTGCGCCATGGCGTGTTCAAGGGCCTGCGTGAGGACAAGCCGGCAGAGGGCATCGTCGAGGAGAAACCGGTGGCTCCCCCAGCGAAACAATCGTCGAGCGCGAAGAAGGGCGACGGCGAACCTGAGGAGATCGCAGGCGTTCGCCTCACCTCGCCGGACCGCGTCGTGTTCGAGAGCCAGGGGCTGACGAAGCGCGACCTCGCTCTCTATTACGAGGCCGTGGCCGAACGGATGCTGGCGAGGGCGGGCGACCGGCCTCTTTCGCTGGTGCGCTGTCCGCAGGGGCGCGCGAAGCAGTGCTTCTTCCAGAAGCACGACACGGGCGGCTTCCCCGACGCGATCGGCCATGTCGACGTAACGGAGAAGGACGGCGAGAAGGCGGTCTATCTCTCCGTTTCGAATGCCGCCGGGCTCGTCGCCGCGCTCCAGATGAACACGCTGGAGTTCCACATCTGGGGCTCGCGCGACGACAGGCTGGAAAACCCGGACCGTCTCGTCTTCGACTTCGACCCCGACGAATCCTTGAAATTCGCGGATGTGAAGCGCGCGGCCTTCGATCTCCGCGACCGGCTTGCGGATGGCGGCCTCCGAAGCTTCGCAATGGTGACGGGCGGCAAGGGCATCCACCTCGTCGCTCCCCTGTCACGGCGTCAGCAATGGCCGGAGGTGAAGGCCTTCGCCAGCGCCGTCGCGCACCGAATGGAGGCCGACGAGCCCGAGCGCTTCGTCGCCACCATGTCGAAGGCCAAGCGGAAGGGCCGTATCTTCGTCGACTGGCTGCGCAACGAGCGCGGGCAGACCGCGATCGCCCCCTACTCCACGCGATCAAGAGAGGGCGCGCCGGTGGCAACTCCCGTGACCTGGGACGAGCTGGCGGAGCTCGAGGCCGCCAACCTCTTCCACCCCGCCGACATCCTGAAGCGCATCGAAGCGGCCGATCCCTGGGCGGGCTACGACAAGGTCAACCAGTCGATCACCAAGGCGCTGGCCAGGCGCTTCGCCTGACGGCTTGCCGCTTGATTCCCCCGGCCCGCTGTCGCAGTTTGCCGGCCCTTGCGGGAGGCATCACACATGGCGATTCATTCACTCGACGGCGAAAGGCCCGAGCTGCCGGAGAACGGCCGATACTGGGTGGCGGACAGCGCGAGCGTGGCGGGCCGCGTGCGGCTCGGCGAGGATTGCGGCGTCTGGTTCGGCGCGGTGATCCGCGGCGACAACGAGTGGATCGGCATCGGCGCGCGCACCAACATCCAGGACAACGCCGTCCTGCATTCGGACGCCGGCTCGCCGCTGACCATCGGCGAAGGCTGCACCATCGGCCATTCCGCCATCGTCCACGGTTGTACCGTGGGTGACAATTCGCTGATCGGCATGGGTGCCACCGTCCTCAACGGTGCGCGCATCGGCGCCAACTCCATCGTCGGCGCGGGGGCGCTGGTGACCGAGGACAAGGAATTCCCGGACAATTCGCTGATCGTCGGCGCGCCCGCCAAGGCGATCCGCACGCTCGACGAGGCCGCCGTCGCCAAACTCAGGCTCTCGGCCGAGCACTATGTTTCCAACGCCCGCCGCTTCAAGGACGGGCTCCAGCGCATCGACGAACCGACACGCCCATGATCTTCACGCCCCTCGCCCAGTCGCTGCCGGCCACCGTTCCCTTCGTCGGGCCGGAAGCCATCGAACGGCGCACCGGCCGCCCGTTCCGCGCGCGCCTCGGTGCCAACGAGAGCGTCTTCGGTCCCTCGCCGAAGGTGGTGGAGGCGATGGCGAAGGCAGCGGCCGAGAGCTGGGCCTATGGCGACCCCGAGCATTTCGACATCCGCGCGGCCATCGCGGCCCATCACGGTGTCTCGCCCGAGAACGTCGCCGTCGGCGAAGGGATCGACGGTCTCCTCGGCCTCGTGGTGCGCTTGACGATCGAGCCGGGCGACAAGGTCGTGACCTCGCTCGGCGCCTACCCGACATTCAACTATCATGTCGTCGGCCATGGCGGCGTTCTCGACTTCGTGCCGTACAGGAACGACGTGGAAGACCCGCAGGCGCTCGCCGCGCGCGCGAAGGCCGTGCGTCCCAAGCTCCTCTACTTCGCCAACCCGGACAACCCGACCGGAAGCTGGCACGACGCGCAGACCGTCAAGCAGCTGATCGACGAGACGCCGGCGGAGACCCTGCTCGTCCTTGACGAGGCCTACGGCGATCTCGCCCCCGAAGGCGCCCTGCCCGCGATCGAGCCGCTGCGCGACAACGTCCTGCGCTTCCGCACCTTTTCCAAGGCCTACGGCATGGCCGGCGTTCGCATCGGCTACGCACTCGGCGCGCCCGAGACGATCCGGCATTTCGACAAGGTGCGAAACCATTTCGGCCTGTCGCGCATGGCGCAGGCGGGCGCGATCGCGGCGCTCGACGACCAGGAGTATCTCTCGCGCACCGTCGCGCAGATCGTGGCCGCGCGCGACGAGATCGCCGCGATCGCAAGGCGCGCGGGACTGAGCCCGCTCCCATCGGCCACCAACTTCGTCGCGATCGACTGCGGCCGGGACGGCGCCTATGCGCGGGCGGTCCTCGAGGGGGTCATCGAGCGCGGCGTCTTCATCCGCATGCCGGGCACGGCGCCGCTGGACCGGATGATCCGCGTCACCGCCGGCACGCCAGCCGATCTCGCGCTGTTCGAGGATGCGCTGAAGGGCTCGCTGGCGGCGCGCCCATAAGCCCCGCGCCGACTGCCAACCCCTGCCGTATCGGCGCTTTTCGCATCGATCGCGACGTCTTCCGATCAATGCGAATTCTCTTGGCAACGCGCTGTCGCGCAGTTTACGTTAAGGGAAACCAGGCGGGAGGAGACGCCGCATCTCGCGGCGGCGCGCTCGGTTCATCCCTGGGAGGATGACGTCATGAAATCGCTTCTGGCCGCCGGCCTTCTCGTTCTCGTGGCCTCGACGGGCGCCGCGCTCGCGGACCCGATCGAAGGCACATGGCGGATGCCATCCGGCAACAACGCCACCATCGCTCCCTGCGGCAGCCAGTTCTGCCTCACCTATGTCAACGGCCCGAACGCCGGCCAGACCTTCGGCCGCATGACCGCGACCGGCAACGGGCGCTACGAGGGCACGGTGACGGACTACACCCGCAACGGGCGCGAATTCACCGGCAAGGGCACGCTGTCGGGCAACACGCTGTCGGTCTCGGGCTGCGTCCTCGGCGGGCTGATCTGCCGCTCGCAGGAACTGACGCGCGTCTGATCCCTCGGCAACAGAAGGTGCGGCGCGGTGCTCGCCGGGCAGGCGCCCACCGGCTCGCCCGTCAGCGCTGAGGAAGAGACGATCTGATCGAAATGCCGAGGCGGACGGGGAAGCCCCCTGGCGTGGGAAGCGAGCTGCCGCGCGGCCAGGCCGCGAAAGCGGCTCTGCGGCTGACGGTGTAATCGCGCCGTCATGCGGAGCCGTCAGATATCGGCGACGTCGAATCGTTCCCGGGAAAATGCATCCATGCTGCGCGCCAGCCTCCTGTCCCTGTCGCTTTTCGCCACAGCCGCCTTCGCGCAAGACCAAGACGGCCACGACCATCATCTGGCCGAAGCGGGCGGCCTGCGCGCCGTTCACGCCTGGACCAATGCAGGCGACGGGCCGGACACGCTGGTCTACATGGAGATCGAGAACCGGTCGGGCCGAGAAGCGACCTTGACGGGCGCGCACTCGGACGTGGCTGCGTCCGCGACGCTCGTCGGCCTGCGGAACGAAGGCGGAGAATTGCGCATGGCGGAGATCGACAGGATGCCGCTGCCTGACGGCTCGCAGCTTCAGCTATCCCCCAACGGGCTCGCGATCCGGCTCTCCGCCATGGAGGGGCCCCTGGCACGGGGCGACAGCTTCGACCTGACGCTCACCTTCGGGGACGCCGATCTCGACGTTCACGTCGACGTCGAAGCCGGGAACGCCACGCAGCACAGCCATGCGGGCCACGCGCACTGACGAGGCGCCGCCGCCGCCATCATTCCGTCGCGGACACCGCGCAGAGGGTTGAGCGTCCTCGCCCGGAGAAGCCGATGCGCCGCCTCACCCTCGCTTTCGCCGTCGCACTCGCCTCCCTGCCCGCTGCCGCCCAGTCGCTCGAGGGCACCTGGCGCGTGCAGAACGGCGAAACGGTCACCTATGCGCCCTGCGAGAAAGGCTTCTGCTCGGTGATCGACACGGGCGAGTACGCCGGGGGTTCCGTCGGCTGGATGGCGCCGGGAGCCCAGCGATACGAGGGCGAGGTGATCGATCCCGAGAGCGGCAAGGCCTACGAGGGCCACGCGGTGGTGGAGGGTGACACGCTCACCCTCACTGGCTGCGTCGCGCGAATCTTCTGCCGCTCGCAGGTCTGGAGCCGCTGACCGGCCTCAGCGCGAACGCTGGCCGAACAGGACCTTCTGCGCATCCTTGTCCTCGGCGAGGTTCTTGCGCTTCTCGCGCCCGAGCGCGACGCCACGCTCCACCGCCGGCCGCGCGCCGATCGCGTCGAACCAGCGTTTCAGGTTCGGGAAGTCGGCTAGATCCTGGCCCTGGTTCTCGTGCGGGACGATCCAGCCATAGGACGCCATGTCGGCGATCGAATATTCTGCGCCGCCAAGATAGTCGGCCTCGGCCAGACGCCGGTCCATCACGCCGTAGAGGCGGTTCACCTCGTTGGTGTAGCGGTTGATGCCGTACTCGATCTTCTCCGGCGCGTACTGGCGGAAGTGATGGGCCTGGCCCGCCATCGGGCCGAGGCCGCCCATCTGCCAGAACAGCCACTGATCGACAGCGACGCGCGCACGCTCGTCGCTCGGATAGAAGCGGGCGAACTTGCGGCCGAGATACTGGAGAATTGCACCCGATTCGAAGACGGAGATCGGCTCGCCACCCGGCCCTTCCGGATCGACGATCGCCGGCATGCGGTTGTTGGGAGAAATTTTCAGGAAGGCCGGCTCGAACTGCTCGCCGGCGCCGATATTGACGTATTTCGTCTCATACGGAACGCCCAGTTCCTCCAGCATGATACTGACTTTCCAGCCGTTCGGCGTCGGCCAGTAGTGGAGTTCGATGGGCTTCGTCTGCTCGTTCATAGGGGCGTCCCTTCCGTTTTTCCGCCCCGCATGTAGGCCCTGGAAGCGCCCTCGCAAGCGGCACGGTTTGCGAAGAAAGTTCCACCTCTGTTAAGGCTGCGTTTACCGGATTGAACGCGAAATGAACGACAACTCCAGCCTTGGTTCAGCTTCGAGGCTTCATTGTCGCAACCGAACAGAGAGAGGATTCCCGATATGATCCTGCGACTGGCGGTTCTCACGATCCTCCTTGCCCTCTTCGCGGTCAGTTTCTCCGCGATCGTCGAATATGACGGCCGCAGCGCCAATGCGTGGCCGCAGCAGCCAAGCGCCGGATGCTACGATCAGGGTGCCGTCTGCGCACCGCAGCGGGTCGACTGAGCCCTTACGGGCCACTTCCCCGGCCAGCACCCTCCGGCTATGAGGAGGGATGATCGACAGCGCTTCCAACGCCCCTGCCTTCCAGTCGCCGAACGCCGGTCACGCGAAGCTGTTCGACGACCCGCAGAGGGCGGTCGGCGAACTCATTCGCCTCTACGAACAGTCGGCCTCCTTCCTGATCGAGCGATTCGACGAGGTGCTCGTCTCGGGCCGCACGAACGAGCGCTACCGCGCTTTCTACCCGCAGGTCTCGCTGACGACGACGGGCCATGCGCGAGTCGATTCCCGCCTTTCCTACGGCTTCGTGCCGGGGCCCGGCGAATACGCGACGACGATCACGCGGCCGGATCTTTTCGAGAGCTATCTGACCGACCAGCTCGAACATCTCATCCGCAATCACGGCCAGCCCGTGTCCGTCGGGCTTTCGCAAACGCCGATCCCGCTTCACTTCGCCTTTCCAGAAGGCTCCTATGTCGACGGGGCGCTGGCCGAGAAACTCGCCAAGCCCTTGCGCGACATCTTCGACGTGCCGGATCTGACCGCAACGGATGACCGCATCGTCAACGGCAATTTCGAGCCGCAGCCGGGCGAGCCCCTGCCGCTCGCGCCCTTCACCGCCCAGCGCGTCGACTATTCGCTGCATCGCCTGGCGCACTACACGGCGACGAGCCCGCGGCACTTCCAGAACTTCGTCCTCTTCACCAACTACCAGTTCTACATCGACGAGTTCTGCGCGATGGCGCGCGACCTGATGGCCGATGGCGGGCGCGGCTATGACAGCTTCGTGGAGCCCGGCAACCTCGTGACGCCGGCAGGTGCGAGCGAGCCGATATCGGGCGCGGTGCCGCCGCGCATGCCGCAGATGCCGGCCTACCACCTGACGCGGCCGGACCGCTCGGGCATCACGATGGTGAACATCGGCATCGGCCCGTCCAACGCCAAGACGATCACCGACCACATCGCGGTCCTGCGCCCGCACGCCTGGCTGATGCTCGGCCACTGCGCGGGCCTGCGCAACACACAGGCTCTCGGCGATTACGTCCTTGCCCATGCCTATGTGCGCGAGGATCACGTTCTCGACGCGGACCTGCCCGTCTGGGTACCGATCCCGCCGCTGGCCGAGGTGCAAGTGGCACTGGAGGAGGCGGTGGCGAGCGTCACCGGGCTCGAGGGCTACGACCTGAAGCGCATCATGCGCACCGGCACCGTCGCTACGATCGACAACCGGAACTGGGAGCTGCGCGACCAGCGCGAACCGGTGGAGCGGCTGTCGAAGTCGCGCGCCATCGCGCTCGACATGGAATCGGCCACCATCGCGGCCAACGGCTACCGCTTCCGCGTGCCCTACGGCACGCTCCTGTGCGTCTCGGACAAGCCGTTGCATGGCGAGCTCAAGCTGCCCGGCATGGCAACGGAGTTCTACAAGCGGCAGGTCTCGCAACATCTGGAGATCGGTATCCGCACGATGGAGACCTTATCCGACATGCCGGCCGAGCGGCTGCATTCGCGCAAGCTGCGCTCCTTCTTCGAAACCGCCTTCCAGTAGGCGAAGATGACCGGCGACACGGCCTCGACGCGCCGCGCATCGGTGCTCGTCCTTCTTCTTCGGCTGGTGGCGCTCGGAGCCGTTATCGCCGTGGCGTTGGGCTTTTTCGGCGGCTATGCGCGCCCGCTCGACAGCTTCTCCCACTTCAGGGCGCATCTGGCGCTGGGGCTCGTGCTTCTCGCCGCGCTTCTCCTCGCCCGGCGCCTTTGGATCGACGCCGCACTATCGATCGTGGCGTTGGGCGCAGCGCTCGTCACCGTCCTGCCGCTGTCGATCCCTGCGGCATCGCAGGGCGAGGACGGGCGGCCGAGCTACACGCTTCTCCAGATGAACCTTCGCTGGAACGCGCCCGAGCCGATCGAGGCGATCCGCCGGATCGCGGAGGCGCGTCCCGACGTCGTCGCCTTGCAGGAAATGACGGCGCATTGGCGCACCGCCCTCGCGCCGCTCGCCGAGACCTATCCGTTCCAGCTCCATTGCGAGGGTGCGGACGGCTTCTTCGGCGATTCCGCCCTTCTCTCCCGCCGCCCCTTCGTGCCGATGGCGGAGACCGTCTGCGACGGGCGCAACTCGTTGGCGGCCGCGCGGATCGACTTCAACGGCGTGCCCGTGACGGTGGCCTCCCATCACCAGCTCTGGCCTTGGCCCGCCGGGCAATGGCGGCGCCTGGACCGCCTGGAGCCGACGCTTCGAGCGCTCACCGCGCCGACGCTCATTGCCGGAGACTTCAACGCCGCGCCCTGGAGCGCGCTCCTCGCGACCTACGCACGGATGACCGGGACGCAGGTCGTGCCGGGCGTGCGGCCGACATGGCTCCTCGACAGCCTGCCCGGTGAATGGGCCCGTTGGGCAGGCCTGCCGATCGACAACCTCCTCGCCTCGCCGGAGATCCGTATCGAGCGCGTGGAGCGCATGGCGGCGACAACCTCGGACCATCTGCCGGTGCTGCTGACGTTTCAGGTCGCGAAGACACCCGACGACGGGCCGCTGACGCAGATGGTGCGCGTGGAGCGCTGACCCCCGTCAGCCGCCCATCGCGCGCTGGAAGGCCGGGCGCTCGGCGAGCCGCGCGATATAGCCCTGGATGATCTCGCTTTCGAGAATGCGCGGTCCCTTGAACATGCCGCCCCACCAAAGCCCGGCACCCATGTAGACGTCCGCCGCCGTGCAGTGGTCGCCGACGAGGAATTCCCGCCCTTTCAGCGCACCTTCGACCGTGTCGATGACGTCGTCGTAGGAGCTCCAGCCGACCATCATCTTCGGAAGGGGCTCGGCGTCCTGGCGCATCATCCGCTCGATCAGCGCGGGCTCGAAGCAGGACCCGACGAAGAACAGCCAGCGATAGTAGCTGCCACGCTCAGGGCTGCCGGGCGCGGGCGCAAGGTTCTTTTCAGGATAGGCGTCGGCCACCCAGGCGAGGATCGCCGGCACTTCCGTGACGACGGTGCCGTCCTCGAGAACGAGCGTCGGCACCTTCCCCATGGGGTTCACCGCGAGGATCTTCGGATCGCGCGTGCCGTCCTCTCGGAACTCGACGGGCACCAGATCGTAGTCGGCGCCGGCCTCCTCCAGCATCCAGTGCGCCGTCACCGCGCGGCTCTGCGGATTGTGATAGAGCTTCAGTCGTCCCGGCATCGCCGCCTCCCTGGGTTCAAAGCCGATCTCAAGCAGCTTTGCATGGCAGGCGCATGGCAGGCGTCTTTAGCTACGACGCTGTAGAGTAGCCAGTCTCCCGGCAATCAAGCCGGCAGCGGCCAGAAGACGACCGTCCGACCCTTCCCGATCACATCTCCTGATACACGGGCCCTTCGCCGCCCTGCGGCGTCATCCAGGTAATGTTGCCGTTCGGGTCCTTGATGTCGCAGGTCTTGCAGTGGACGCAGTTCTGCGCGTTGATCTGGAAGCGCGGAGCGTCCGCCCCCTCCTCGATCCATTCGTAGACGCCGGCGGGGCAGTAGCGCTGCGAGAGGCCAGCATAGACGTCGTGCTCGGAGGTCTTCTGCAGTTCCATGTCCTTCACCCGAAGGTGGATCGGCTGATCCTCCTCGTGGTTGGTGTTGGACAGGAACACCGAGGCCGTTTTGTCGAAGGTCAGCTTGCCGTCGGGCTTGGGATAGTCGATCGGCTTGTGCTTGGCCGCCGGCTCGGTGCTCTCGGCATCCGTCTTGCCGTGGGCCATCGTGCCGAAGGGCGACCAGCCCGTCAGCGCGTTGATCCACATGTCGATGCCGCCGAGCATGACGCCGCCCACCGTACCGAACTTCGACCAGAGCGGCTTGACGTTGCGCACCGCCTTGAGATCGCGCCCGATGGAGGAAGCACGCCAGCCGTCCTCGTAGGCCTCCAGCGTGTCGTGCGCACGGCCGTTCTTCAGCGCCGCCACAGCCGCCTCGGCCGCCTGGCTTCCGGAGGCGATGGCGTTGTGGACGCCCTTGATGCGCGGAACGTTCACGAGGCCCGCCGAACACCCGATCAGCCCGCCGCCGGGGAAGGCGAGCTTCGGCACCGACTGCCAGCCACCTTCGGTGATCGCGCGCCCGCCATAGGCAAGGCGCTTGCCGCCCTCTAGAAGCTCGGCGACATCCGGATGTGTCTTGAACTTCTGGAACTCGCCGAAGGGCGAGAGATAGGGGTTCTTGTAGTTCAGGTGGACGACGAAGCCGACGTAAACCTGATTGTCCGGCAGGTGGTAGATGAAGGAGCCGCCGCCGGTGTTCATGTCGAGCGGCCAGCCGAAGGAGTGCTGGATAAGGCCCGGCTTGTGCTTGGCCGGGTTGATCTCCCACAGCTCCTTCACCCCGAGCCCGAACTTGGGGGGCTCGCGACCTTCCGCGAGGCCGAACTTGGCGGTGAGTTGCTTGGCGAGCGAGCCGCGCACGCCCTCCCCGATCAGCGTGTACTTGCCGCGCAGCTCCATGCCGCGCTGATAGTTCGCCGTCGGCTCGCCATTCCGCCCGATGCCCATGTCGCCCGTGGCGACACCGACGAGATTGTCGTTCTCGTCGAAGAGCAGCTCGTGAGCGGCAAAGCCCGGATAGATCTCGACGCCGAGGGCCTCGGCCTTCTCGGCGAGCCACTTGCACACCAGCCCGAGCGAGACGACGAAATTGCCGTGGTTGTTCATCAGCTTCGGCATGGCGAAATTGGGCAGGCGAAGCGAGCCCTGCGGCCCGTAGAAGTAGAAGCGGTCCTCCGTCACCTCCTGGCGGATCGGCGTCTCCTCCTGGCGCCACTCAGGCAGCAGCGCATCGAGCGAGGAGGGATCGAGGACGCAGCCGGACAGGATGTGCGCGCCGACCTCGGCCCCCTTCTCCAGCACCACGACCGAGAGATCGGGATCGAGCTGTTTCAGGCGGATGGCCGCGGAGAGGCCGGCCGGCCCCGCTCCCACGATCACCACGTCGAATTCCATGCTTTCGCGCTCGATCTCGGTCTCGCTCATGAATGCACTGCCTCCCTTCGGCGCATCGCGCCGCTTCACTTGGACTCATTCCACTCTTTGTCGTCCATATAGGCCGGAGCGCAAGGGCGATCGACCCGAGCAGCGAGCGACGACTTACCGCGCGGCCCGCGCGATGGCCTTGCGCCAACGCGGATAGAGGATGCCGAGCGCGAGCCCGCCAATGACGAGCGCGGCCGCGCCGAGCTTCCAGAAGGGCAAAGGCTCGCCCAGCCAGAGGAAGGACGCCCCCATGCCGAAGATCGGCACGAGAAGCGCCGTCGGCGTGATGACTGCGGCGGGGTGTCGCGCGAGCAGCCAGCCCCACGCCGCGTAGCCGAAAAGGGTGTTGCCGACGGCCTGCCAGAGCACCGCGAGCCATGTCGCGGTGCCGGCCTGCGACAGCCCCTGCCCGATGGCCGGCCAGCCCTCGAACAGGAGCGACAGTGCGAAGAGCGGCGGCGCCGAGAAGAGGCTCGCCCATACGACATAAGAGAGCATGTTCGCCACACCGCTCGCCTTCGCGACCATGTTCCCGGCCGCCCAGAAGAAGCCGGCCGCGATGACGAGAGCGATACCGAGCGCGGTGGTCGAGCCGCCGGTGTTCGCGGCGATGACACCGATACCGGCCGCGCCGAGCGCGAGCGCCGCCCACTGGAACGGGCGCACGGCCTCGCCCGCCAGGCGGATCGACATCGCGATGGTGAAGAACACCTGGCACTGCACGACGAGCGAGGCGAGACCCGGCGAGATGTGCCCGTTCATGGCGATGAAGAGAAGGCCGAACTGCCCGGCGCCGATGAAGAGGCCGTAGGCTGCAAGGCTCCTCCAGCCGACGCGCGGGCGCGGCACGAAGAAGATCGCCGGCAGGACCGCGAAGGTGAAGCGCAGAGCCGCGAAGAGAAGCGGCGGCAGATCGTCGAGCGCCACGCGGATGACGACGAAATTCGTGCCCCAGATCGCGACGACGAGCAGCGCGATCAGGAAATGGCGAAGGGGCAGGCCGGAGGTTTCCATCGCGCTTCCGTTCCCACGAAGCCGCGCCCCTGCCAAGCAGATTCGCACGCGCTCGGCTTGACCGGCAGGCGGCGCGCGGTGCACCGGGAGGCGCTCGTTCCCCTCACGCGCAAGGTCGCCTCATGGTCTACGCCTATCTCGTCATCGCCGTCGCCTTCGAAGTGGTCGCCACCACGGCGCTCAAGGCGAGCGACGGCTTTACCCGGCTCTGGCCTTCGGCGGTCACGGTGATCGGCTACGGCGTCGCGTTCTACTTCCTGGCGCTGACGCTGCGGCTGCTGCCGATCGGCATCGTCTACGCCATCTGGTCGGGCACCGGCATCGTCTTTCTCGCCGCCATCGGCTGGTTCGTCTACCGTCAGAGCCTCGACGCGCCGGCCATCTTCGGCCTTGGCCTCATCGTCGCGGGCATCCTCGTCATCAACCTCTTCTCGCGCACCGTCTCGCATTGATCAGTCGTCGCGCGCTATGATCGCCCGATGAACGAGGCCGTGCCCATCGCGCCGGAAAGCGCCAGAGCTGCCGCCGCCCTTCTTCGCTGGTATCGCGAGGCCGGCGTCGACGCGTTTGTGGCCGACACCCCGCGCGACCGCTTCGCCGAGACGACGGCCGAGGCACAGGCGCGGGCGGAGCGTTCGGGCGCCGCACGGTCGCCGGCACTCGCCGCCCCGCCGATCGCGCGCACGCCGCCGACAAGCGCCGCACCGCCGCAGAGCCCGCCGGCCTCGGCCACCCTGCCCGCCTTCCGCAACCCGGCCGAGGACGACGGCGCGCTCGACGATGCGCGCCAGCGCGCAAGAACGGCCGCGACGCTCGACGAGCTTCGCGCGGCGCTGGAAGCCTTCCACGGCTGCAATCTGCGCCTGACGGCCCGCTCGCTCGTCTTCGGCAGTGGCGCCGCCGATGCCGACATCATGTTCGTCGGCGAGGCGCCGGGGCGCGAAGAGGACCAGACGGGCGAGCCCTTCGTCGGCCGCTCGGGGCTTCTCCTCGATCGGATGCTGGGCGCCATCGGTCTCGAGCGCGACGCGGTACGTGTGACGAACACCGTGCCCTGGCGCCCGCCAGGCAACCGCTCGCCGACGCCCGCCGAGACGCAGATGTGCCTGCCCTTCGTGATGCGGCAGATCGAACTGGTGAAGCCGAAGGTGCTTGTCTGCCTCGGCTCGCCCGCCGCCAAGGCGCTGATGGACACGGACGAGGGCATCATGCGGCTGCGTGGCCGCTGGAACGAGCTTGCACTGCACGACGGCTCGGGAACGGTGGCGATCACCGCCATGCTGCACCCGGCCTATCTTTTGCGGCAGCCGACGCAGAAGCGGCTGGCATGGCGCGACCTCTTGGCGATCAAGGCGCGGCTGGACTGATCGGCCCCGCCCATCAGACGAATGTCCGAAAGCCGTCAACTTTCGTCGCTAACGCGCTCGACGGGCTTGCTTCCACTCTCTAGCTAGCCTTCCCGTCGGAGCGAACTCGCCCCGCGACATCCTCAAGTTCCAGGCATTCCCATGCGCGCGCTCCTGCCGATCGTGTCCCTCCTCCTGTCGACCTTCTTCCTGATGGTCGGGGCAGGCCTTGCCGGCATCCTTCTCCCTGTCCGCGGCTCCATTGAGGGCTGGTCGAACTTCGAGATCGGCCTTCTGGGCACAGGTTATGCGCTGGCCTTCACGATCGGCTGCCTCATCGCGCCGCATATCGTGCGAAGCGCAGGGCATGTGCGTACCTTCTGCTCGCTCGCCGCGCTTCTCGCCATCGCCGCGCTCCTGCACGGCCTGATGGTCAATCCGGTCGCCTGGATCCTGATCCGCGGGCTGACCGGTTTCGCCCTGGCGGGCGGCTACATGGTGATCGAGAGCTGGCTCAACGAGCGCGTCACCAATCAGACGCGCGGCACGATCTTCTCGCTCTACATGGTCGTCTCCATGGGCGCGATGATGACCGGCCAGTTCCTGATGCCGCTGGCGGACCCTTCGCTGACCGTCCCGTTCATGGTCTGCGCCATCTTCTTCGCGGCCGCCGTGATACCGAACGCGCTTTCGCGCCAGCAGCACCCCAAGCCGTTGACGCAGGTGAAGCTCGACCTGCCGGCCATCTTCCGCAATTCGCCCGCCGCCGTGATCGGCGTCTTCATGGGCGGCATCATGGCCGGCGCCTGGACGAACATGGCGCCGGTCTTCGGCAACGAGATCGGCTTCTCTACCACGCAGATCGCAACGCTTCTCGTGGCGACGATGGCCGGCGGCATCGTCTTCCAGTACCCGCTCGGCCGCCTCTCGGACCGCATCGACCGGCGCATGGTGATGGCGGGCGCGGGCTGTTTCGGCGTCGTCGTGGCGACGATAGCGATCGGCCTCGACAGCCGCAGCGTGTCGGTGATCCTCGCCCTCGCCTTCTGCCTCGGCGGGGTGATCTACCCGGCCTATTCGCTCTCTGTCGCCCATGCCAACGACTATGCGGATTCGGCCGACTTCGTGAAAATTTCGGGCGGGCTCCTCATCGTCTACGGCATCGGCACCATGGGCGGCCCGCTCTTGGCGGCATGGCTGATGGAGACGCGCGGGCCGATGGGCATCTTCCTCGCCACCGGCACGGCGCACGCCGCCTATGCGGGCTACGCGATCTGGCGCACCTTCCGCCGCGAGGCGGTGCCGGCCGAGGAGCGAGACGATTTCCGCAACATCCCGCTCGCCCGGACGCAGACGCCCGCGACCTTCGCACTCGATCCGCGCGCCGAAGTCGGCTCGGAAACCTCCGAGTCCGAGCAGGCCGCCTGAGCGAGGGGTCAGCCCTGCGGAGGCGACACCTTGCGGGCGCGGGCGCGTTCAAGGCCGAGACGGTGCTCCCGGTAGATGATGAAGATGCCGGCCGAAACGACGATGGCGCCGCCGATCAGCGTCGTCGCCTGCACGGCCTCGCCGAAGAGAAAGTAGCCGATCAGGATCGCCAGAACGAGTGAGGTGTATTCGAAGGGCGCGATGGTCGAGGTGTCCGCGTAGCGATAGCACGCCGTCAGAAGAAGCTGGCCGACGCCGCCGCACAGACCGGCACCGACGAGAAGGAGCCCCTGCTCCCAAGTCGGCCAGACCCAGCCGAAGGGTAGCGTCAGGAGTGCCAGCAGGCTTGACGTCAGCGAGAAGTAGACGACGATCGTCGCGGTCTTTTCCCTGCGCACCAGCCGACGGATCTGGATCATCGCGACAGCCGCCAGCATCGCGGCGAACAGCGATGCGACGATGCCTGCCGAATAGCCCGGCGCCATCTCGCCGCGCGGCTCGAACAGGCTCGGCAGCGTCACGACGGCGATGCCACACAGGCCGACCAGCACCGCAAACCAGCGATAGGCGCGCACCTTTTCGCCGAGGAAGATAACGGCGAAGACGACGGTGAGAAGCGGTGCGCCGTAGGAGATCGTGATCCACTCGGGATAGTTCAGCCGCGTCAGAGCGAAGAAGCCGAGGGCCATCGAGGTCACGCCGATGAGCCCGCGCAGGAAGTGGCCCGGCAGATCGCTGGTGCGCAGCGCCGTCGAGAGATCGCCGAGCCAGGCGAGATAGATGGCGACCGGGATCAGCGCGAAGAAGGAGCGGAAGAAGACGATCTGTCCTGCGGGCACGCCCTCGCCGCCGGCCTTGATGAAGGTCTGCATGCCGACGAAGACGACAACCGACAGCACCTTCAGGCCGATGCCCAACAGCGGTCGGGTGTCAGCCTGGTCGTCCTGAGCAGCGTCTCGCATCGCACCTGTCCGGCGGCTCGCCCGCGCCGGCCGGGATGGCCGCGAGGCTTCGGCCAGAGGAGTGAACGCGCGCGGACTTTCGTCGCTGGAACGCACGGACGGCATGGCCGGGAAATACGGTCAGCTTCTATGGGCGATCGAAGCCCGGGTCGAGGCCCGGCGGCGAATTTATCGCTGGCTGATGCAAGTTCGTTTGGCGAACCGGCTGCAGGGGTCTATCTCCCAACCCTCCACGGAAATCGCAAAGGCGAGCACGATGCGCAACGAAGACGGGCAGACCATCCGGCTCGAGGACTATCGGCCCTACGACTATCTCGTCCATTCGGTCGATCTCGACTTCACGCTCGGCGACGGCGAAACGACCGTGCGCTCGCGCCTCATCCTCGAACGCCGGCCCGGTGAGGAAGGCTATGCCGACCTCGTTCTCGACGGCGACGAGATCGAGATGACCTCGATCGCGGTGGACGGCGCACCGTTGGAGGCCGGCCTCTACGAACTGACGCCCGAGCGCCTCGTCATCCAGGCCGTGCCGCAGGAGGGCCGCTTCACGCTGGAGGTCGTCACGCGCCTTGAGCCGGAGAAGAACTCCAAGCTGATGGGCCTGTATCGGACGAAGGGTGTCTGGTGCACGCAGTGCGAGGCGGAGGGCTTCCGGCGCATCACCTTCTTCCCGGATCGCCCGGACGTGCTGTCGCGCTACCGGGTGCGCGTGGAGGCCGACCGCGCGGCCGCCCCCATCCTCCTGTCGAACGGCAACCCGGGAGAGCGCGGCGAGCTGCCGGGCGGCCGCCACTTCGCGGTTTGGGACGACCCGCACCCCAAGCCCTCCTATCTCTTCGCGCTGGTGGCCGGCGACCTCGACGTCCTGACCGACGGTTTCACCACGGCCGGCGGGCGCAAAGTGGATCTTGCGATCTACACCGAGAAGGGCCTTGCGGGCCGCGCGGCCTACGCGATGGACGCGCTGAAGCGCTCGATGGTGTGGGACGAGAAGCGTTTCGGCCGCGAATACGATCTCGACATCTTCAACATCGTCGCCGTGTCGGACTTCAACATGGGTGCGATGGAGAACAAGGGTCTCAACGTCTTCAACCACAAATACGTGCTGCTCGACCCGCAGACCGCGACCGACGGCGACTATGCGGGCGTGGAGACCGTGATCGCCCACGAGTATTTCCACAATTGGACCGGCAACAGAATCACTTGCCGGGACTGGTTCCAGCTCTGCCTGAAGGAAGGGCTGACGGTTTATCGCGACCAGGAGTTCTCGGCCGACGAGCGATCGCGCGCCGTCAAGCGCATCGCGAGCGTCGCGAGTCTGCGCGCCCACCAGTTCCCAGAGGACCAGGGGCCGCTTCAGCATCCGGTGCGCCCGACGCGCTACCGCGAGATCAACAACTTCTACACGGCGACCGTCTACGACAAGGGCGCCGAGCTCGTGCGCATGATCGCGACGATCCTCGGCGAAGACGGCTTCCGCGCCGGGATGGACCTCTATTTCGAACGCCATGACGGCGAGGCGACGACGATCGAGGCGTTCATCGCCTGCTTCGAGGAGGTGACCGGCACCGACCTCACCCAGTTCGCGCTCTGGTATTCGCAGGCCGGCACGCCGACGCTGACGGTGCGCGAGAGCTTTGAGGCCGGCACGCTGACGCTCACTTTGTCTCAGCATCTCGACGGGGGCGCGGCGCAGACCGGCACGGCGCCGATGCACCTGCCGGTGCGCTTCGCCCTCGTCGGCCCGGACGGCGCCGAGATCGACGCGAAAGCCGAGAGCGCCGAGGCGCGCGTGGCGGACGGCATCATCCACCTGACCACCGCCGAGGCGACGATCGTCTTCACCGGTCTCGCCCAGCGCCCGCTCCTGTCGATCCTGCGCGACTTCTCGGCGCCGGTGACGCTCGTCCACGAGCAATCGGCCGAAGATCGCGCGGCGCTCGCACGTCGCGATCCCAACGACTACGCCCGCTGGGCGGCGGTGAACGGCCTCGTCGAGACGATGCTCGTGGGCGCGGCCCGCGAAGGCTTCAGCGAGGCGCGCGACGGCGAGACCATCGACGCCCTCGTGGAAGCGGCAGGCGACGAAAATCTGGAGCCCGCCCTTCGCGCCCTCATCGCGACGCTTCCCGGCGAGGTGGAGATCGCGCGCCTCGTGGCAAAGGACGTCGATCCGGAGGCCGTTCATGCCGCTCGCATCGCGGCCCTCACCGCCATCGGCCGGCTCGGCGCCGGCCCGCTCGCGGCCCTGCGCGAAAGCCTTGCGACGGACGCTGACTTCTCGCCGGACGCGGCGAGCGCGGGGCAGCGCGCCCTGCGCAACGCGGTGCTTGCACCCTTGAGCCTTGCGGCCGGCGATCCCGGCGCGGCGGCGGCGCAATATGCGGGCGCGACGAACATGACCGACCGCCTCGCCGGTCTTTCCGTGCTCGTCCATCACTTCGCCGGCTCCGCCGCGGCTGAAGATGCGCTCGCAGACTTCTACGGCCGCTTCGAGACCGACGATCTCGTCATCGACAAGTGGTTCGCGATCCAGGCGACAGCACCGGCCGCCGACACGCTGGAGCGCGTCGCGGCGCTGCAGCGCCATCCGGCCTTCCGCCTCGCCAATCCCAACCGGGCTCGCTCGCTGATTGGAAGTTTCGCGGCCGCAAACCCCCTCGCCTTCCACCGGGCGGACGGGCGCGGCCAGGCGTTCGTGGCCGAGCAGCTCGTTGCGCTGGACCGGCTGAATCCGCAGACGGCGGCGCGTCTTGCGACCTCCTTCCGCACCTGGCGCAGCCTCGAGCCGATCCGCAGGGAGAACGCACGCGCAGCATTGGCTGCGATGCAAGACGAGAAGTCTCTGTCAAAAGACCTGAAAGATATCGTCGAGCGAACCTTGCAATAGCTTGCCGCCGCACCAGTGGCCTCAATTCCGCCACCGCTGCACAGTGACGGAATTGCTTCGCCAAAAATATGGTTAACGAAACTAGTCTTTCGCGCCCGGGCAAGCCCTAGACAAGGTCCATCCCCTCTGATTCATTGACGTCAGATTCGGATGTGCGGCGTGCCGGATCGAAGCCAATAACGACGACGAGGGGTCTGATAGGATGAGGGCGGACGCGACGAGCGTGCCGGCGGGGAAGGAGTCTGGCGTGATGCCGGCGCTCAAGACCCTGCACCACCGGCTCGGCAAGCGCCTCACCCTCGCTCGCCTCGCACCGCCCCCCCTGTCCGTGGCCGAGCCTGCCCTGCGCCGTTCGGTCCCGCTGCTCACCGTCTTCTTCCTCGGCATCCTCGCCTTCGCGCGCATCGTGACGCTGATGGAGCACCGCGACGAGATCGGCCAGGCGGCGGTCGAGAACCTGGCGCTGGCCGCCAGCCTCCTGCGCGCCGAGGACGTGGCGCGCTCGGACCTCCAGGCCGATCCTTCCGCGCACGCGCAGGCGCTGTTGACCAGTACCCTCCCCGCCTCCTTGCGCAGTGACGGCGCGCTTGCCTTCATCACCGATATCGACGGCGACATCATCGCGACGACGCCCGGTGCGGAGCGCCTGATCGGCGAGAACGGCGGCGCCATCCTCTATGGCGGGCAGCCGCTCTTCGTCTTCGGCGAGCGCGCGGGCGTCATGCAGACCCGCCTCGAGGGCCGGGACGCCCTGACGTCAGCCGCCATCCTCGCCGAGCCGCTGGGCGCCGTCGCCATCGTGCAGGATCAAAAACGCCTGTTCGCCGAATGGCGTCGCACCGTTTCGGTGAACGTGACCCTGTTCGCGCTGACGAGCATCGTGCTTCTCACGATCCTCCTCGCCTATTTCCGGCAGGCGACGCTCACCTCCATCGCCGACACGGTGGCGACCGACGCGCACCGGCGCGTGGAGACGGCTCTCTCGCGCGGGCGCTGCGGCCTCTGGGACTGGGATCTGGCGCGCGGGCGCATGTACTGGTCCCGCTCGATGTACGAGATCCTCGGCATGCCGGCGAAGGAGGGCATCCTCTCCTTCGGCGAAGTCGCCAAGCTGATGCACCCGGACGACGGATCGTTCTTCGAGATCGCCCGGCAGATCGCGTCCGGCAAGCTCTCCAACATCGAGCGCACCTTCCGCATGCGCCGTTCGGACGGCCATTTCATCTGGCTGCGCGCGCGTGCCGAAGTGGTGCGCAACGCCGGCAACGACATCCACCTCATCGGCGTCGCGGTCGACGTGTCGGAAAACCATGCGCTGGCGCGCCTGACGAGCGAGGCGACGGCGCGGCTCCAGAACGCGGTCGAGAACATCTCCGAGACCTTCGTCCTGTGGGATTCCGAGGACCGGCTCGTCCTCTGCAACTCGAAGTACCAGGAAGTCTTCGGCCTCTCGCACGAGCATATCCGTCCCGGGACGGCGATGGACATCGTGCGCCTCAACGCGCGCAAGCCGATCGAGGAGCGCAAGCTCACGAGCCCGAGCTTCGTGCAGGGCGAGCGCGCCTCCGAGGCGCTTCTGGCGGACGGGCGCTGGCTGCAGATATCGGAGCGCCTGACGAGCGACGGCGGCCACGTCTCGATTGGCACGGACGTCACCCAGCTCAAGGTGCATCAGGAGCGGCTTTCGGATTCCGAGCGCCGCCTGATGGCGACGATCAACGATCTCTCCGCATCGCGCCGCGACGCCGAGGCCAAGGCCCACCAGCTCACGGATCTCAACGCCTCCTTCCTGCAGGAAAAGGACCGCGCCGAGAGCGCCAACCGCGCCAAGACCACTTTCCTCGCCAATATGAGCCACGAGCTGCGCACGCCGCTCAACGCCATCATCGGCTTCTCGGAAATCATGCGCGAGGAGAGCTTCGGGCCGATCGGCTCGCAGAAATACTGCGAGTACGCCGCCGACATCCATCAAAGCGGCCACTGGCTCCTCAAGCTCATCAACGACATCCTCGACATGTCGAAGATCGAGGCCGGGCGCATGGCGCTGACGATGGAGACGATCGACATGGGCGAGATCGTCGCCGAGGCGACGCGCATCGTCGACGTGCAGGCCGAGGCGAAGCAGCTGAACGTGACCGCCGAGCATTCCGGCGATCTCGTCCTCAGCGCCGACCGGCGTGCCACGAAGCAGATCCTCCTCAACCTCCTCGCCAATGCGGTGAAGTTCACCGACACGGGCGGCTCGGTGCGCGTGCGCACCCGCCAGTTGCGCGGCCACGCGGTCGTCACCATCGCCGACAACGGCATCGGCATCCCGCCGGAATCCCTGGGCAATCTCGGCCGGCCTTTCGAGCAGGTGGAGAACGAGCTGACGCGCACCAACAAGGGCACGGGCCTCGGCCTTGCCATCGCGCGCTCGCTGATCGAACTGCAGGGCGGGCGGATGCGGATCGCCAGCCGCGTCGGCGAAGGCACAATCGTCTCCTTCCGCCTGCCGCTGGAAAGCCGCGCGCAGGCATCGAACGCGGACGCGGCCTGAGCGTCTATCGCTCGTTCGTCCGGCGCCGCTCATCGCGGATGTGGTCGATGAGGGCCCGCAGCTTGGGCGCGACGTTCCGCCGGCTCGGATAATAGAGGAAGAAACCCGGAAAGGGCGGGCAGTAGCCCTCCAAGAGCGGCACGAGCGCTCCGCGCTCGATGTGCGGGCGGAAGGTCTCCTCCATCCCGAAACACATCGCCGCGCCCTCCAGCGCAAGACGCACCATCAGGCCCATGTCGTTCGTCGTGACCTGCGCCTTCACGTCGACGGTGAAGTCGCGGCCGTCTTCGGTAAACTCCCAGCGGAACGGCGCGCCACGCGGCGAAGGCCGCCACGTCGAGCAGCGATGGGCTATCAGCTCGCGCGGATGAACCGGTGCGCCGTGGCGCTCGATGTAGGCCGGAGAGGCGACGGCGAGCTGGCGCTGGTCGCTCGAGACCGGCAGCGCGATCATGTCCTGCGCGATGAGTTCGCCGAGCCGGACGGCCGCGTCGTATCCCTCGGCGACGATGTCGATCTCGTCGTCGGTCACGAGGATGTCGAGTTCGACCTCCGGATGCGCCTCGATGAAGCGCGCCAGCAGCGGACCGGAGAGGAAGCTCTCGGCGATCGACGAGACCGTCAGCCGGAGTTGTCCGCGAGGACGGCTGCCGAGATGGCGCGTGGCATCCAGCGCGGCGTGCATCTCGGCGATGGACGGCGCGACGTCGCCGTACAGCCGCTCGCCGGCCTCCGTCAGCCCGACCGAGCGCGTCGTGCGGTGGACGAGCGCGATGCCCATCGCGTCCTCCAGCCGCCGGATCGCCTGGCTGACCGCTGAGCGCGTCACACCTAGCCTGTCGGCCGCGGCGCGGAAACTGCGCTCTTCCGCCACCACGACAAAGACGGCAAGGCCACCGAAATCCTCTCGCATTGGTTAGTCCCTCTTACCGCCGAGGAAAAGAATGGCCAGCTTCCGACGACATTGGAAGCCCCATAGTGTCCGTGTCGCGGCGCCCCCGAGGCGTCGTGCATCGAAATCGGAAATGCGGGAACGATCATGGCCCTCGACAAGACCATTCTCATTACCGGCGCATCCAGCGGCATCGGCGTCGGCATTGCGCGCGAACTCGCGGCGGCGGGCGCGACGCTCATGCTCGGCGCGCGCCGCACCGACCGGCTCGACGCGCTGGCCGAAGAACTCCGCGCCAACGGCGCGCGCGTCGAGACACAGCGCCTCGACGTGACGGACCGGGCGGACGTGCAGCGCTTCGCGGATGCGGGGCGCGAACGCCTCGGCCGAGTGGACGCCATCGTCAACAATGCCGGCATCATGCCGCTTTCGCCGATGGCCTCCCTCAAGGTCGACGAGTGGGACGCGATGGTGGACGTTAACATCAAGGGCGTCCTCTACGGCATCGCCGCCGTTCTGCCGGAAATGACGGCGCGCGGCTCAGGCCACGTCGTCAACATCGCCTCCATCGGCGCGCTTGCCGTTTCGCCGACCGCCGCCGTCTACTGCGCCACGAAGTTCGCGGTGCGCGCCATCTCGGACGGACTTCGCCAAGAGCATTCGGACATTCGCGTCACCTGCATCCATCCGGGCGTCGTCGAAAGCGAGCTCGCCAGCACCATCACCGACGAGACGGCGGCGGAGGCGATGAAGTCCTATCGCGCCATCGCGCTCCAGCCGGACGCGATCGGCCGTGCCGTGCGCTACGCGCTGGAGCAGCCCGAGGACGTCGATGTCGGCGAGATCGTCGTGCGTCCGACGCGGGCCTCGGCCTACTGATGCGCGCCATTGCCCTCCCGAAAGTCGCGGCGATCCTCGCCGCGGCGCTCGCCACGATCACGCTGACGGAGACCACAATGGCGCAGACCAGCCATCCCTATCTCGGCATGTGGGTGACCGAGGACGGTCACGTCCGGCAGGAGCTCCTGCCGAACGGGCGCTACGACGAGGCGCGCGGCTCGCGCCAGAGCGTCTATACGGGGCGCTACGAGGTGAACGGCACCCACATCGACTACTGGGACGACACCGGCTTCACCGCCGACGGAACCTTCGTCGACGAGGACACGCTGCACCACGGCGGTATGGTGTTCCGGCGCGAGCGTTAATCTTCCGTTTGCAGCGGCAGGAGCGCCTCGAAGCGCTCGCGTACCGCGCCCGCCAGGCGATCGAGCTCCGGCTCGATCGCCGCCACGTCGTCGACGCCGATCGAGCGTGCCACGCGCTCGGCGAGCCCCCTCGGCAGTGCCGCCACGTCATGAACGCCGTCGCGGCCAAGCCGGATCAGCTGGATCACGCGCGTGAAGGCGCGCATCGCGGGGGCGAGGCACGGGCCGCCGGCCTGTTTCTCCTCCAATGCCTCCAGCACCTCGGCCGTCGGTCGGCCGACGAACTCGGCCGGGACGAGCCCGATGAGAATCGCCCATTGCGCGATGAATTCGAGATCGACCAGCCCGCCCGGCCGTAGCTTCAGGTCCAGCGCACCGCGCCCCGGCTTGTCGCGCTCGATCCGCGCGCGCATCGTCGCGGCGTCCGCAGCGACCTCGCTCGGCTCGCGCGGCGCGGAGACGACGGCGCGCACGACCTGAGCCACCTCTTCCATCAGCGCCGCGTCCCCGCCGATCGGGCGTGATCGTGTCAGCGCCATGCGCTCCCACGTCCAGGCCTCTTTCTCCTGATAGCGGCGGAAGGCGTCGACCTGCGTGGCGAGCGGACCCTTGTTGCCCGAGGGGCGCAGGCGGAAATCCACCTCGTACAGGATGCCGTCGCGCATCGGCGCGGTCAGGCCCGAGATCAGTCGCTGCGTCAGCCGCGTGTAGTAGGTCGAGACGGGCAGCGGACGTTCGCCGTCCGAATCCTCGGCACCCTCGTCGTGATCGTAGAAGAGGATGAGATCGACATCGGATGTCGCGGTCAGTTCGCGGCTGCCGAGCCGGCCGAGGCCATGCAGCGCGACGCGCCCGCCCGCGACATGGCCGTGCCGCATGGCGAACTCGCGCGTCACGGCCTTCAGGAGCGCGGCGAGGATCGCTTCGGCGAGATCGGAAAAGGCGACGCCCGCCTCCTCCCCCGTCACCGCGCCGGAGAGAAGCCGCACGCCGATGAGAAAGCGCTGCTCACTGGCGAAGGCGCGCAGGCGGTCCAGTTCCTCCTCGTGCGAGCCCGCCTCCGTCATGAAGACGTCCAGCCGCTCGGCGAGCGCGGCGGGATCGGGCAGTTCGCCGTAGAAGGCGGGATCGAGCAGAGCGTCGAAGACGTGCGGACGCTGGGCGATCGTCTCGGCCAGCCCCGGCGCGGAAGTGATGATCGTCGCCAGGAGTTCCAGGAGCTTCGGGTTGGAGGCGATGAGCGCGAAGAACTGCAGACCGGAAGGCAGCCCGGCAAGGAAACGGTCGAACGAAACGATCGCCGCATCCGGATCTCGCGCGCCGGCGAAGGCCGAGACGAGCGAGGGCAGGACGGCGCGCAGATGCTCGCGCGCGCCCTCGGAGCGAAGCGCCCGGTGGCGCGAGGCGCCCCAGCCGGCGATGAGCCGGGCGACGTCCTGCGGCCGGCCGAAACCCTGGGCGGTCAGCCATTCCAGCGCCTCAGCGTCCTCTTCATCGGACAGCGCATCGAGGACCGGGGCTTCCGCCTCGGCGCTCTTCCTCTCCCCGCTCCGCGCGAACAGGCCCGAAAAGCGCGTCTTCACACGCCGCAGATGGCCCAGAAGCATGTCCGAGAAGGCATCGACGGTGTCGATGCCTAGAAGCCGGGCGATCCTCAGAAGCTCCTCTTCGGTCTCGGGCAGCGTGTGGGTCTGCTCGTCGGCGACCATCTGCACGGCGTGTTCGACGCGGCGCAGGAACCAGTAGCTTTCGGTCAGCTCGCGCGCCATGCCGGCATCGATCCAGCCACCTTCGGCAAGGCGGCGAAGCGCCTTGTCCGTCCGCCGGGTGCGAAGCTGCGGGGCGCGACCGCCCGCGATGAGCTGCTGCGTCTGCGCGAAGAATTCGACCTCGCGGATGCCGCCGCGCCCGAGCTTCACGTCATGGCCGGGCACGGCGATACGGTCGAAGCCGCGATGGCGGTCCATCCGCTCCTTCATCGCCTCGATGCCGCGAAGGGCCGCGAAATCCAGATATCGACGCCATACGAAGGGCGAGATCGCCGCGCGGAACTCGCGCGAGGCGGCGCGATCGCCCGCGATGCTGCGCGCCTTGATGAGGGCGACGCGCTCCCAGTCGCGCCCCGAGCTTTCGTAGTAGACGAGCGCGGTCGGCAGCGGGATGGCGAGCGGCATCGCGGAGGGGTCCGGCCGCAGGCGCAGATCCGTGCGGAAGACGTAGCCGTCGCGCGTGCGCTCGCCGATCATGCGCACCAGCCGGCGGGCCACCCGCGAGAAGGTCTCGACGCTCTCGGCGACGTCCACGATTGCCGGCGCGTCGGGGTCGAAGAAGAGGATGAGGTCAATGTCGGAGGAATAGTTCAGCTCGCGTCCGCCGAGCTTGCCCATTCCGAGCACGAAGAGCCCGCAGCCCTTTTCCGGATTGCCCGGATCCGGCAAGACGAGCTGGCCCTTGCTGTGCAGGTCGAGCAGGCAGAAGCGCAAGGCGCGTGCCACGCAGGCTTCGGCGAGGTCGGAGAGATCGGCCGTCGTGCGCGCCGCGTCCGCCGCGCCGAAGAGATCACGCAGCGCGATCAGGAGAGCCGCCTCGGCCTTCGCCTCCCGCAGCTCGCTCATCAACGCGCTCTCGCTGCCGCCGGGCTCCAGCGGCGCGCGCAACGCCTCGACGATGGCCCGCACGCGTTCCCCCGCGTCTTCGGTCAGGAGCCGGGCCGGCCAGTGCGGCCGGCGCAGCATGGTGCCGCCGAGAAAAGGCGAGAGATCGAGGACGGCGCCGATCCGCTCGCGATCCGCCGAAGGCGCTTCGAGGAACCCGGCGAAATCGACGAGACCGGCCTCCGTTGCCGCCTTGCGCAGATCGGCGAGCCAGCTCGCGGCACGCTCTGCGTCGAGCGGGCGAAGCGGCGTCTGCCCGCCGATGCGAAGTTCGCCCGCCATGTTCCCTCCCCTCGCGGCTTCTATCCCGTTCGCTCTTCGGCCGTTCCGGCCGGAAAGTCGAGCCGCACGCGAAGACCTGGGGCAGCGTCCTCCAGGGTCAGCGTACCATCGTGGAGACCGGCGATCGCCTGCACCAGCGAAAGGCCAAGGCCGGAGCCCGGCCGCGTGCGGCTTTCGTCCAGTCGGTAGAAGCGTTCGAGGACCCGCTCACGCTGGCCTTCGGGGATGCCGGGCCCGTTGTCGGAGACGCTCAACGAAACGCGTCCGTCGGGCTTCTCCTCGAGGGTCACCGCGATCGCGACCGGCCGCTCCTGCCCGCCGGCATATTTCAGCGCGTTGTCGACAAGGTTGGAAAGCGCCTGCGCCATCAGTTCGCGGCTGACATGGGCGATGACGGAGGGCGGCGTCTTGACGGTGAGGCTGGCGCCCTCGTCCTCGGCGACCGGCTCGTAGAGTTCGGCGACGTCGCGCACGATCTGCGACAGATCCGTCTCGACCTTCTCGACCGGGTGAAAACCGGCCTCGACGCGGCTGATCATCAGGAGCGCGTCAAACGTGCGGATCATCCCGTCGGCCTCCGCCATCGCCGCCTCCAGCGCGGCGCGCGGATCGGCGTCGCCGGAACGGTCCGCCACGGCAGCCTCGGCGCGGTTGCGCAGGCGCGTCAGCGGCGTTCGCAGATCGTGCGCGATGTTGTCGGAGACCTGTCGCAGGCCCACCTGCAAAAGCGCGATGCGCGCCAGAAGCGTGTTGAGGCTCTCCGACATGCGGTCGAACTCGTCGCCCGCGCCCGTGACCGGAAGGCGTTCGTTGAGGTCGCCCGACAGGATGCGCGCCGAGGAGGCCGAGAGCCGGTCGATGCGCTGGAGCGCGGTGCGGCCGACGAAGAACCAGGCCAGCAGCGCGCCCACGCCCATCAGCGCCAGCGCCAGGGTCAGCGCGTTGCGCACGATCAGGCGGAAGCGCTCCTGGTCGGTCTGGTCGCGCCCCACGAGAATGCGCATTCCGTTCGGAAGCTGCACCACCTCGGCCATCGCAAGATGGAGGTCGTCGCCCTCGTCGTCGTCGAAGCGCTCATAGGCGAAGAGGCGGTCGGTGAAGCCGGTGCGGTCGAGAACGCCGACATCGAGGCTCTCGACATTGCCGGCGAGGATCCGCCCCGTTGCGTCTGTCATGAGGTAGAGCGAGGCGCCGGGCTGGCGCGAGCGGCGGTCTATCGAGCGCACGAGGCCGACGATGCCGGCGCGCTGGTAGAGCGTGCCGAGCTCGGCGAGTTCCTCGTCGATCGTCTCGCGCGTCTGGTTCAGGATGATGCCGGACGCGGTGGCGGTGACGTAGACGACGAGCGCCACCGCGAACACGGCGAAGAGCGCGAGATAGACGGCCGAGAGACGCACGGACGTCATGCGCATCATGGCGCGCAGGCGGTTCAAGGTTCAGTCGCCAGCGCGCATGATGTAGCCCGAGCCACGCACCGTGTGCAGGAGCGGCGCGCCGAAATCGCGCTCGATCTTGGCTCTGAGCCTGGAGATGTGGACGTCGATGACGTTGGTCTGGGGGTCGAAGTGATAGTCCCAGACGTTTTCCAGAAGCATGGTGCGCGTGACCACCTGCCCCGCGTGTTTCATCAGATATTCGAGCAGGCGGAACTCGCGCGGCTGCAGGATGATCGGCTTGCCGCGGCGCCTCACCTCGTGGGACAGGCGGTCGAGCTCGAGGTCGCCGACCCGGTAGCTCGTCTCCACATCCTTGCCGCCACGGCGCCGTCCGAGAATCTCGACGCGGGCAAGAAGCTCGGAGAAGGCGAAAGGTTTGGAGAGATAGTCGTCGCCTCCGGCGCGAAGGCCGGTCACGCGGTCGTCCACCTGCCCGAGCGCCGAGAGGATCAGAGCGGGCGTGCCGTTACCCTTTTCGCGAAGGCCGGCGATGACGGAAAGCCCATCGCGCTCCGGCAGCATCCGATCGACGACGAGGACGTCGTAGGATTGGGTGTCCGCCATGTGGAAGCCTGTCGCGCCGTCGGCCGCGTGGTCGGGTACGTGACCCGCCTCACGCAGCGCCTTGACGAGATAGGACGCCGCCTCGCGGTCGTCCTCGATGACGAGGATCCTCATGGGCGCGGATGTAGCGCGTTCGCCGCCTCCAGCGAAAGAGTGCTCTGCGGTGTCGTTCATGCCTGAACTCCTCTCCCCTCGCCCCGGAATGAGAAGGGCGGCGCGCGTCTTACGCGCACCGCCCCGTGATCGGCCGCCCGCCGACGCTCAGCTCCCGGAGATCGGCAGCGCGACGAAGCGGTTCTGGTCGCCCGAGCGCAGCTGGAACAACGCGGCGCGGCGGCCGGCATCCGACGCCTCGCGCAGCGCGTTCTCCACGCCTTCCTGATCCGAGACCTCCGTGCCGTTCACCGCCACGATGACGTCGCCGGCCTGGACGCCACGCGTGGCGGCCTCGGAGTCGGGATCGACGTCGGTGACAACGACGCCTTCACCCTCTTCAGAGGGCGTGAGCGTGAGCCCGTAGCCCGACAGCGAGGACGGATCGGTGGGCACCTGCTGGCCGCCGCCCGAACGGTTGGCCGAGGCCGATTCGTCGAGGGAGGACAGGTCGCCGAGCGTGACGGTCACCGTCTGCTCCTCGCCATTGCGCCACAGGCCGATCTCGATCTCGCTGCCCGGCGCGAAGGCCGCGATGGTGCGCGAGAGCTCGCGCGGGGTCGCGACGTCGCGGCCGTTGACCTGGGTGATCACGTCGCCGGTGCGGATGCCGGCATCGGAGGCCGGGGTGTTGGTTTCCGGCAGGGTGACGATGGCGCCCTGGTCGTTTTCGAGGCCGACAGCCTCGGCGATGTCTTCCGTGACCGGAGCGATCTGCACGCCGAGCCAGCCGCGCGAGACCTCGCCATTGTCACGCAGCGACTGAACGACGCTCTGGGCGGTGGAGGACGGAATGGCGAAGGCGATGCCGACATTGCCGCCGGACGGCGAAAAGATGGCCGTGTTGACGCCGATGACCTTGCCTTCGAGGTTGAAGGCCGGGCCGCCGGAGTTGCCGCGGTTCACGGCCGCATCGATCTGCAGGAAGTCGTCGTAGGGGCCCGCACCAATGTCGCGGCCGCGCGCCGAGACGATGCCCGCCGTGACCGATCCGCCGAGTCCGAACGGGTTGCCCACGGCCACCACCCACTCCCCGACGCGCACGGCGCTGTCATCCGCGAACTCGACATATGTGAAGGTGCGTTCCGCGTCGTCGACCTTGAGAAGCGCGAGGTCGGTGCGCGGATCAGTGCCGACGAGTTCGGCCGAAAGCTCGGTGCTGTCGTCGAGGATCACGGTGTAGGTGCTGCCGCCTTCGACCACGTGATTGTTGGTGACGAGATAGCCGTCGTCCGAGATGAAGAAGCCCGAGCCTTGCGACATGGCCGCGCGCGGGCCGTCACCGCCGCCTCGGCGCTGGCCTGGGCCGCGCAGGCCCGGCCCCTGGCCAGGGCCGCCCGGATTGCCGAAGTCGAAGAAGCGGCGCAGCGGGTGGTCTTCGGGAAGGTTGTCGAAGGGGCTCGCATATTCTTCGCTGCGCGACATCGCCGCCCGGGGCTCTTCGCCTCGAACGCGCACCGACACGACAGCGGGGCTGACACGCTCCACGACGTCGGCGAAGCCGAAATTCTGGGTCGGTGCCTCGAGCTGCACCGGCTGGGCAACGCTCGGCACCACATTGGTCATCACGCCGCCGGAAAAGGCGAGGCCGGCGACGCCGGCCGCTAGCGCAGCCGCCGAAAGGCGGCGACGGCTCTTGGTGTTCAGGAAGTTGGGCATCGTAGTCCTCGTCGGTTCCTGGCGCTTCCGGCGAAGGCCGGGCGTCTTGGCGGAGAAGTTAGGATCGGTCGGATTACGGGAAGTTTTCGGGTTGATGAATTCGCCGTAAGGTTTCGCGCATCGCATCGGAGCCACCTTCGCCATTCTCATCGCCGTCCGAAAGGTCTACATCGGGGCACGCCGTATCGAACCGAGGAGGACTGCCCGATGAGCACCCTGCGCAAGACGAGTGAAGCGGAAACCGCGAAGCTGGATCTGAAGGATCCCTCGCTCCTGACCGACAACGCCTATGTGGCGGGCGAGTGGGTCGCTCCCGATGCCAAGACGTTCGAGGTACGCGATCCGTTCGACGGCTCCGTCGTCCTCACCATCCCGGACCTCGGCGTCGAGGATGCGCGCCGCGCGATCGACAAGGCCGCTTCCGCGCAGAAAGAGTGGGCACGCGTGCCCGCCAAGGAGCGCGCCGGCGTCCTGATGCGCTGGTTCAAGCTGGTGATGGACAATGTCGACGACCTCGCCGCCATCCTCACTGCCGAGCAGGGCAAGCCGCTCGCCGAGGCGAAGGCCGAGATCGTCTCCAACGCGGCCTATCTCGAATGGTTCGCCGAGGAAGCCAAGCGCATCGACGGCGACATCATTCCAGGCCCGAACCCCGGCCAGCGCATCCTCGTGATGAAGCAGCCCGTCGGGGTGTGCGCCGCCGTCACGCCCTGGAATTTCCCGAACGGCATGATCACCCGCAAGGTCGGCCCGGCACTGGCCGCCGGCTGCTCGATGGTGCTCAAGCCCGCCGCGCAGACGCCGCTTTCCGCGCTGGCACTCGCCGTCCTCGCCGAACGCGCGGGCGTGCCGGCCGGCCTCTTCTCGGTCGTCACCACGACGGATGCGAAGGCCTTCGGAACGGAGATCTGCAAGAACCCGACCGTCGCCAAGATCACCTTCACGGGGTCCACGGGTGTCGGCCGCTGGCTGATGCGCGAGGGTGCCGACAAGATCGCCCGTCTCTCGCTGGAGCTCGGCGGCAACGCGCCCTTCATCGTCTTCGACGACGCCGATCTCGACGCCGCCGCGCAAGGGGCGCTTCTGTCGAAGTTCCGCAATGCCGGCCAGACCTGCGTGTGCGCCAACCGCATCTACGTGCAGGAGAGCGTGGTCGAGGCCTTCACGCAGAAGCTTCTCGACAAGGTGGCCGGCCTCAAGCTCGGCCGTGGAACGGAAGACGGCGTGACGATGGGCCCGCTCATCGACGACAAGGCCGTCGCCAAGATGGAAGAGCACCTCAAGGACGCGACCGACAAGGGCGCCACGGTCAAGACCGGCGGCAAGCGCTCGCCGCTGGGCCCGACCATGTTCGAACCGACCGTCGTCACCGGCGTGACGCAGGACATGCTGGTCACGCGCGAGGAGACCTTCGCCCCCCTTGCCCCGATCATCGCCTTCAAGGACGAGGACGAGGTTCTGGCGATGGCCAACCGCTCCGAGTTCGGTCTCGCGGCCTATTTCTATGCGCGCGACATCAGCCGCATCTTCAAGGTGGCCGAGGGTCTGGAGTCCGGCATGGTCGGCGTCAACACGCCGGCGCTCGCCAACGAGATGGCGCCCTTCGGCGGCGTCAAGCAGTCCGGCCTCGGCCGCGAGGGTTCGAAGTACGGCATCGAGGGCTATCTCGAGATCAAGTACGTCGCGCTCGCCGGCCTCTGACAGGGCCGCTTGCGGAACGGCTTTGCGGCCGTTCCGCTTTTCGCGCAAAGGCGAACCTTGCCGAAGGCCGCTTTCGCGTCGCATTCTCGCCCCCGCACTTCGATGACGGAGCGGACATGGGCGAGATGGCGACGATCGGCGACCGGGACGCGCGTGGCGAGGTTCGCCGCGAACGCATCGCGCCGCTCGCCACCCTTCCCCTCTTCTTCAACCTCGGCGGCGAGCGTGCGATCATGGCCGGTGGCACGGACGCCGCCGCCTGGAAGGCCGAGCTTCTCGCCGCCACCGGCGCCGATGTCGAAGTCTATGCCCCGGCAGAAGACCTGTCCGGCGAGATGCGGGCGCTTCTCGAGGCCCCGCGTGAGACCGGCCGCCTGATCCACCACGATCGCCGCTGGGGTGCCGATATCTTCGGGGGTGCCGCCATCGCCGTCGCGGACGCCGAGACCGACGGCGAAGCCGCCGCCTTCGCCTGCGCCGCGCGCGCGGCCGGCGTTCCCGTCAACGTCATCGACAAGCCGGCCTTCTGCCAGTTCCGCTTCGGCACCGTCGTCAACCGCTCGCCCGTCGTCGTCGGCATCGCGACGGACGGGGCCGCCCCGATCCTCGGCCAGGCCGTGCGGCGGCGGATCGAGACGCTGCTGCCGCCGAGCCTGTCGCACTGGGCCGGGCTTGCCGCGCGTGTGCGTGCCGCCGTCATCGAGCGGCTGGCGCCCGGGGCGCCGCGTCGCGCCTTCTGGGAGCGTTTCTCCGATCTCGCCCTGTCCGGGCGCGCACCCGCGCAGGACGAAGACGCGACCGCGCTCTTGCGAGACGTCGAAGCCGGCCGGAGCGGTTCGGCGGGCGGGCGCGTCACACTCGTCGGCGCCGGGCCGGGCGAGGCCGAACTTCTGACGCTCAAGGCCGTGCGCGCGCTTCAGGCGGCGGACGTCATCCTCTTCGACGACCTCGTCTCCGACGACATCCTCGAACTCGCGCGGCGCGAGGCGCGGCGCATGCTGGTCGGCAAGCGCGCGGGCCGCACGAGCTGCCGCCAGGAGGACATCAACGAAACGATGGTCGCGCTCGCGCGTGCGGGCAAGAACGTCGTGCGGCTGAAGTCCGGCGACGTTTCGATCTTCGGTCGCGCCGGCGAGGAGATCGCCGAGCTGAAGCGCGAGGGAATTCCCGTCTCCATCGTGCCGGGCATCACGGCGGCGTCCGCGCTGGCGGTCGCGTTCGGCGTCTCCCTGACCCACCGCGAGCACTCGCACTCGCTGCGCCTCGTCACCGCCCACTCGCGCAAGGGTGCGTTGAGCGAGGACGTCGACTGGCCGGCGCTGGCGCAGGCCCATGCGACGACGATCTTCTACATGGGCGGGCGAATGGCGGAGCGCATCCGCGATCGCCTGATCGCCGAGGGGATGGCGCCGCACACGCCCGTCGCGGTCGCCGCCAACCTCTCGCGCCCGGACGAGACGCGCGAGGCAGGTCGGCTCACGGAACTGCCCGAGATCGTGGCGAAGATCGGGCTCGACCGGCCAATCCTCATCGGCGTCGGCGGCGTGTTCGGCGAGGCTGCCATGCTGGCAGAGACCGGCGAGCCTTCCGAAGCCCGCTTCGGCTGAGGCGCTCTACAGCATCAGACTCAAAGTGGTAAAGCGACCGTTGTGCGTCCGAAAGGACGCAGGGCGCTCTACGAGCCTTCCTTGTCGAGGAGACGCGCGATCGCGCGCTCCTCCTCCCTCGAAAGGCCCGACGCCATGGGCGCGGCACGGCGGCGCGCCTGCGCGAGCAGGAACCCGCCCCCAGCCAGAAGCAGCAGCGCCGGCAGAGACCACAGCGCGGCCGTCTGCCAGGAAAGGCGCGGGCGCATGAGCACGAATTCGCCATAGCGCGAAACGAGATAATCCAGCACCTCGCGGTCGCTGTCGCCGGCCACCAGCCGCTCGCGCACCAGGAGACGAAGGTCGCGCGCGAGCGGCGCATTGGAATCGTCGATCGACTGGTTCTGGCAGACCATGCAGCGCAGTTCGGCCGAGAGATCGCGCGCGCGGCTCTCGAGCGCCGGATCGGCCAGCACCTCGTCCGGCTGATAGGCGAGAGCGGCCGGCCCGACAGGCGCGGCGGCGAGCGTGAGGCCGAAGAGAACCGCGGCGGCAAGGCGCCTCATGCCGGCACGCCCCGCCCGCCGGGCGCTTCGCCCTCGGTGCCGCCGGCGGTCTTGCGCCGGGACGGCGCGCCGACGCGCAGGCGGCGGTCGGCCAGCGAGACGAGCCCGCCGAGCGACATGAACACCGTGCCGTACCAGATCAGCGTGACGAGCGGCTTCACCCAGATGCGCACCACCGTCTGCCCGCCATTGGCGAGCGGATCGCCAAGCGAGACGTAGACCTGCGTGAAGATCTCGGTGTGGATGCCGGCCTCGGTCGTCGGCATCTGCCGCGCCGGGTAGAAGCGTCGCGCGCTCTCGACGCGGCCGCGCGCCTCGCCGTCCTGCTCGATGACGAAGGTCCCGACATCCTCGGTGTAGTTCGGCCCCTCGCGTGGCACGATGCCCTCGAAGCGCACGGTATAGCCGCCCGCCTCGAAGTGCTGGCCGGGTTCCATCACCGTCACGCTTTCGGTCTCGAAGGCGCTGACGGCGACGATGCCGAGCACCGTCACGCCCAGCCCGAAATGGGCGAGCGCCGTGCCGAAGGCGGAGCGCGGCAGGCCGGCAAGGCGCCGCAGCGCGGTTGCGAAGGGCACACGCGTGAAGGCGGCGCGGCCCCAGAGATCGACGAGCGCGCCCGCCATCAGCCAGACCGCGAGTGCGAAGCCGAAGGCGGCGAGGATGCGCGTTCCCTCCGCCAGCGCCAGCGTCAGGATCGCCGCGAACAGCGACAGCCCGACGGCGAAGTAGAGCCGTTCGGCCGCCGCCTTCAGGTCTCCCCGCTTCCAGGCCAGCAGCGGGCCGAAGGGCACGGCCAGCAGAAGCGGCAGCATCAGCGGGACGAAGGTCGCGTTGAAGAAGGGCGGGCCCACCGAGATCTTGGTGCCCGTAATCGTCTCCAGCACCAGCGGGTAGAGCGTCCCGATCAGGATCGTCGCCGTCGCCGTGGTCAGGAACAGGTTGTTGAAGACGAGCGCGCCCTCGCGGCTGATCGGCGTGAAGAGGCCGCCCGCCTCGAGCTCGCTCGAGCGCCAGGCGAAGAGCGCCAGCGAGCCGCCGATGAAGACGCACAGGATGGCGAGGATGAAGACGCCGCGCTCGGGGTCCACCGCGAAGGAATGCAGCGAGGTCAGGACGCCGGAGCGCACGAGGAACGTGCCGAGGAGCGAGAGCGAGAAGGTGAGGATCGCGAGGAGCACGGTCCAGATCTTCAGCGCGGCGCGCTTTTCCATCACCAGCGCCGAATGAAGGAGCGCGGTGCCCGAAAGCCACGGCATGAAGCTCGCGTTCTCCACCGGGTCCCAGAACCACCAGCCGCCCCAGCCGAGTTCGTAATAGGCCCAGTAGGAGCCCATCGAGATCCCGGCCGTCAGGAAGACCCAGGCCGTCAGCGTCCAGGGTCGCACCCAGCGCGCCCACGCGGCGTCGATGCGCCCCTCGATCAGCGCGGCCACCGCGAAGGCGAAGGCGATCGAGAAGCCGACATAGCCGAGATAGAGCATCGGCGGATGGATCGCGAGCCCGATGTCCTGGAGGATCGGATTGAGATCCTGCCCCTCCATCGGCGCCGGGAAGACGCGCTCGAACGGGTTGGAGGTCAGCAGGATGAAGACGAGGAAGGCGCTGGTGATCCAGGCTTGCACGGACAGGACGTTGGCGCGAAGGCTTGCCGGCAGGTCGCGCCCGAACAGCGCGACGAGCGAGGCGAAAAAGGCGAGGATCAGCACCCACAGGAGCATCGAGCCCTCGTGGTTCCCCCACACGCCGGTGATCTTGTAGAGAAGCGGCTTCAGCGAATGCGAGTTCTGGACGACGTTCAGCACCGAGAAGTCGGAGTTGACGTAGGCGATCGTCAGGGCCGCGAAGGACAGGCCGAGCAGCGCCAGCGTCGCCACCGCCGCGACCGAGCCCGTCTCCATCAGCCGCATGTCGCCGCGCCGCGCGCCGACCATCGGCAGCGTGGACTGCACCAGCGACACGGCCAGAGCCAGGACGAGCGCGAAATGTCCAAGCTCGACGATCATGAGCCGCTCTCCTCCACCGGCCGGGCGAGCGCGGCCGGCGCCAGTCCCTCGCCCTCCTGCCACAGCCCGCGCGCCTTCAGATCATCCACGACCTCGCGCGGCATGTAGGTCTCGTCGTGCTTGGCGAGCACGGTATCGGCAGCGAAGACGCGGTCCGGCCCGAGTGCGCCCTCCGTCACCACGCCTTGCCCCTCGCGGAAGAGATCGGGCAGGAGGCCGACATAGATCACCGGCACGCTCTCAACCGAATCGGTCACGCTGAAGCGCACCTCCTCACCCGCGCCGCGCACGACCGACCCCGCCTCCACGATGCCGCCGAGACGCACGCGCTGTCCGGGCACTGCGGTGTCGGCCATGAGATCCGTGGGCGAGTTGAAGAAGGCGACCGAATCCGACAGCGCGGTGAGAACGAGCCCCATCGCCAGCGCCACGACCGCCATCATCGCGCCGATGCCGGCCAGCCGCTTCTGCTTGCGGGTCATGGCCGCGCCTCCCCTTCGCCGGCAGACGGTTCGATGCCGGCGTTGCGCGCAGCCGTCTCGATCAGGCGCCATTCGGGCGAGCCGGGGTCGAACGTCTCACCGGCACGCGCGAGCGCAGCGCTCGCCGCCGGCCGGTCGCCGAGAACCGAATAGGCATGGACCAGCCGCGCCCAACCCTCGGCATCGTCCGGCTCGGCTTCGAGACGCGCGGCAAGGCCCGCGACCATACCGGCGATCATCTCGCCCTGTTCGCCCTGCGGTGTCGCGGCCGCGCGCGCCGCGACCTCGGCGGCCGTCGGCCCGCCGGACGGCATCCCGCCCTGCGCCTGCGCATCGCGCAAGGCGTCCTCGGCGAGCCGGCGCCAGGGCGCATCGGCCGGCGCCGTCTCCAGAAGCGCGCGCCAGGCCTCCGCGGCTTCCGCGAACCGCCCTTCCTGCGAAAGATCGAGCGCGAGGAAGAAGCGCGGCGCCGTCATCTCTGGCTCGGCGGCCGCGACACGCTCGAAGGCCTCCCGCGCCTCGTCCGTAACCTCGCCGCCGGCGCCACGCGTCAACGCCTCGCCGAGGCCCATGAGCCGAACCGGCGTTTCGCCGAGAAGCCCGATCGCCTGTCGATACGCCTGGGCCGCCTTCCCGGCATCGCCCGCGCGCAGATAGACGGGCGCCAGAACGTCCCAGCCCCGGCCATCCTGCGGATTCGCGCGCAGGCGCGCCTCGGCCGCCGCGATCATCGCCTGAAGGTCGATGTCGCCGGGCGCCACGTCCGCACGCGCGGCAAGCGGCGCATCGGGCATCTGCGGAGAGCCGACCCAGCCGTAGAAGCCGAGTGCGGCGAGCGGCAAGGCGACGGCGATGCCGAGCGCGGCCGGCGTCAGCCGGACCGGCGCACCCGTACCCTGCCCCGTCTGCGCGGCGGCGCGCAGGAGCCTGCGCCCGATCTCGGCACGCGCGGATTCGGCTTCGCTCGCGGAGATCGTGCCGCGCCGCAGGTCACCGTCGAGTTCGCCGAGCTGTGCCTTGTAGACCTCGACGTCGTGCTCCACGCCCGCTGGCGCACCATTCGGCGCCGCCCGCAGGAGCGGGCGGGCGAGCGTCAGGGCCACGATGGCGGTCAGAAGGGCGGCGGCAGTCCAGAACATGCGCTCTTCAATCACGGAGAAGCGCGCAGGGAAAGCCGGACGGTCCCCGCGACCAGATGGATGTTGGCGCAACTGCTAGCAGAAGTGCCGGCTCCGCCCCATTCACATCTATGCCAGCATAGTCATCTTCAAGAGTGACGCGAAGGCGGCAGATACCGGCTCAGACTGGCGTCCAGAGGTCGCCCGAGCGGCAGGCGGTGCCGATCTGGCGCACGGTCGTCGTCCCGCGCGAGACCGAATGGGTGTAGCCGCGGCAGTCCTGCGAGCCGACGCGATAGAGCTGTGTCGGCACCACCTCGCCACGGAATCCCTCCGCGCTCCAGTCGATAGGCTGGCCGACGCGCCCGAACTGGAGTGCCTGATATTCGGCCTCCAGCGCCTGCCGCTTGGCGCTCGCCGGAAGCTCCACGCCGCCCGGCTGCGCCAGGAGCCCGCCGGTCAAGGCGGCGATGTTCGGCGTTTCGGGCGCCAAGGACGCATTGGTGACGCTGGGGCCGGAGAGGCACCCGGTCAGAACCATGAGAAGCGGGAGCGGAAGAAGGCGACGCGAAGACAGACGCATGGCGGACCCGTAACGACGGCTGGAGACATTGCTTCCTACGACATCGTCTCAAGGGCGGTGCGAGGCAAGTGCAATTCCGCTCGAAGTCCGCCGATCGGCGCGCGGGCCATGCGAAAGTCTCCGCGATATTGCGAAACGGTATCGCTCACGATCGACAGGCCGAGGCCGCTCCCGGGCTTGGCCTCGTCGAAGCGGCGCCCGCGCCGCGCCGCGCCCTCCATCTGCTCCTGCGTCATGCCGGGCCCGTCGTCTTCTACCGCCACGACCAGACGCTCCGGCCCGTCGGCGCGCGCCGAGACCACGATGCGCCCCGCGCTCCACTTCGCCGCGTTCTCGAGGAGGTTGCCGACCATTTCCTCGAAATCCTCGCGCTCGCCCGCGAAGACCAATGCGCCCAGCGTGCCGGCGTCGGGCGCCTCGACGTTCGTTTCGGGGTTCAGCCGCCGGATCACCTTCACCAGCCGCTCCAGCGAAGTGCCGACCGGCGTTCGCGCCACGGAACCCTCCGTGAGCGCGGCCACGCGCGCTCTGTCGAGATAGTGCTGTACCTGCACGCGCATCGTGCCGGCCTGTTCGGCGACGAGGCGCCCGCGCGCTCCGCCGATTGCGTCCGCCTCGTTGGTGAGAACCGCGATCGGCGTCTTCAGGGAGTGGGCGAGATTGCCCACCTGCGTGCGTGCGCGCTCCACGATACGCCGATTGTTGTCGATCAGCGCGTTCATCTCGGCAGCCAGCGGCTCGATCTCGGCCGGGAACGAACCGTCCAGCCGTTCGGCCCGTCCGGTTCGCACCGCGCTGAGTGCGCGGCGCACCGTGCCGAGCGGGCGCAGGCCAAACAGGATCGCCAACGCGTTGATGAGGATCGAGCCGAGGCCGAAGAGCCCCAGATACAGCGCCAGCGTCCGGTTGAAGCGCGCGATATCGGCCTGCACGACGCTTGCATTGCCCATCACGCGAAATCGAGCGGCGTGGTTGTCGGCATCCAGCACCACCTCCGCCTCCTCCACCAGCACGCGCTCGCCGTCGAGCCCGTCAGTCAGGTAGGAGCGGCGGTACTGGCCGTCGAAGGGCTCGGCATCCGTCGGCACCGGGGCGATCTGTCCGGCGCCCAGAGAGAAGGATGCGAGCCGCCCGAAGGTGTTGTCGCTCGCCGGCACCACCTCCCAGTACCAGCCCGAAAGCGGCTGCGCGTAGGAGAGGTCGCCGAGATCGGGCGAGCCGGAAAGGAAGTCATCCTCGTTGACGGTGACGGAGTTGACGAGGTTGTACAGCTGCGCGCGCACGACGGCCTCGAAGCCGGCGAAGGCCGTGCGTTCGTAGAGGTTCGAAATCAGCCCGCCGACCACGAGGAAGGCGGCGACGGCCCAGATGCTCGAAAGGCCGATGACGCGAACGGCCAGCATGTTGAGCCAGCGCCGCTTGCGCGGACGGGTCTGCGCCGCCGGCGAACCGTCTGGTCGCGCGGCCTCCTCGTCGCCGCTACGCACCGGGACCCATGCGGTAGCCGAGCCCGCGCACGGTCTCGATCAGGTCGTTGCCGATCTTGCGACGCAGCCGCCCGACGAAGACCTCGATCGTGTTGGAGTCGCGGTCGAAATCCTGATCGTACATGTGCTCGGTCAGTTCCGAGCGCGATACGATCTGCCCCTGGTGGTGCATCAGGTAAGACAGCAGCCGGTACTCGTGCGAGGTCAGCTTCAGCGGCGCGCCGTCGACGCTGGCCTTCGAGGCCTTGGTGTCGAGCCTGAGCGGCCCGCAGATGATCTCGGAGGAAGCGTGGCCAGCCGCGCGTCGGATCAGCGCGCGCACGCGCGCCAGCACCTCCTCGATGTGGAAGGGCTTGGCGACGTAGTCGTCGGCACCTGCGTCGATCCCGGCCACCTTGTCGCTCCATCGGTCGCGCGCGGTGAGGATGATCACCGGCATTGCCCGCCCGTCGCGGCGCCAGCGCTCCAGCACGGAAATGCCGTCCATCTCCGGCAGGCCGACGTCGAGGATCACCGCGTCGTAGGGCTCGGTGTCGCCGAGGAAGTGACCTTCCTCGCCGTCATACGCCTTGTCCACGACGTAGCCCGCGCCGGTCAGCGCCTCGTCGAGCTGGCGGTTGAGGTTGCGGTCGTCCTCGACGATCAGGATGCGCATGAAGAATGTTCCGTGGTCTTCCGGGCGGTCGAGCGGACGCTTAGCCGGGGATCGTGATCGTCGTGCGGCGCGGGCGCCCGCCGTCCTGTCCGGGGATCAGAACGGTCACCACACATACGGTCTGGCCGTTCTGCTGGCGCGAGGACACGGAAAGCACCTGACCGCCGCTCTGCGCGGCGGCCTGCGCGGCGGCAGCCGAGCAGTTGCCCTGCGCCAGTTCGATCGTCGGCTCGCCGGCATCTTCACTCTGCGCCTCAGCCTGCGTGCTGCTCAGAAGCCCCGGCGTCGGCGCGGCGAACGCCGCCGGCGCGAAGGCGAGCGCGACCACGAGGGCGAGAAGCTGGCGGGAGAAAACAGGAGCGCGCATGGGCCGGACCGGTCGGAGAAGGTTTCGCGTCAAGGTTTAGCGCCTCTCCGCTGAATGTCGAATGAATGCGGGCGGCGCGAGACGCGCCGCCCGCCTCGTCAGCGGATCGGATCGACGGCCCGGAAGCGGCCGAAGATCGCCACAACCGCGCCCAGCGCCGTGGCGAGGTCCGTCAGCGCCGCTGTCAGCGCCTCACCCGCCTCCGCGCTCGTCTCGACGCCGAAGAGGCCCGCCAACGCGCCGCTCAGTGCCAGCGCCGCACCCCAGATGGTCTTCGACTTGTACCAGTCCTTGCTCATCATGGCTCCTTTCCCTCTGTTGCTTCGTCACCCGCGCGAGATCATCGCGCGCGCCTCCACGCCCGGCCCCGCCACCGGGCTCACCTGCGCCACCGTCACGGCAACGCTCGGCGGCAGCGCGCCGAAGAGCTCGGCCTGTCGGGCAGCCGTCAGAACGAGCCTCGGCGTCGTCGTCTCGCTCACGAAGGCCGGCGCGCCGGGCACTTCGATGCTGACGCGGTAGCGCTCCTCCTCCTCGCCCAGCGGCACGTCGAGGCTCTCCCAGCGGTCGGCGTCGACGCGCGAGCGACGGATCCAGGAGAGCGTCGTCGTGCCGTCCGCCTCGAACCGCGCCCGCAGATGCACTGGCGAAAGCGGCAGCATCTCGCGCAGGCCGAGCGTCGCCGGCAGCGTCACCGCGGCCGCATCGTCGAGCGGGCGGCTCGCCGGCGAGAGGCGCCATGCGAGCTCCAGCCCCCTTTCGCCGTCGAGCAGCGGCACCGCCGCCACGGCCTCGTCGAGGAGGACGAAGGGCGCGCGCTCCGGCGCTCCGGCGGCCATCGCGTCGTCCGTTCCACCCTGAGCGCGCAGCAGCCGCCGCAGCGCGAAGCGCGCGGGCGCCACCTCCTCGGCGTCGGCGAACTGCAGGACCTCCCAGACGCCGTTCGCGGCCCGCACCGCCGCCGCGTTGCGCCCCGAAAGAAGCGCCGCATAGGTCACCGACGACGGCGCCCCCGACCGAAGCTCGACGACGATTTCGTTCCCCCGGTCGAGCCGGCCGAGCGGCCCCGGCGCGAGCGCGCGAACCAGCCGGCCGATGCGCGCCGGCCGCGTGACGAGAAGGCGTGCTGCGCTGTCGCCCTCGCCTGCCATCGTCAGCGCATAGGGCATCCAGGGCCGCGCGTGGACCGCGAGCGATGCGCCGCCCGATCCGCCGCCGCCAAGCGGCAGGTCGAGGAAATGTGCCAGCGGCCGCGAGGCGAAGACCGGACCGGTTGCGCTCGGAGGTTCGCTCGTCGGCACCGGCGGCGTCTCGGGCGCGAAGGCCGGCACGAGCGCGGCTTCCACGCGCCGCGCCGCACCGTCCTCGATCCGCGTGATGCGCCATCGCCCCGGCACATCCGCCACCCGCACGACGTCGCCCACCTCGACCGCCACGTCATGCGGCGCCAGCGCGAAGCGGATCGTCTCGCGCCCGCCCACCACCCGCGCCAGAAGCCCGGCCGCGAAGCGCTGCGCCTCGGCGTCTGCCAGCGTCACCGGCAGGTCGAGCCGCGTCTGGCGCGCGTTGCGCCCGATCTCTCCCGACGCCGCCGAGATCGAAGCCGACTGATAGGCCCGGCCCGGATCGGCGAAGATCAGCACCGCCTCCTGCGCCACCTCCCCGGCCTCGCCGCGCCGGCGCTCCACCGGCGGCCCGTCGCCCTCCTCGGCCAGGATCGTCAGCGCAGGCGCATCGCCCGCAGCGCGCTCGCTGCCGAACACGAGGCGTTCCTCGCGGGACCGCACCCAAAGGCCGGCGAGCCGCATCAGCTCCTCGATCTCGCCGCGCGCCGAACCCGGCCCGGAGAGCACGAACCCGCCGACCTCTCCATCGACCGCCGAGACATCGGCGTCCTTGATCCCGTGATCCGTGAGGATCGCCGCGATCAGCCGGTCGAGCGGCGCCTTGCCGAGCCGCCCGGTCAGCCAGTGGCCGGTCTCCCAGTTCGCGCCGTCGCTCCAGACGTCGCGGCGCTCGGGAAAGGCCGGAAAGGGCCGCGCGTCCCAGGTCCACAGATGGATTGCGCCCGCCTCCACCATCCGCCCGCCATAGATCGGCGAGGCCGGATTCGATTCCGGGTCGGCCCAGTGATCCAGATGCGCCTCGATGAAGCGGCGCTGCTGGTGATCGTCGCGCGCGCCGGTCGAGAAATGGGGCGCATGGCTTTCGGACGACTTCGGGTCGAGGAAGACGTTCGGCTGGTTGGCGCCCTTGTCGATCGCCGCGCAGCCGAGTTCCGTCAGCCAGATCGGCTTGGAGCGCGGCACCCACGCACTCGGCACGGCCAGCTCGGCGCCGCCGCGCCGCTCGAAATGCAGGTTCTCCCACCAGCCGCGAAGGTCCTTGGCGCGGAACGTCCACGCCTTGCCTGCCGCGCCGTCGGTGATCGGCGTGCGGCGCCGCGCCCGCCGGTCGGCCTCGCTTGCATAGTACCAGTCGAAATATTCGCCGCCGGCGATCGCGCTTCGCAGTCCGCCCGGCTCGTAGGGCGAGCGCAGGCCGTCCGGCCCCTCGCCGCTCCAGTCCTCGGCCCGCCAGTCGGTCAGCGGCAGGTAGCTGTCGATGCCGATCATGTCGATCGCATCGTCCGCCCAGAGCGGATCGAGGTTGAAGAAAACGTCGCCCGAGCCGTCCGCCGGCTGGTAGCCGAAATACTCGCTCCAGTCGGCCGCGTAGGTGATCTTCGCGCCGGGCAGCATGGCCTTCACGTCGCGCGCGATGGCGATCAGCGCCTCGACGAAGGGGAACCGCCCCGCTTCGTCGCGCAGCCGCGTCAGCCCGCGCATCTCGGAGCCGATCACGAAAGCGTCGACGCCGCCGGCGAGCCTTGCCAGCGCCGCCTGATGCAGGATCATCCGCCGGTAGGACCACTCTCCCGGCCCCGCATAATGCACGCGCCCGCCGGCTGTCGCATAGTGCTGCGGCCTCGCCGCGCCGACGAAGCGTTCGATCGCCGCGCGCGCCCCGGCGGTGCCGTCGGCGCTCCCAGCGCGCCCTTCCGCGATGTCGAGCGTCATGCGTCCGCGCCACGGATGCGCCGCCTGCCGCGCCCCGCCGTAGGGGTCCGGCAATGCGTTCGCGGCGGGAATGTCCATCAGCACGAAGGGGTAGTGCGTCACCTTCAAGCCGCGCGCGTTCATGGCGCGGATCGCGCGCACGATGCCGGCGTCGGACGGCGTGCCGCCATAGGCCGGACCGCCGCTCTCTCGCGAGACAAGCCGCGCCTGCCCGCGCGAAAGACCTGCCACGCGCCAGGCTTCCGTCTCGTCGCGCCGCGTCACCTCCACCTTGGGCCGAACGCTGGCCGAACCGGCGCGCAAATCGTCCGCGAACCAGGAGACGACGAGCGCGGCGCGCCTCAGCTTCGGACAGAGCGCGGCGAGTTCGTCCAGCGAGGCGGAAAAATCGTTGCCGGCGTGGCGCAGATTGCGGTTCGCCAGCCGGTCCTCGCCCTCGACCAGCCGCTCGCGCACTGAGGCGGGATCGAGCCCGTGCTCGCTCGCGCCGGGGATGATCGTTACCGCACGAAGCTTCTCCTCCATCGCGCCGATGGGGCGTACCACCTCGCAGGAAATCTGCGGGATGCGGTTGCCCCAGCGCTCCAGGGGCAGGCGCTCGAAGACGACATAGGCGAGCCCGCGATAGGCCGGCGCGTTGCCTGCGCCCTGCTTCGCCTCGATCAGCGGGTCGGGCATCTGCGCCTCGTCGCCGCGATGGACGCGAAACTCGACGCCGGAAAGGTCCATCTCCTCGCCGTCCGCCCAGATGCGGCGCACGCAGGCGATCGGCCCTTCGCACAGCCCGATCGCGACATTGCCGAAATAGCTGTAGCTGACGATCTCCGCACCGCCGCCACCGCCTCCCTTGCCGCCCTGCCGCTCGGAGGTGCGCGTTTCCTCGAAGCGCGTCGTCCAGATCACCTGCCCGGCGATGCGCGCCGTGCCGTAGAGCCGGGCGATACCCGCGCCCTCGTCGGCGTCGAGCATCCGCGAGCCGCGCAGCCGCGCGCCTTCCACCGACCGGCGGCGCGCGAAAAGCCGCTGGTCGATGGCGGCACCCGCAAGGCCGCCGAGCGCCCGCCCCGCAAGCGCCCCGAAAGGTCCACCCACGAGCCCGCCCAGCGCCCCGCCGGCCGCCTGCAGAACGATGGTCGCCATGATGCTCTACTCCGGAAATCGAAAGGTGCCGGCGATGCGCGAGCGCCAGCCCGGCGTCAGCGGCGAGGAGACGACCGCCGCGCCCTCATAGGCGTGGATCACCCGGCCGCCCTCCTCGAGGATGCCGCAATGGCGGGCCGGTCGCCCCGCCCGCCAGCGAAACAGCACGAGATCGCCGGGCGCCCCGCTCTCTACGTCCGTGAAATTCCGGCGCGCCGCCTCCATCAGCCGTTCGGCGTCGTCAATGTCGGCCCAGTCGCGCGAATAGGCGCCAGGCGCTTCCGGCTCGTGCCCGTAAAGCTCGCGCCAGACGCCCCGCACGAGGCCGAGGCAGTCGCAGCCCACCCCGCGCCGGCTGCCCTGGTGGCGATAGGGCGTGCCGATCCATCGCCGCGCCGCGACCAGCGCCCGCTGGCCGCTCACGGCACCACCGGCGCGCCATCGTGGAGGTCGTCGCGCTTGGCAATGGTGAGCGCCGCGTCCGTCCCCGGCAGATGCGGAAAACCACGAAAATTCAGTTGGTTGGCGAACCGCGCTCGACAGGTCGCGAAGCTCTTGTCGCAGCCCGCGGTCATCGCCGCATCCGCTCCCGCCTTCGGCTCTACCCGGAACGGCGCGGCGATCTGAAGCCGCCACGCGCCGGCGCCCGAACCCGCCGAGACGCCGACGATCTCGCGGCTCTCGCCGCCGACCGTCAGCCGCCCGCGCAAGAACGCTGCCGGCTCGATGCCGCCCGCCGCCACCTCCATCGTCGTGCCCTCGGCCGACGTCACAGCTCCCGAAACCCTGCGCCCGCCCGCCGCGAGATCGACGCCGCAGCGTGCATCCCCCAGCGCCGCGTCGCAGCGGCGGCGGTAGAGCCGCCCGCGCTCGCGGTCGAGTGCGGCCTCCGGCCCGCGCAGTTCGGCTGTGAAGCTCTCGCCCGACCGGCGGATCTCGCCGATCATCGCCACGTCGAGCCGCATGAAATGCTCCGGCTCGCGCCAGTCGACGACGAAGCTCTCTACCCGCGCCTCGTCGTAGAGCCCGGCGGCGATGTCCTCCTCTGTGACGGCCAGCGCCGAAAGTGCGCCCGCCACCTCCTGCGTGCCGGGCGCGAGCCCCAGCGCGCGCTCCGCCTCGCTGCCGGAAAGCCCGGTCGCGGCCGCAAAGCGCGTGCCGTCGAGTTCCAGCGCCTCGTCATGGTCGGTGAAGCCGAGCACCCGCCCATCCGCGCGCGTCAGCCGCCAGCAGCGCGCGAGCGTCGTCGCGGCCCCGCCGAGGCGTTCCGCCAATCCGTCCGGGATCGTCCTCACGGCCGCACCTCGACGAGCGGGATCGTCGGGATGTCGCCGGCCTCGAAGGCCGCGATGTTCACCGCCAGATGTTCGATGTCGAAGCGCACCGGCACGTCGAACTCGAAGCCCGCCGTCACCGCCTCACCCGCTGCCGGCGCCTCGTTCAGCGTCACGAGGCCGCTGGTCGCATCCACCGCGAAACCCGTCGTCTCCTCGCCTCCCACGGCGACGCGCACCGTGCCCGCCACGGGCTTGGCGATCGGCCGCTCGTAGCCGTCAACGCCCGCGCCGTATCGCTTCACCAGCTGGAACACGCGCTTCTCCCAATCGCCCTCCCCGAGCACCTGGTCGAAGGGCGAGACCGCCTGCCCATGCGCGGCGGAATGGCGATCGAGCGGATCGCGGAAGCGGAAGGCGACGAGCCGCCCGCGCCGCGCCTCGAAGAAATCGAGCACGGCGGCGAGGTCCTTCACCGAGCGCACGCCCGAGCCGGCATCGTAGCGCCGCGCCGAATGGCGGTGCCGCTGGTTGCGCGTCTCGTGCCCGGTGGAAAGCCGCACTACCTCAGTCAGGCGCTCGGGCCCGCCGCTCGTGCCGAAGGCGACGCTGAGCGGAAAGCGCTCCTCGCTGAAGGCCTGCATAGCAAGTTCTCCCGTCAAAGGCCGCGCTGGCCGCGGCTTGCCGCGCGCGCCAGCATCGCCTGGATCTGCACTTCGGAGCGGCGGAAGCTCGCCGCGTCCGGGCTCGTCACGTTGAAGACGATCGAAGGTCCCGCGCGCCCGCCGCCCGGCCCGCCACCGCTGGCGGCCACGCCCAGCGTCCCGTCCGCGCCGCGACGCAGCGGCAAGATCGCTTCCGCGCCGGCCTCGCCCATCAGGCCCATCTGCCGGCCGGTCGGGAAGAAGGTCGGCGCGCGCACCACCCCGCCCCTGGCGAAGGGCGTCACCCTCGGCGTCGCCCCGCCACCGCCGCTCCCCCCTCCGATCTGGCCGACGAGCCCGCTTATCAGCCCGCCGGCGAGGTTGCCGAGCGGGCGCAGCGCCGCATCCAGCGCGATGGAGGAGATGCGCAGCGCGAGCCCGCGCAACACGCCGTCGAGCGAGCGCCCGCCGCCCACCGCGCCCTTCAGCGCGCCGGTCATCGCGGCTCCGAAGGCGTTGGCCTTGCCGGAGAGGTCGTCGAGCGATCTCTCGAAGGCGCTCGTGTCGGCACGCACGTCGACGATCAGCGTCTCGTCCGCCATCGCGTCATCTCCTCGTCTCGTCGGGGAAGCGGGTCATCAGCTCTTCGAGCCCCGCGCGGCTCGGCGGCGCCACCGCCATATCGGCAAACGGCTTCAGCGCCGCAGCCAGTTCACGCGGCGTCATCGCCCAGAAGTCGCGGGGCGCGATGCGCAGGACCGTGAAGGCGAAGCCCATCGCCTCGTCCCAGGGAAAGGCCGCCGCGCCGGTGTCTTCCACCGCCCGGGGCGCGGCGGCCCTCAAGGGTTTGCGCGCTCCTCCCCCTCCCCGAAGGCCGCGCCCAGTAGCTCGGAGGCGATGCGCGCCGCCCCCGCCGCCCCGCCCTCGATCGGCAGGCGTGCCAGCGCCTCGTCGTCGATCGCCTCGCCCGCACCGCGCAGACCCGCTCCGATGATCCGTGTCAGGTCGCGGGCCGAGAGCCCGCCCGACCCGAAGCGCCTTGCCAGCGCGGCCACGTCCTCGGCGGCGAAGGCGTCCTCCAGTTCGGCGAGCGCGCCGAGCGTCAGGCACAGGCGTCGTATGCGCCCGCCGATCTCGGCCTCCACCTCGCCCCGCCGTCGGTTCACGGCCATCGTCAGAGTGCCTCGAAGGAGAGCGCGCCGGCCGATTCCAGCGTCACCTCGAAGGCGACCTCGCCGTCGTGCTCGCCGGAATATTCCAGCGACGTCACCTGAAACGGCCCGCTGACGGCTCCGAAATCCGGGATCGCCATCTGGAAAGCGCCGATCCGCCCGGCGAAGAAGAGTTGGCGCACCGCCGCGTCGGACGCGGCGTCCTTGAAAATGCCCGATCCCTGAAGCGAGGCGCGCTGCACGCCCGCCCCGTCCAGAAGCTCGCGCCAGCGCCCGGCGCTCTCGGCGTCGGTCACGTCCACCGTCTCGGCGTTGAAGGCGATGCGGCGCGAGCGCAGGCCCGCCACCGTGGCGAAGGTGCCGGTGCCCTCGGCGTCGATCTTCAACAAAAGGTCCTTGCCGCGCTGTGCGCCCATCTCGTCCTCCGAAAGCCCGAAACGAAAAAGGGCGGCCCATCCGGACCGCCCCAAAGAAGCATTTATTGTAAAGCCGCCGCGGCGCGACGATCGCGCAGAAGGCCGGGGTGGCGAGTCGGCTGGCGTGGTTCTTCGGGAACCGGAGCGGAGCGGACTTTTTATCCGTGAGCACCGGAAGCGCAGAAGGCTGCGTCAGACGGCCGGCAGCGTCGCCCTTATGCCGATCGTCTAGCCGATCGTCTCAGGCGAGCGGTTCGGTCACGGCCCGAAACCGCAGAATGCCGTGATAGGTCGGCGATTCCGGCTCCTGCCGCGCCTCGGCGAACTGGAGCTGCAGGTTCACCAGCCGGTGCGCGTCGAGCGTCAGCACCGCGTCGTGGAGCCGGTTGGAGACCTTGTCCATGATCTCGTAGGTTTCGGCCTTTGAGCCGCCGCGCGCCCAGACATGCAGCGTCAGGATGTGCTCGTGCCCGTCCTCCGAGCCGGTGGACCAGTCCACCACCGCCGTGCGGCCGAGCGTCAGATACGGGAACTTGGCGTGCTCGGGCACGTGATCGAAGACCTTCGGCCCGCCGAGCAGCCCCACCAGGGCGGGGTCGGCCACCAGCGTGCGCACGATGCTGGATTGAAGGTCGGCGCTGGGATGCGTCATCGCGTTCTCTCCGTCATCGAATCACGGCGTGATACTGGCCGTAATGTGGTGTGATCGACTGCCATATCGACCTTGTTCAATGAAATTTTAACGACGCGGCGCCGTGCGATCTCGCGTGCTTTCGCCCCCAGTCCGCGTAGATTCGTCGTCACTTGCATTCGCGCTCTCACGCTTCCTCCTCGCAGCGGCAGACGAGGATGCGCTGTCGCTCGTCCGGGTCGTGAACCGAGCGCACCAGCAGGCGCCGCGCGCCAAGCCGGAACGCCATGCCGCGCTCGACGTCCGTGCGGTAGCGCAGGATCACCCGGTGGGTCAGCGTCGCGCCGAGGCGCCCGAACCGCTCGGCGACATCCACGTCGATCGGCTCGACCCGCACCGAGAGCTCGCGCATCTCGCTCCACCCTTCGGCGCGCCCGCCCATCGCATCGAGTTCGCCGGCGGGCGCCTCCAGCACGGCGCGTCGGTCGAAGAGCCCGCCGTCCACGAAGCGCAGCGCGCTCAAAGCCGCACCCGGCGCAAGGGGGCCAGCAGCGCCTCTGCCAGCGGCGGCATCGCATCGCTCGCGCCGCGCGTCTCGTAGGCGGCCGCGCTCATGCGCAGGATCGCGATCCGCACTGCCTCCGGCACGTTTTCAGCTTCCATGCCGGCCTCGTATTCGATCTCAAGCCCACCGGCCGCGCCCATACGGAATTCCACCGGCAACACCATCGTCTCGCCGCCCTCGATGCGGACCTGCGCCGCATCGAGGGCCACCGCGTCGCCGCCGCGCCCGAAGCCGAGCACGGAGCGCACGGCAGTCAGCGGCGCGCCGCCCGGCCGCACACGCCGGTCGCCCGGCACGCCTTCGAGCGCGATGCGGAAGGCGCGCGGGCGCAGCGTCAGGCCGGCGTGGCACTCCACCGTTTCGCGCGCGGCCGTCACCAGCCGTTCGATCAGCGCATCCTCGTCGTCGCGCTCGATGCGCGCCCAGCTCTTGGCCTCGGCGAGCGCCACGGGCTCCGGGCCGAGATAATCGAGTCCGATCGGGGTCATGGCCGCGTCTCCTCTCGCCAGATGGAAAGGCCGGGCGCATGCGCCCGGCCCCGTTCTCGTGCCTTCCAGTCTCAGGCGGAGAAGCGCAGGAGCTTGGCCGCGTCGAAGTCCTGGATGCCGCCGCCCACGCGCTTGGTCGTGTAGAAGAGGACGTAGGGCTTGGCGGAATACGGGTCGCGCAGGACGCGCACGCCCTGCCGGTCGACGACGAGGTAGAAGCGGCCGAAATCGCCGAAGGCGATGGCGTTGGCGTCCGCCGCGATGTCCGGCATCGCCTCGGCCTCCACCACCGGGAAGCCCATCAGCGTGGCGCGCGCCCCTGCCCCGGCCGGCGGAGCCCAGATGTAGTTGCCGTCCGCGTCCTTCAGCTTGCGCACGGCGCTCTGCGTGCGCCGGTTCATCACGAAGGAGGCGTTCTGGCGATAGCCGCCCTTCAGCGCGTAGACGAGGTCGATCAGCGCGTCCGCCGCGGCCCCGTCCAGAAAGCCGCCCGACGCGCCGGTCGAGACGGTGCCGACGCGGCCCCAGCTCCAGGCGCCCTCGTCGACGCTCTCATAGGTCATGAAGCCGCGCGGCTTGGCGATGCCGTCGCCGTTCACGAAGGCCGCGCCTTCCTGCTCGGCGAAGGCCTGCTCCACCTCCTCGCCGATCCAGCGGTCGATATCGACGGCCGCATCATCGAGGAGCGAGGCGGTCGCCGCCGGCATGGCGTAGAGCTCCATCGTCGGGAAGCTCAGCTCGGAAAGCTGAGGCGCGTCGGTCTTCACGCGAGGGTCAGCCTCGCCAACCCACCCGGTCTGCGCACCGGTGATCGCGAAGGGCTTCTTCAGGACGGCGCCGGAGACGGCGCGTACCGAGGCGATGGAGCGGATCGGCGAGACTGCCGCGAGGCGCCGGCCGATCTCGGTCTCCGTCTCGGGCGGCACCAGGAAGCCGCCGTCGCCGCCGGTCAAACCGCTCATCGCGCGCTCCTCCAGCCGGCGCAGGCGGTGCTCGTCGCCGCCGCGCACATAGGCCTCGAAGGCCTGCCGGTGCTCGCTCGGGCGCTCGTCGGCGCGCTCCAGACCGCCGCCGCCCAGCGGCGGCCGCGCCTGGCGCAGCGTCAGGCGTTCGAGGCGTCTCTCCTGTTCGTCCAGCGCGCGGCCGATGCGCTCCACCTTGTCTTCCGTCACCGCGTCGGGCGACATGCGCTTCTCGATCTGCGTCAGGCGCTCGTCATTGGCCTCGCGGAAGCTCTCGAAGGCCTCCATGAACTCGCCGAAGGCGCCGGCGATCTCGCCGCTTTCGCTGCGCGTCTCGGCGCGGATCTCGGGGGCGGACTAGCTCTGTGCGTGCATGGTCACTCCTTTCAGGATCTGATTCAGGTTCGGGCGGTAAGGGTCTGGCCGGAAAGGCGGCGTGCGGCCGCCTTCAGGCTTTGAGTCAGGCTGGCCGCGAGGGCGCGCCCCCGCATTTCGGCAAGCCGCGCGAGGCTCTGCATCGGGAAGGTGACGATCGAGACCTCCCACAGATCCACCTCGTTCACCCGCCGCTCGCCGGTGCGCGGGTCTCGGCTGGCCCTGCGGGTGCGGAAGCCGATCGACAGCCCGTCGACGGCGCCCGCGCGGATCAGTTCGAAGACCTCGCGCCCGCGCTGGGTGGCGAGCGCCAGCCGGCCCTCGACGCGCAGGCCGCGCTCGTCCTCGAAAAGCCGCGTCCACACCCCGATCGGCTCGCGCGGATCGTGCTGCCACAGCATCCGCACGCCGCCCGCCCCACGCTCTGCGAGCGTTCGCGAGAACGCCCCGCGCAGCACGCGCTCGCCGGTCTGGTCGGGCCGGTCGAACAGGCTGGCATAGCCGCTGATGCGGCCCTCCCCGTTCTCCTCGGCAACGAATGGCATCCTCTCTCCCGAACGGGCGCGCCGCACGCTCGGCACGGAGGCCGCCCTCATTGGGCGCCTCCCGCCGGCCGGAACAGGCCGTCCGCGAAGCGCGTGAGAACCCCCAGCGCGCCCCAGGCGCACAGGCTCGCGGATGCCGAGCCGATCAGCGCCAGTTCGCCCGGCGAGAGCTTGGTGCCGATGCCAAAATGCTCGGCCAGCATCAGCCCGGCCGGGCCGCCGAAGACCATGCCGGTCACGGCGCCCGCCAGGAACCGGACGGCCGCCTCGCGGCGCCCGGACGGCAGGAGATAGGCGACCGAGATCGCCGAACCGGCGACGGCACCCGTCAGCTTCACGCCGAATAGCGCGAGCGGTGAAATGGGATCGGCGCTCATGTCGCCCTCCTCTCGACTGTGAAATCTCAGGCGCGCGGGCCGTAGCCGACGGCCTCGCGCTTTTCCTCGTCCGTGAGGAAGCCGGCCGCGCCGATGCGGGCCCAGAGCGCCTCGCGCTCGGCGGCCAGCCCTTCGATGCGGTCGGCGTCGAAGCCGAGCCGAAGCTCGCTCCCTTCGCCCGCATGCGCCGCCAGCCAGTCGCCGAGCGCCATCGTCAGGCGCCGCACTAGCGGCAGCACGGTCAGGCGGAACAGGGCGCGGTTGGCTTCCGCGTAGTTCGCGTAGGTGTTGTCGCCGGGGATGCCGAGCAGCATCGGCGGCACGCCGAAGGCGACCGCGATGTCGCGCGCCGCCTGGTTCTTGGCCTCGATGAAGTCCATGTCCTTGGGCGAAAGCGCCATCGCCTTCCAGTCCAGCCCGCCCTCCAGCAGCATGGGCCGCCCGGCGCGCGCCGCTCCCGAATAGCCGCTCTCCAACTCGGCCTTCAGCCGCTCGAAGCCGTCCTGCGAGAGATTGCCGCCGTCGCCCGGCTGGTAGACCAGCGCGCCGGAGGGCCGCGCCGAGTTCTCCAGAAGCGCCTGGTTCCAGCGCCCCGCCGCGTTGTGCAGGTCGAGCGCGGCTCGTGCCGCCGCCAGCGGCGCGAAGCCGTCCGTCTCGGCCAGAGGATGGAACAGGCGGATGTGCAGCACCGGCCCCGGTCGGCCGTCCTCGCCCTCGGCCGGCAGCCGTCTAACCCGCGTGCCGACGCGGTGCTCGTAGCCGAGCGGCCAGCCGTCCGCATCCTCGATCACGCGCAGCCGGTCGGGCCGCAGCGCATAGAGCGCGGCCGGCCCGCCCTCTCCCGGCGTCGCCTCCAGATAGGCGTTGCCGGAAAGCAGCAGGTGCCCGCACAGCGTCTCGATCAGCGCCGCGCCGTCTTCCATCGCGTTCGGCCGGCGCAGGCGGTCGAGGATCGGATGCGCCTCCACCTCCTGCGCGCCGCGATAGAGGAGCAGCGGCACGGCGGCCGCATTCTCGGCGATCAGCCGCACGGAACGGTAGACGACGGGGTTGGCCATGAAGCCGCTGCGCGCGAGCCCGCCATAGGTGCGCTCGCCGCCCGCCTCTCCCGGCACCTGCCCGGTGAAGACGAGCGTTCCACCCCCATAGCCGGCCGACCGCGTTTCGGCCGGCGCGGGCGCACGCGCGCCGACCAGGGCCTTGAGCCTTGCTCCGAGCCTCATCGTTCTCTCCGATCGATATCTTGTGTGGGATCAGGCCCCTAAAGCCCGCGCACGCGCGGTTCGGCCTGCGGCTGCATCAGCGCCGTCACGGCCCAGACCAGTGCGTCCAGCCGGTCGGGCGAGCGCCCGGCCGAAAGCCCGTCGGGGCCGAAATCGGCCATCTCGTCCTCCAGCGCCGCGAAGGCGCCGGCGTGCCGCACACGGCCCTGCTCGTAAAGCGCAGCCACGGGTTCGGCGCGCACCCACTTGCCCCGGCTGGCCCGCACCGCCCGCACCGGCACGTCCGGGCGCACGGCGCGGATCACGGCCTCCACCATGTCGCCGCCCTGGTTTACCTCGGCGACGATCCGGTCCGCCTCCAGCCGTTCGAAGGCCGCCACCGCCCGCGCCGCCCATTCGGGCGGGCGAGCCCCGCGCACGCTCGCATCCTCCAGCACGTAGACCGTGCCGTCCGCCGCGATCCCCGCCGCGACGATGCCGCAGGCGTCGGAGCGCTCGCCCGACGAGGCCGGCGGGTCGACGGCCACGACGATACGCCTCAGCGCGGGCGCCGCGCGCACCCGCAGCCGGTCGATCGCGGCGCGGTCGAACAGTGCGTCCTCGCGCGCCTCCAGCATTTCGCCGTCGAGTTCCTGCCGGCCGAGCCGCGTGCCCCCGTAGCGGGCCTGCATCGCGTCGAGGAACCCATCCGCGAGGTTTGCCGCGTTCTCGCGCGTCGTCATCCGCGTCACCGCCGTGCCCTCCTCCGCCATCAGGCGTTTGAGCAGCGGCACGGCGCGCGGCGTCGTCGTGAACAGCGCCCTCGGCCGCTCTCCCAGCCGCAGTGCCAGTTGCAGATTGTCGAAGCACGGCTCGGGGTGCTTCCACTTGGCCAGTTCGTCGCCCCAGGCGCAGTCGAACTGGTAGCCGCGCAGCGCCTCCGGGTCCTCGGAGGAGAAGATCTGCGCCACCGCGCCGTTGGAAAAGACCAGCCGGCGCCGCGTCGCCTCGAAGACGGGACGCCTTGCGAAGTCGAGCCCGCGCAAGCCGCTCTCGCCCTCGATCATCACCTCGCGGGCATCGCCCAGCGTTTCCGCCACCAGGGCGATCCGTCCGTGCGGGCGCGCCGCGAAGGGCGCCTCGCCCAGAGCCATCGCCCGCACCCACTCGGCGCCCGCCCGCGTCTTGCCGGAGCCGCGTCCGCCGATCATCAGCCACTGACGCCAGCCGCCCGGCGGCGGAAGCTGCTCGGCCCGCGCCATCACCGGCCAGCCCGGCATCGCCGCGCGCAGGATGGGCGCGGCCGCCGAGGCGATCTCCCGCTCGATCCCGCGCCAGAAGCCCGCCTCGTCCAGAAGCACGCTCAAGCCTCGGCATCCTTCGGTGCAAACAGACCTGCCCCGGCCTCGCGCCTTGCGTCGAGGGCGCGCAGGCGCGCCATCAGTTCGTCGCGCAGGCGGCCCGTCTCCGCTTCGTCCTCTCCTTC